>DATJTQ010000235.1:0-53327 GCA_035503355.1 Solirubrobacteraceae bacterium
CCACCCCCGCCAGGACGCCGACTTCCATGCCCGGACGCTCGACGGCCGCCAGGCGACGATCGAGCGGATCTTCACCGACTACGACGGCAGGGCCCACCTGGGCCTGACAATCGACGACGACCCGGGACAGGAGCTGATGCGCGACACCGGCCGCTACCTGTACTTCTTCGCCCCGGAGCTGGAGGTGATGGAGCCATGAGCTCGGACGCACTGCGCAGCATCCTCATCGCCGGCGTCGGCAACAGCTGGTTGCGCGACGACGGTTTTGGGGGCGAGGTGGCCCGCCGCCTGTCGGCACTGGAGCTGCCTGCCGGGGTGTCGGTCATGGACGCCGGCACCGGCGGCCTGGATCTTGCCTACGAGGTCATGCGCGGCTACGACGCACTGGTCATCGTCGATGTCTCCCCGCAGGGCGGGGAGCCCGGGACCCTGTACGTGATGGAGCCCGACGAGGAGGCGGTGCCCGGGGCGATCGAGGACGGGGACGTCATCAACCCCCACGCGATGGATCCGCAGACGGTGCTGCGCTTCGTCAAGTCGGTCGGAGCGTGGCCCGGCAAGGTGGTGGTGATCGCGTGCGAGCCCGAGGAGGTGTCGGAGATGGGCTGGGGCCTCTCGACGCGGGTCAAGCACGCGGTGGACCGCGCGGTGGCGCTCGTCCTGGACACAGTGCAGGAGCTGCGGTCCACGGCGCTGGTCGCGCAGCCGGAGTGAGAGCGTGCACGAGCTGTCGCTCTCGAGCGCGATCGTCAACACCGTGGCCAAGCACGCCGACGGGCGCCGGGTGACGGTGGTCAACCTGCGCGTCGGCCGCCTGCGCCAGGTGATCCCCGACACCCTCGAGTTCTATTTCGCGTTCGTGGCCCGCGACAGCGTCTGCGAGGGCGCCCGGCTGGTCCAGGAGGTGATCCCGGCGCGCCTGCGCTGCCGGGGATGTGATCACGAGTGGGCGATCGAGATCCCCGCGTTCCGCTGCCCGGCCTGCGCCGGCAGCGACGTCGTGATCGCGTCGGGCGACGAGTTCGAGGTGGAGTCCATCGAGGTCGAGGAGGTCGCATGCATCGCACCAAGGTGAGAGTCGTCGAGGAGGCGCTGGACGCCAACAACACGATCGCCGCCGCCAACCGGGAGGACTTCGATCGCGCCGGAGTCACCGTGGTCAACTTCATGAGCGCGCCAGGCGCCGGCAAGACCACCCTGCTCGAACGCGTCGTCACCGCCCTCCCGGGAGTGCGCGTCGGCGTGCTGGAGGGTGACGTGCAGGGCTCCATGGACGCCGACCGACTGGCGAGTCTCCACGTACCGGTGACCCAGATCAACACCGGCTCGGGGTTCGGCGGCGAGTGCCATCTCGACGCCAACATGGTCCGCTCGGCCATCCCGTCGTTGCCGCTTCACGACATCGACCTGCTCATCGTCGAGAACGTCGGCAACCTCGTATGCCCCGCGGAGTTCCGGATCGGCGAGGACGTCCGGGTCATGGTCAGCGCGGTCACCGAAGGGGTCGACAAGCCCCTGAAGTACCCGCTCATGTACCGCGCCTGCGAGCTGATCATCGTCAACAAGATCGACCTGCTTCCGCACGTCGATGTCGACCTCCATCACCTGCTCTACAACATCGATCAGGTCCACCCCGACGTCGAGCGCATCGTCCTCAGCGCCAGGACCGGCGAGGGTGTCGAGGCCTGGCGCGAGTGGCTGGGGCGCATCGCCCACCGGGAGGGGGCGATGACCGTCGGATGAGCCGGGTCGTCCCGCTCGCCGCCGGCCCCGGCCGCCTGGCCGACCTGCTCGCCGCTCGCAGCGAGGCCAACGCTCGGTTCTTCGCCGCCGAGGCCGAGCGGTTGGCGCGCCTCTGTCACCTGATGGCGGAGCGCTTTGCCCGCGACGGGCAGCTGATCGCCTTCGGCCGCTCTCCCGCCGCGCGCTCCGACGCGCGCCACGTCGCCGTCGAGTTCGTCCATCCGGTGATCGTCGGCAAGCGCGCGTTGCCGGCGGTGGGACTGGCCGGCGAGGGCGGCCCGCTGGCCGCGCAGGTCGAGCTGCTCGCGCGCCCCGACGACATCGCCATGGCCTTCGGCGCGGACGAGGACGGCGGTGAGCGCGCGGAGGCGATCGCGGTGGCCCGCCGGCGTGGCTGTCTGACCATCGCCTTCGCGACCGCCGGCGCGGAGTGGGAGTTCCTTCCCCCCGTGGGTGACGCCGACATCGCCCAGGAACTCGTGGAGACGCTGTACCACGTGCTGTGGGAGCTCGTCCACGTGTTCTTCGAGCACCGCGGCCTGCTCCGCGGACGCACCGAGCGCCGTGTCCACGACGCCGGCGCGTCGAGCTTTCTCTATCCGTTCCTCGACGAGCGTGAGGACCAGCTCGAACCGGTGCTCCAGGACGTGCGCCGCTCGGTGCTGGCCAAGGCCGCCGAGATCGAGGAGCTGCGTGCCCAGACACTGACCGACAACGCCGAGGTCCTACGTGCCGCCGCGGACGCACTGCGCGCGGGCTTTGACCGCGGCGGCAAGCTGCTCGCCCTGGGCAATGGCGGATCGGCCACCGACGCGATGGACGTCGTGGCGGACTTTCATCGCGCTGGCCGGCCGGCCATCGACCTCACCGAGGACCCGGCGATCCTCACCGCGATCGCCAACGACATCGGGATCGACGCGATCTTCAGCCGCCAGGTGATCGCCCACGGCGGCCCAGCCGATGCGCTGATCGCGCTCTCGACCTCCGGCAACTCCGCCAACGTCATCGCCGCGCTGGCCGAGGCGCGCCGGCGCGGCCTGGTCACGGTGGCCATGGTCGGCTACGACGGAGGGCGTGTCGCCGCCGAGGGCCTCGCGGATCACGTCGTCGTCACCCGCTCCGAGCACATCCCCCGCATCCAGGAGGCGCAGGCCGGCGCCTACCACACGCTCCGGGCCCTGGTGGGATGAGCGCGCACGCGCCGGGCGCCACGCGCACCCACCGCCGGCGCCGGGCGCGGGTGCACCTCCGCGTCGAGGGCACGGTCCAGGGCGTCGGCTTCCGGCCCTACGTGTACCGGCTCGCCGGCGACCTGGGCCTGGGCGGGTTCGTCTTCAACGACGCGCATGGAGTGGTGGCCGAGGTGGAGGGCGCGCTGGCTGCCGTCGAGGCGTTCGTGGCCCGGCTGAGCCCGGAGTCGCCACCGCTGGCCGTCGTGGAGAGGGTGCTCAGAGAGGCACGGGCGGCGCGGGGCGAGACGGCCTTCACCATCCGAGAGAGCCCGCGCGGACAGACGCCCGACGCCCCCATCACGCCCGACAGCACCGTGTGCGCCGACTGCCTGTACGAACTGTGTGACCCCACCGACCGCCGGTTCCGCTACCCCTTCATCAACTGCACCAACTGCGGGCCGCGGTTCACCATCGTGCGCGGAATCCCGTATGACCGGCCGCTGACGACGATGGCGGGCTTCGCCATGTGCCCTGCCTGCCGCGCCGAGTACGAGGACCCCACCGACCGCCGCTTTCACGCCCAGCCCAACGCCTGCCCGACCTGCGGTCCCCAGGTCACCCTGCTCTCCGCCCACGGTGAGCCGGTTCCGGTCACCAGCACGGCGGTGGATGCGGTGGCCACGGCCGCCGCCGCTCTCCGCGACGGCGCGATCCTGGCCGTGAAGGGCATCGGCGGCTATCACCTCTCCTGCCGGGCCGACGACGAGACGACGGTCGCGGCGCTGCGCGCGCGCAAGCACCGGGAGGACAAGCCCT
Source organism: Solirubrobacteraceae bacterium (assembly GCA_035503355.1). Classification (GTDB taxonomy): domain Bacteria; phylum Actinomycetota; class Thermoleophilia; order Solirubrobacterales; family Solirubrobacteraceae; genus Palsa-465. The sequence continues at coordinate 3,732 of DATJTQ010000235.1, forward strand.
TTGCCCTCATGGTCGGCGACGTGGACGGGGCCGAGGGGCTGGTGGCGCTGAGCGACGACGAACGCGCGCTTCTGCGCTCGCCCGAGCGTCCGATCGTGCTGGCCCGCCGCCGGAGCGACGCACCCGTGGCCACCGCGGTCGCGCCCGGCGCGCGCGAGCTGGGCGTCATGCTCCCCTACTCCCCTCTGCACCACCTGCTGCTGGCCGACGCCGGAAGCGCCCTGGTCATGACCAGCGGCAACGTGTCCGACGAGCCGATCGCCTACCGCGACGACGACGCCCGCGAGCGCCTGTCTGCGATCGCCGACCTGCTCCTCGTCCACGACCGACCGATCGAGACGCGCACGGACGACAGCGTCGTGCGGGTGGTGGCGGCGACACCGTCGCCGCGGCCGGTCGTCCTGCGCCGCTCCCGCGGGTACGTCCCGGCCGCGCTGGCGCTGCCGGGCGACGGTACGCCCCAGCCGCTCCTGGCCTGCGGCGCCGAGCTCAAGAGCACATTCTGCGTGGCCAAGGGCGAGCGGGCATGGGTCAGCCACCACATCGGGGACCTGGGCAACTACGAGACGCTGCGCTCCTTCCGCGACGGGATCGCCCACTTCGGGCGGCTGTTCGCGGTCGACCCGCAGGTCGTCGCCCACGATCTGCACCCCGAGTACCTCTCGACCAAGTACGCGCTGGAATACGACGACGTGGAGCTGATCGGGGTCCAGCACCATCACGCGCACCTCGCCGCGTGCCTCGCCGAGTCCGGGGTGGCGGCCCCCGCGGTGGGCGCGATCTTCGACGGAACCGGGTACGGCCTCGATGGCACCGTCTGGGGCGGCGAGTTCCTGTTCGGTGATGCGCGGACGTTCAGGCGGGTGGGCTCGATCGTCCCGGTGCCGCTGCCCGGCGGCGCGGCGGCCATCCGGCAGCCGTGGCGGATGGCCTGCGCGTGGCTGTCGGCCGCGGGCGACGGCACGCCCGGGCTCCCCCCGGCGCTGGCCGGAGTCGTGGCACCGCGCGCCTGGGATCAGGTGGCCCGGCTCGTGCAGACGCGGACGGCGTCCCCGATCACGACGAGTATGGGCCGGCTCTGCGACGCCGTCGCCGCTCTGTGCGGCCTGCGCGCGGACGTGACCTATGAGGGCCACGCGGCCATCGAGCTCGAGGCCGCGTGCGATCCAGCCGAGCTCGGCACCTACGAGATGCCGGTGACCGGCAGCGGCGAGATGATGATCATCGACCCGCGTCCCACGGTGGCGGCGATCGCGCGCGATCTCGCCGCCGGCACCTCCACGGGCGTGGTGGCGGCGCGCTTTCACAACGGCGTGGCGCGGGCGACCGTCGAGGTATGCACGGCGCTGGCCGCCACTCACGGCTGCCCACGGGTGGTGCTCTCCGGCGGTGTCTTCCAGAACCGCCGGCTGCTCGAATCGGTCTCGGCCGGGCTCTGGGCCGCGGACCTGGAGGTTCTCGTTCCGGAGCGTCTCCCCGTCAACGACGGCGGCATCGCCTACGGCCAGGCGGTCGTCGCCGCCGCGACCCTCCGCGCCCGATGACCGAACGGCGCCAGTCGGTTCAGGCCATCCTGAGCCAGCCGGTGTTCTGTGGCGGCGCCAACCGGCCCTTCGGCTCGCTCACCGCCGACGATGCGCGCCGGCACGCCGACGACCTGCGCGCGGCCGTCGGCTGGGGCCCCACCGCTCGCGTCGCCCCGGTGGCCCAGGCGTGGCGAGAGCTCAGCCTGGCCATGGACGCAGCTGCGGCCGCGACGGTCGCCGGTCTGGCCGCGGAGGTGCTCAGCGACCTGGCGCCGCGGCTGTGGGTGACGCTGCCCGGCTGAAGCGGTGCGAAAGGTAGGCTGACGGCTCAGTGGCCAGCCTCCCCCACCACCGCCTCGGCACCTCGTCGCTCAGCGTGTCGCGGATCGCCCTGGGCTCCTGGCGGACCTTCGAGCGCATGGACCGCGCCGACGCCGAGCGGTTGCTCGATCACGCGCTGCGCTCGGGCATCGACTTCCTCGACGACGCCCGCTACAACGACGAGACCGGTCACGCGCCGCTGGCCAGCGGGTACTCCGAGGTGCTGTTCGGCGAGCTGTTTCGCGCCGTCGGCGCCGACCGCGCGGCCATCACCGTGTCCAACAAGCTCTGGTGGGAGTTCTGGCCCCAGCAGGACGCCGTGTCCGAGCTCGAGGGCTCACTGGAGCGGATGGGCTTTGACCGGTTGGACCTTCTCTACTCCTCCACCCTGCCCGCGGCGGTGCCCGTTGCGGTGGCGGTCGAGCAGATCGCAGCGGTGCTCGCCACCGGGCGGGTCGCGGCCTGGAGCGTGGTCAACTGGAGCGCGGAGGCCATCGCGCAGGCGGCCACCGAGGCCGAGCGCCAGGGCATCTCGCAGCCCTGCGCCGCGCAACTGCCCTACAGCCTGGCGCGGCTCGACGTCGTGGAGGATCCGGCCATGGAGGCGGCGCTTGACGCGACCGAGGCGTCGCTCGTGCCCTCGGCGGTGCTGGCCGGCGGTGCGCTGAGCGGCAAGTACGCCGACGGAGCCACGGGACGGCTCACCCCCGAGTTGGCCGACGGGCGTCGCGGCCGTGACCTGGCCCTCGGGGCGGCATTGCGCGAACCGGCGCGCGAATGGGGGTCGACGCCGGCGACCCTGGCCATCGCCTTCACCCTGCTGCACCCCCGCACCGCGACCACCCTGATCGGGGCCACCACGCCGAGCCAGATCGACGCCGCGCTGGCCGCGATCGAGCTCGCTCGCCGGCTCGGTCCCGAACAGGTGACGGCGCTGCGCGAGCTCGCCACGCAGGCTTTGTGAGAACTCTCTTGGGCCCGCGCGGAGGCCCCGGACCGCGCTCGTATCATGAGCGCGTGGCGAAGATCGTCCTGATCGAGGACGAGCCCGGAATTGTGGATTTCATCGATCGTGGCCTGCGGGCACACGGTTTCGAGGTCCGGTCGGCGCTCGACGGCGAGAGCGGTTTGGAGCTCGCCCTCTCCGACCGGGTCGATCTCGTGGTGCTCGACCTGATGCTCCCGGGCCGCAGCGGCATGGAGGTGCTCCGGGATCTCGCCGCCGAGCGGCCCGAGCTGCCCGTCATCGTCCTCACCGCCCGCGGCGAGATCGAGGATCGCGTCGGCGGCCTGAACGCCGGCGCCGTCGATTATCTGGTCAAGCCGTTCGCGCTCGCCGAGCTGGAGGCGCGCATCCGTGCCCAGCTGCGCACGGCGCGCCAGGCGCCCGCCACCAACCTGCGCAGCGGAGAGCTGGAGATCGACCTGCTCGGCCGCGAGGTCCACATGGCCGGGCGGCTCGTCCGCCTCACCAACACCGAGTTCGACCTCCTCGCCTACTTCATGAACCACCCGGGCCAGGTGCTGGGCCGCCAGCAGATTCTCCGCGCGGTGTGGGGGTACGGCCACGATCCGGCCACCAACATCGTCGACGTCTACATCGGATACCTGCGGCGCAAGCTGGCCGTCAGCGGGGAGCCGGTCCCGATCGTCACCGTCCGCTCCCGCGGCTACCGACTCCAAGAGGACACGGAATGATCTCTCGCACCAGCGTCCGGTGGCGTCTGGTGGCGTGGGTGACAGGAGTGCTGCTGGCCGTTACGGCGGTCATCTTCGTGGTGGTCTATGAGCAGACCGGGACCGAGCTGCGCGCCGAGGTCGACCAGGACGTCGCAGGGGACATCTCCCAGCTCGCCCAGGCGGTGAAGAGCATCCGCGCCGACTCGCCGCAAACGCTGCTGGCGCAGGTGGCGGTCTACCTGCGCGGACAGCCCTTCAACGCCACCTCCTCGCTGCTGTTTGCCGCCATCCCCGGGCACGGGTCCACCAGCAGCCCGCCCGCGCTGCTGGGCAGCCCCGTGCCCGACAACGGCGAGACGGTGGCTGAGCAGGACGCCGAAAACGCCCTGGGACGGGCACTGCTTCGCGCACCGACCCGGATCACCACGCAGAACGCCCCCGACATCGGCGAGGTCAGGCTCGACGAGCGTGTCATCCGCGCCGGCCGCTTCTCGGTACGGGTGGGGGCCGGCGAGCCGCTGGCCATCGTCCGGCGCGCCCAGCGCAGCATCGTGCGCTCCTTTGTCATCGCGGGGGTGCTGGCCGTGGTCCTGGCGCTCATCGCCTCCTATCTCGCGGGCGCCTCGGTCTCGCTGCCCCTGCGGCGCATGGCCCGCGTGGCGGCCCAGGTCGACGACGGCGACCTGCATCCGCGGATGGACACGACGCAGCTGGCCGGAGACGAGCTGCGCGTGCTCGCCGAGTCGTTCAATCGCATGCTGGATCGCCTCGCCGAGGCCTTCGCCGCCCAGCGGGACTTCATCGCCGACGCCTCGCACGAGCTGCGGACGCCGCTGACGGTGATCGCGGGGCAGCTCGAGGTCCTGGCCGCCCAGGAGCATCCCGCCCCCGAGGAGGTGCGCCGCGTCGAGCGCCTGGTCTCGGCGGAGATCGCCCGGACGTCGCGGCTGGTGGATGAGATGCTGCTCCTGGCGCGCTCGGAGCGCCGCGACTTCCTGCAGTACCGCGAGTTCGAGCTGGAGCCCTTCGTCGCCGAGCTGTGGCTGGGCGCCCGCATCGGCTCAGAGCGCCACTTCGAGCTCGGGCCCGTTCCCGACGCGGTCCTCACGGCCGATCCCGACCGCCTGGCCCAGGCGCTGCGCAACCTCGTCCGCAACGCGGTGGAGCACACCCGCGCCCCCGACGGCCTGGTGCGGCTCGAGGTGACCGCGCGGCCGGGCGGGATCGTGCGCTTCGTGGTGCTCGACGACGGCCCCGGGATCGACGATGACGAGCTCGAGCAGGTGTTCGAACGCTTCCATCGCACCGACGATGACCGCAGCCGCAAGACCGGCGGCGCGGGCCTGGGACTGGCCATCGTGCGGGCGATCGCGCGCGCTCATGACGGTGAGGCGCGCGCCGTGGGCACGACGGGCGGGTGGCCCCGGGGCGCCCGGCTCGAGCTCGAGCTGCCGCGGCTCAAGGTCGCCCCGTCACCCTCCGGCCGGCCGGGCGAGGAAGCCCGCGATCTGGCGCTGGCGCCCGACCCGGCAGCGGCCCCGGCGCCGGTCCGGGCTGGAGCGGCTAGAGGTCCGCGCCCGCCGGAAGCTGATCGGCCGGACGCGAGCTGAGGAACTCCGTCAGGGCGTCGGCCTCCAGCGGACGGGCGTAGAGGAAGCCCTGGCCCGAGTCGCACTGAGCGCGCTGGAGGTGCTGAAGCTGGGCCGGGTCCTCGATGCCCTCACCGAGGGTCTCGAGGTCGAGCGACCGGCCCAGGTCGATGAGGGTCTGGATGAGCGCAGCCGACTCCTTGGAGGATGCGATGCCCTGAACGAAGGCGCGGTCGATCTTGAGGGTGTCGACCGGAAACTGGCGCAGGTAGGCGAGCGAGCTATAGCCGGTGCCGAAGTCGTCGACGGCGACCCGAACCCCGAGCTCCTTGATCGCGGCGAGCCGGCCCGCGGTCGCCTCGGGATCTTTCATCAGCGCGGTCTCGGTGATCTCCACCGTCAGCGCCGACGCCTGCAGCCCGGAGTCCTGCAGCGCACTGCGCACGTCGTCGACGAGCTGGTCGTGATCGAGCTGTCGGCCGGACACGTTGACGCTGATGGCCAGGTCGTAGCCGGCGGCGCGCCAGGCCGCCGCCTGGCGGGTGGCGGTGTCCAGGACCCAGCGCCCGATGGCCAGGATCAGGCCGCTGCGCTCGGCGATGGGGATGAACACGTCGGGAGCGATGACGCCACGCTCGGCATGGCGCCAGCGCAGCAGCGCCTCCACCCCGGTGGTGCGCTCGGTCTTGAGGTCAAAGGTCGGCTGATAGACGAGGAACAGCTCCTCGGACGCCACGGCGTCGGCCAGGTCCATCTCCAGGGTGATCCGGTCCTGGGCGGCGGTCTGCATCCCGGACTCGTAGGCGACGTACTGGTTGCGACCGGCCTCCTTGGCCGCGTACAGCGCGACGTCCGCGTCGGCGAGGAGCTCCTCGGCCGTCTCGTGGCAGCCGTAGGCGACGCCGATGCTGGCCGTCACCGAGAGTTCGCGGCCGATCTCGTCGGTCAGGTCATACGGCTCGCGCAAGACGTCGAGGACGCGCTCGGCCACCAGCTCGGGGCCGGCGTCCAGCGTGCTGGCCTCGAGCAGGACGACGAACTCGTCGCCGGCGAGCCGCGCCGCGGTGTCCCCCGCGCGCACCACGGTGTCCAGCCGGGCCGAGACCGCCCGCAGGAAGGTGTCGCCGACGGCGTGACCGAAGGTGTCGTTGATGTGCTTGAAGCCGTCGATGTCGATGTAGAGCACCGCGATCGGCTGCTCCGCACGCCGGGCTCGCGCCAGCATCTGCTCGGCCCGGTCGATGGCCAGAACGCGGTTGGGCAAGCCGGTCAGGGCGTCGTGCATCGCCTGGTGGCGCAGCTGCCCGGTCTTCTCGGCGACCATCTGCAGTGCCCGCTCGCGCGAGCGCGACAGGGTGAGGATGAGCAGCGAGAGCAGCAGCGTCACCACCACGCCCGCGGCGGAGATGATCGCTCCCTGCGCGGCGGGTGTGATGCCGGAGACGGTCGGCGCGCCGGTCACGGTCACCGTCCAGCGGCCGTTGAAGTTCATGACGGTGCGCTGGCTGAGCGAGCCGCTGGCGCGCCCCACGCCGGCGACATACACCGCGCGGCCGTTGGGGTTGGTGTACTGCAGGCGCACGTGGAGACCGTGGTTGTGCCCGAGCGCCTGCCGCAGCAGCGTGTCCACGTCAAAGGAGCTGACCACCCAGCCCAGCGTGTTCGCGACGCGCTGGGCGGACGTGCTCAGCGGAGCGCCGCGGCGATAGAAGGGGACCTCGAACAGGGTGGTGTGCAGCCAGGGCTCGTTGATCGGGCGCACGAGGACGCGATCGCCGCCGGCCGCCCCCCATAGGGCGCCGGCCTCGGTGGAGCCGACGAACGTGTTCGGGTCACACCAATCCTGCTGGACCATGCGGGCGGCGATCCCGGGCAGCTGCGCGAGCGCCCCGCTGGAGGCGAGCAGGCAGTAGCGGCGCTGGCCGGTCGGCGTCACCACGGCGATCGAGGAGCCCAGCAGCCGGATGAAGGCCGGGTCGGCGTCACGCAGGGCCTGGAAGCGCTCGAGGTCATTGGCTGCGACGACGTTGACGACGGCACTGCCAATGCCACCGACCTGGCGCTGGCTGCTCTGCAGGCGGCTGTACCAGGCCTCGAACTGTGTGGGCGTCAGATGTGGGTCCATCGTCAGGACCGTGCGCAGCGTGGCCACGAAGTTGGTGTCGCGCTGCAGCAGGATGCCGACGGTGGAGCTGACGTCCTCGGCGACCGCGTGGAAGTCCTTGCGATCGTTGGACTGGTCAGTCCGGCCCCACATGATCGCGCTCAGCGCGGAGAACACGAGGCCCACGACGAGCACCACCGCGGCGCCGCGCAGCGCCCGCCGCGAGTGGCGGCGGGACGGCGGTTTTAGGTCTTCAGCGACGGATGGAGCGGGTTGGGCGGCGGTGCCCGAAAGGGTCATCACCCGTTCAGTCGGCCCGAACGGCCCCGCCTTGAGCGCTTTCTCCGGCGTGGCCCACCCGTGGGGCGGGCGGGGCAGGGTCAGTCGCGGCGCATCTGCGCGGGCTGGTCGTCGCGGGTCACCGCGGTGGGCGGCTCGTCGACGCCACGCTCGCGAGGGGCCACCGTCGGCTGCTCGTCGTCGAGGGCGCGATCGCTCTCGAGGGCGCGGTCGTGGTGAACGGCGGTCGCGTCCTCGCCGTCGGCGGCCACCGGTCGATCGGCCGCCACCGGTCGATCGGCGGCCACGGCGCGATCCTCGGCCACCGGTCGGCGGTCGTAGGCGACCGGTGCGTCCCGCGCCACCGGTTCCTCGACGACGACCTCGCGCCGGCGGCGCGGCACCAGCGTGTTGAAGAGCAGGATGACGGCGCAGGCGGCCCAGCCGAGCTTGGTCCAGCCGTTGGCGGCGGCCATCCCGAGGACGTTGCCACTGACCAGTGCGATCACCGCGGCCGCACCGAGGGCCACCCCGACGATGAGGCTCATCGTCTTGGCCAGCAGATGCTGGGCGGCTCCGAAGAGGAGCAGGCCGCCGGCGACTGCGGTGAGCATCGCCGTCCAGCCGTTGGCGCCGAAGAGCCCGAAGAGGAAGTCGCCGTCCTTGGTGACGCTGCCGTTGGGGAAGTTGGAGAACGGCGGGAAGGTCCGCGCCTTGTAGAGGAGGTAGAGACCGACGGCCAGCAGGATGGTGCCCAGGATCAGCGCCGGCCCCCTGGCCAGGCTGATGCCCTTCTCGGTGCGGGTGGTGGTCGCGGCCGTGCGACCTTCGGTGGGATAGGTGCGTGTGCCTGCTGGGTTCGCGGTAGCCATGACCAAGACGTACCTCTCCTCGTGGCGCACGAAACAAAGCCCGTATGGCGTCCCGTCGCCACTGTTTACACCCGATACCGGTCCAACGCTTCGCGTCGCGCCAGGGCGTGATCGACGATCGGCTCGGGATAGTCGCGGCCGATCTGGCACCCGGTCCGCTCCTGCACCTCCGCGGGCATCGTCCAGGGCTCGGCCAGGTATTCATCGGGCACGGCGGCGAGCTCCGGGACGTACCGGCGCACGTACTCGCCACTCGGGTCAAACCGTGCCTGCTGGCGCGCGGGGTTGAAGATCCGGCGAAAGGCCGGCTGCGGGTCCACCCCCACTGAGGCGATCCATTGCCAGTTGCCGTTGTTGGAGGCCTCGTCGCCGTCGAGCAGCCACCGCATGAACCAGCGCTCCCCCCAGCGCCAGTCGATCCCCAGGTCCTTGGTGAGAAACGAGCCCACCAGCAGGCGGGCGCGGTTGTGCATCCACCCCTCGCGGCGCAGCTGGCGCATCCCGGCGTCCACCGCGGGAAACCCGGTCCGCCCGTCACACCAGGCCTCAAAGCCCTTCTGCGCACGGCTCCAGCGGATCGATCCCCGGTAGCGATCCTGAAACTCCGAGCGGGCATTGGCCGGGTAGTGACCGATCACGTGGGCGTAGAAGTCGCGCCAGCACAGCTGGCGGCGGTAGGCCTCGGCGCCCGTGCCGTCGGGGAGCCGATCCTCGATCTCGCGGGGCGAGACGGCGCCGAAGTGCAGGTACGGGGAGAGGCGGCTGACGCCGTCGGCGGCCAGCCGGTCCCGGCCCTCGTCATAGCCGCGCACGGCGTCGGCGAGAAAACGGCGAAGCCGCTCCCGTCCCGCGCTCTCGCCGCCCGGCGCCGGGTCCTCGCACGTCTGCTCCAGTCCGAGGTCGCCGAGCGCGGGCAGCGCGCCCGGGTCAAGCTTGGCCGGCAGCGGCGGCAGACGGCGCGGCACCCCGAGCACGTCCCGCCGCGGTTGAGCGCTCCAGTTGCGAAAGAACGGCGTGAACACGGCGTAGGGGTCATCGCCGCGCGTGCGGATCTCATCCAGGCGATCGACGGCGAAGAGGCCGGGGTGCACCCGGAAGGCCACGTCGGGCTCGAGCGCCGCCTTGACCTCGCGCTGGCGGCGGCGGGCGAAGGGCCCGGCGTCGGCGCTGAGGTGGATGGCATCGGCCCCCACCTGCGCCGCGAGAGCGGGCAGCTCGCGCCGCGGCGGTCCATGGCGCACGACGAGGCGGCTGCCCCGGTCGCGCAGTGCCCCGTCGAGCTCGGCCAGGCACTCGAGCAGGAACTGGGTGCGGGGCCCGGACGCGTGGCGGCCGTGCAGCAGCCCGTCGTCGAAGCAGAAAACCGGGACCACCACGTCGGCTGAATCCAGGGCGGCCCGCAGCGCGGGATGATCATGCACGCGCAGGTCGCGGCGCAGCCACACGAGCGCGGTCACGGCCCGATCAGCCTGAGCACCGCGGCCTGCCGGTGATCGAAGATCCGTTCCAAGTCGTGCCTGACAAACAGCGGATGGGCCAGATCACCGACGCGGCCCAGCGGCAGCGCGTAATGCACGTCGTCGCCGAGCACCGTGCCCGCCCCGTCGGCACGGAAGGTGTGGCGGTGATGCCAGAGCCGGTAGGGACCGCGCACCTGGCGGTCGACGAAGCTCTCGCCGGGACGCCACTCCTCGATCATCGAGGTCCACCGCAGGGGCAGGCCGTGCAGGCGCAGGCGGTAGTGGATCAACGTCCCGTCGCCCATGTCGGCCGGCTCGGTGTCTCGGACCTCAAAACGCAGCCAGGACGGGGTGATCTGCTCCAGATTGTCGGCCCGGGCGAAGAAGGCGAAGACCTCGTCGACCGGGCGATCCAGGTGCTGACTGCGCGTGAGGCGGTGGACCCGGACGCTCACTGATCGCTCAGCACGTCCTTGAGCGCCAGTTCGATCTCAGGGTGACGGAAGGTGTAGCCAAGAGCGCGCAACTGCGCCGGGATCGCGCGCTGCCCGGTGGTCACCATCTCGGCCATCTCGCCGTAGAGCAGCTTGACGGCCAGGCCGGGCACCGGCAGCACGGCGGGGCGCCCGAGGGCGTGGCCCAGGGCCCGGGACAGCTCGGCGTTGGTCACCGGGTTGGGAGCGGTGAGGTTGACCGGGCCCGTCGCCTCCGCATCATCGAGGCAGTGGAGCAGGCCGCCGATCACGTCGTCGAGGTGGATCCACGGGACGTATTGCCGGCCCCCGGCGACGGGGCCCCCGATCCCGAGCTTGAAGAACGGGAGCATCTTGGCCAGCGCACCGCCGCTGGGCGACAGGACCACGCCGGTGCGGGTGTACACGACGCGCGCGGAGCCCGCCGCGGCGCGCGCCTCCCCCTCCCATGCCGTGGTCACGCCGGCCAGGAAATCGCTGCCGGGTGACGCCTGCTCGTCGAGTGGCTCGCTGTCGCGGGGCCCGTAGTACCCGGTGGCCGATTGCGAGACCAGCGTTCCCGGGCGCGCCTCGCTCGGACAGGCCTCCAGCCCCTGGACGAGCATCCGCGTGCTCCGGATCCGCGAGTCGCGAATGCGCTGCTTGGCGTCGTCTGACCAGCGCTGGGCCACCGGCTCGCCGAGCAGATTGACGACGGCGTCAGCCCCGGCCACGGCCTCTGAGGGCGGGGGTGCGCTCTCGGGATCTGGCCAGGCGTGCACCTCCGGACCATCGCCCAGCACCCGCTGGCCTCGCTCCGGGTCCCGGGACAGCGCGATGACCTGGTCCCCGCGCGCGGTCAGCGCGTCGGCCAGCGCCAGCCCGATCGTTCCCGTCGCCCCCGTGATCAGCACTCGCATCGTGTCTCGCTCCTCGTCTGAGTGGTCAGTTCCCACACTTACTGTTGGAGAAATCTCTACAAGTTGTATCGTTTTCCCATCTCGCCCGCCGCAAACTCACCGCTGACCACGGCCCAGCTGGCCGAGCGCACCGGGCTGAGCGCCGGGACCCTGCGCATGTGGGAGAACCGGCACGGCTTTCCGGATCCGTCGCGGCTGCCGGGCGGCCATCGCCGATACGCGCCGGCCGACGTGGAGCGGATCCTCGAGGTGCTGCGCTGGCGCGAGCAGGGTCTCTCGCTGCCGGCGGCCATCGCGCGCGTCCGCAGCCGGCGCGTCTCACCCGCGGCCTCCGTGTTCGCCGGGTTGCGTCGCCGCCGCCCCGAGGTCGCCCCGACGATCCTCACCAAGCCGGCCGTCCTCGCACTCAGCCGCGCCATGGAGGACGAGTACTGCGCGCGGGCCACCGGCGGCGTTCTGCTGGGCACCTTCCAGCGAGAGCGCTTCTACCGCGCCTCCGAGCGTCGCTGGCGCGAGATGGCGCGCACGGCGGATCTGGCCGTGGTCCTGGCCGATTTCGCCGGGCCGGCCTCGCCCGACGGCGGGCCGCTGGAGGTGCCGATCGATCGCCGTCACGCCCTCGCGCGTGAGTGGGCGGTGCTCATCAGCGCCGACGGCATCCAGGCCTGCCTGGCCGCCTGGGAGCAGCCGTCAGACACCGCGGTGTCCGACGCTCGGCGGCGTTTTGAGGTGGTGTGGTCAGCCGAGCCCGAGGTGGTGGCCGACGCCGTCGCGGTGGCGGAGGAGCTGCTCGAGCCGCTGGACGCACCCGCGGCCGGCGCCCTGCGGACGGCTCGCGAGCGCGCCGCGGCGGGCACGAGCCCGGAGCCGGCGTTGCCCTTCAGCGAGGCCGTGGCGCACCGGATGGTCGGCTACCTCGGGCAGCTCGTCTCGAGCGGCCGCTGACCCCGCTGGTCAACCCGCGGGCTCGACACCGGACGATGCCGGCGTGACCGCCGCGCCGTCAGCCGACGGCGCCGTCAGGACCTCGCCGACGCACAGCGCCCCCACCAGCGCGGCGATCCCCGCGCCGATGGCCCACGCCGGCAGCCCGCCGCCAACGGCGAACAGCACCATCAGCGCCAGCGCCACCAGCAAGCGGCCGTAGGAATGCTCACCCAGGATGCGGAGACGGAACGCGGCGAGCCCAGCCAGGTAGAGAGCGGCCCCGCCGCACATGGCCAGCCGGCCGCCGTCCGGCATCGGGGCACTCACCGAGTCGTGGACGACGAGCTTGACCCCGCCGGCGAAGATGACGATCCCGGCGACGATGATCAGGTGCATGTAGCTGTAGGCATCGGCGGCGGCCAGCACCGGGTCCTCGTGCACGCGCAGCCGCTCCTGGGCGCGGTCTGCGGTGCGATCGAAGTACGTCCACCACATCCCCACGGCGGTCAGCAACGGCAGCGTGCCGCCGATGACCAGCCCGGCGGTGAGGTGGCGCGTCCCGTCGGCGATGCCCACGCCCACGGCGACGATCGACTCCCCCAGGCAGATGATCACGAAGGCCCCGTAGCGCTCGGCGAAGTGAGCCACCGCGACCTGCTGCAGGCCGCGCAGGCGCTCGCGGGTCAGCCACGCGGGCCCCGCGTAGTCGATGGCCACGGCACTGAGCCACAGCAGAGCCCGCAGCCAGCCGTGCGCCAGCGCTCCCAGGATCAGGAGCACCATGCCGATGACGACGGTGACCGAGAAGCCGAGGATCGCCGAGCGGCCGGCGTTGCCCCGGCGCGACGCGTCGACGTAGACCCCGAGGTGCAGGAAGCGAACCAGCGCGTAGGCGACGGCGAACAGGAGCGAGTTGCGCCCGAAGGCGTTGGGGACCGCGAGCCCGACGATGAAGATGAGCACGGTGCCGGCCAGCAGGCACGCGCGCAGGGTGCGCGACTGCTCCTCCTGGGCGTTGGCGGCCCACACGAACGCCGACCACGCCCACCACACCAGCGCCAGGACGAGCAGCGCCTCCCCCAGTCGCTCCCAGCCCGTGCGGTGCATGAACAGGGTCGTCACCTGCGTGATGGCAAAGACGAAGACGAGGTCCCAGAGCAGCTCCACCGGGGTGGTGCGCCGCTCGGGCGCCGGGTCCGCCGAGACCGGCAGGATCGTCTGCGCGGGCTGGGACGGCCCGCCGGCCGGCTGCTCTGCCACCGTGGCGTCGCTCACTGAGACCTAGTATCGCCGCCCGTCATTCCGGGCATCGCCGCGTCACACGCGCTCGCCTGATTGGATTCCGCGCCTGATCTGAGCAAGTCAAGGCGGAGGAGGAGTCGATGGCGGATCGCGCAGCGATCGTGACGGGAGGTTCCAGCGGGATCGGCTTGGCGATCGCGCGGATGTTGGTGGAGGAGGGCTACGGGGTGACCGTCGCCGCGCGACGGCCCGAGAAGCTCGCCGCCGCAGTTGAGGAGCTCACCGCCGCGGGGGGTGAGGTGATCTCGGTGGCGGGAAACATGGCCTCCGAGGAGGTCGTGACCCAGGTCGTGGCCGAGCACCGCGATCGCTTCGGGCGACTCGACGTCCTGGTCAACAACGCCGGCGTCGGCATCGGCGCGCTGGTCGCCGACATCGAGACCAAGCGCCTGGACATGCAGCTCGCCGTCAACCTCCGCTCGGTCATCCTCTTCTATCGCGAGGCCGCCGGACTGCTGCGCGAGGCCGGCGCGGAGCACCGCTCAGCGCTGGTGGTCAACACCTCCTCGATCTCGGGCAAGTCCGGGGAGCCGTGGCTGTCGGTCTATTCGGCGACCAAGGCGGCGGTGGTCGGCTTCACCGAGGCGATGAACAAGGAGCTCGGCAAGGAGGGCATCAAGTCCACCGCGCTGTGCCCGGCCTTCGTCGACACCCCGATGACCGACTTCATCAAGCAGAGCTTGGCGGCCGAGGACATGATTCGCGACACCGACGTCGCCGAGGCGGTCCGGATGCTGCTGCGCCTCTCCCCTGGCTGCGTGATCCCCGAGATCATCTTCCAGCCGCCGGGAGCGATGCCGGCGGGGCTGCCGGGGTAGCGTCCTCGACGCGCTGGATGATCCGCTCGTACTCGTCATAGCGCCGCACGACCCGCGTCCAGGCCCACCCGGGCCGGCGCTCGAGCTCGTGGGTGCGGTCCGGCTCGCCTGGCCGCTCGCGGCGGGCGGGCAATGCCTCGTGCTCGGGGCGCGCCGGCGACGCCTCGTGCGCGGGGCGAGCCGAAGCCGCCTCGTGCTCGCGGCGGGTGACCAGCGCTTCGTGGTCGCGCCGCGCCCGGGCCAGCTCGCTGACGGCCGGCTCGCCGACAGCCGGCTCGCCGACGGGCAGGTCATCCTCGAGCAGGCTCGCCTCCAGGTGGGAGCGGAGGATGAGGATCTCGCGCTCGGTGGCGCGGCGGGCCCGGGCCTCGCGCTGGCCGCGGAAGGCGACGCGATCCCACGCCTCGGCAAAGGCGATGAGGCTCGTCCGCCCGCCGTTGCGATGGGCCGCCAGCATCGGGCAGATGCCTTCGCCGGTCGAGTAGGCGCCGACGATGATGTCGTTGGCGGCCATCCCTTCCAGCATCGCGATCCGGGTACGGCGAGGCAGGCGGTCGATCGCCTGTCGCAGGTCGTCAATGGTCGCTCGGCGCCGGGTTCGCATAGCCTGTGCCGCCCGATGGGTGAGCGGGCCGCGCCACTGTAACCGGCGCCGTCGAGGCCCTCAAGCGATCCCCTGCGACGAAAGGAACCTTGCACATGAAGCTCGGAGTGAACGTTGGCTACTGGGGCTTTGGCATGGGCCCACAAGAGCAGCTCGACGTGGTCCAGGAGGCTGAGCGGCTGGGCTATGACTCCGTGTGGGCAGCCGAGGCCTACGGCTCGGACGCCGCGACCGTGCTGGCCTGGCTGGCCGCGGGGACGACCTCGATCAAGCTCGGCTCGGCCATCTTCCAGATGCCGGGCCGCTCCGCCGCGATGACGGCGATGACCGCGGCCACCATCGACGAGCTGTCGGGCGGGCGCATGGTGCTGGGGATCGGGTCGTCGGGCCCCCAGGTGGCCGAGGGCTGGCATGGCCAGCGGTTCGGCCGGCAGCTGCAGCGCACGCGCGAGTACGTGACCGTGGTTCGCAAGGCGCTGGCCCGCGAGCGCCTGGAGTTCAAAGGCGAGACGCTGGAGCTGCCGCTTCCCGACGGCCCCGGCAAGGCACTGAAGCTGATGATCACGCCGGTGCAGGAGCGGATCCCCATCTACCTGGCGGCGATCGGGCCCAAGAACACCGCGCTGGCCGGCGAGATCGCCGATGGGTGGATCCCGACCTTCTTCTCCCCCGAGTTCGTGGGCGATTTCCATGAGCTGCTCCAGGAGGGCGCTGATCGCGCCGGGCGCTCGCTCGACGGCTTTCAGATCGCGCCGACGGTTTCGGCCTTTGTCACCGAGGACCGCGAGCTCGGCCGCAACATGATGCGCCCGGGGCTGGCCCTCTACGTCGGCGGCATGGGCTCGCGCCAGCAGAACTTCTACAACAACCTCGTCCAGCGCTACGGCTTCGAGGATGCCGCCCGCACTGTCCAGGACCTGTATCTGGAGGGCAAGAAGGAGGAGGCGGCCGCCGCGCTGCCCGATGAGCTCGTCGACATGGTCTCGTTGTGCGGGCCCCCCGACGTGGTGCGAGACCGGATCGCGGCCTTCCGCGACGCCGGCGTGGGCACGCTGATGGTGATGCCGATGGCGTTCACGCGCGAGGACCGCATCGCGCAGCTGCGCGCCGTGGCCGAGCTGGCGGGGTGAGCGCTGACCCCGCCGCTCCCGTGAGCGGGCGCGCCCCGCTGCGCATCTTCCTGGGCGCCTTCGGCCAGCCCGGCCACGCCTTTCCCATGCTGGCCCTCGGGGCCGAGCTCGTCGCCCGGGGTCACGAGGTGACCTACGAGACGTGGAGCCGGTGGCGCGAGCCCGTCGAGGCGCACGGCATGCGCTTTCTCGCCGCCCCCGAGTACCCCACCTTCCCCACCAACGCGCAGCCGCTGGGACCCTACGAGGCGATCGTCCGGGCCGCCGCGGAGACACGTCCGGCGCTGGCCGCCGCCCGTCCCGATGTCGTGGTCCACGACATCCTGACGCTCGCTCCGGCACTGGCCGGCGAGCTCGAGTCGGTGCCCGTGGCCACCCTCATCCCCCATGTCTATCCGGTGATGGAGCCGGGGTTTCCGCCCTACGCCTTCGGGGCCCGGCTGCCCCGGACCGCCGTCGGACGCAGGCTGTGGCGCGCCTTTGATCGCCCGGTCCTCTCCGGTCTGGAGCGCGGGCGGCGCGAGCTCAACGACACCCGGCGCCAGCTCGGTCTCGCGCCGGTGGACCGCCTGCACGGCGGCCTGAGCACGCAGCTGACCATGGTCGGCACACTGCCCCAGCTCGAGTATCCGCGCACGTGGCCCGAGCACGTGCACCTGGTGGGACCGCTGATGTGGGAGCCACCCTTCGACGACGTGGAGCCTCCACCGGGCGACGCGCCACTGGTCCTGGTGGCGCCCTCCACCGCACAGGATCCCGACCACCGCCTGCTGCGCGCGGCGCTGGCCGGGCTGGCCGGCGAGCCGGTGCGGGTGGTGGCGACGTGGAACCGGCGCGCCCTGCCCGGCCCCGTGAAGGTCGGGCCCAACACCCGATTGGTGGAGTGGCTGTCCTACGCCCAGACGATGCCCCGTTGCGCGCTGGTCATCTGCCACGCGGGCCACGGCACGCTGGTCCGGGCGCTGACCGCCTCATGCCGCGTGCTGGCCGTGCCGCACGTCGGGGACATGGCTGAGAACGCGGCGCGGGTGGACTGGGCCGGGGCCGGCGTGCGGCTGCCCTGGCCCCTGCTCTCGCCGGCGACCCTCCGGCTGGCCGTGCGACGGGCTCTGCGAGGCGCGCATCTGGGCGCGCGGGCGGCCGAGCTCGGGGGGTGGGCGAGCCGCCATCCCGGGCCGGCGCGGGCCGCCGACCTGGTTGAGCAACTCGCGGCGCGCTAACGCGAACTTCACCGCTTCTCCGGAGCTTTGGGGGCCTTTGGCCAGGGTTGCTCAGGCTTCGTTATCGCACGTTTGTCGAGTGCCTGATTGAGACACAGAAATTCGGAGTAGCTCGCGTCTAGGACACCACGGGCATCTCAGAAAGGACGTCATGTCACGTCTCACGTCACGGCTTTCTCTTGCCCTCGCCCTCGGGGCGCTGGGCCTCTGGTCAGTCTCATCCGCGACCGCCGCCACCCAACAGGTCACCTTGAAGTCTGCCAAGGGTGACCAGGCGACGATCACGCTCAACAAGCAGACGAAGAAGGCCTTCAAGAAGAACCACCTGGCCTTGAAGACCAACAAGCCCGCCACGCGCAAGGGCAACAACGCCACCTTCCCGGAGAAGGGCGGCAAGTGGAACTTCTCCAACACGAGCGGCACCGTCAACTACAACGGCGTGACCCGCTTCGTGCGCCAGAAGCGCTCGGTGAAGTTGACCAAGCTCGGCTTCAAGCGCACGGTCAAGGGCAAGAAGTCAACCGCCACCCTGACCGCCTTCTTCGGCAAGAAGAAGGTGACCCTGCTGACCCTCACCGGCAAGGTGAAGGTGAAGATGAAGGGCGCCAAGGAGACGGTCTCCGGCTTCACCGCGAAGCTGTCGAAGAAAGCGGCCTCACTCCTGAACAAGGGCCTCAAGCACAAGGCGTTCAAGGCCAACCAGAAGCTGGGCTCGTTCTCGCTCACGCTCACCTCGAAGGCCACCCTCGTCACCTCGGCCCCGGGTGCCCCGGGTGCCTCCGCGGCCGGCGTGTCGGTGGCGTTCACCCCCGCCTTCGAGAGCGCGCTGCAGGACAGCGGGCTGAGCGTGACACCCCTCGGCCCCGCCAGCGGCAGCGTCCTCGGCGGCCTCAGCGGCGTTTCCCTGCCGATCGTGAACGGCTCTGGCGGCACCGTGCCCGGCACCGGCGGTCTGCCGGCGGCCAGCGCGGGCTTTGACAACGGGACCCTCAGCGCCTCGGTGCCGCTTGACGGTGGCATCCAGCTGAGCAACGGCACCGTCTCCGCCACGCTCTCGGATCCGGTGCTGCAGGTCGGCACGGGCACCGACGGCTCCTCCGGGCTGTACCTGTCGATCAACGGCGGGCCCGAGGTCAAGGCGTTCGACATCGACACCGACAAGCTCGTGGCCGCGGCGCTGCCCAACGGCACCCTGGACCTCAACGGCCTGGTCGCGGAGCTGTCCAATGAACTCGCCGGCACCATCAACGGCCTCGCCGGCCAACAGATCGTCGCGCCGGGGCAGGCGGCCGGGCTCCTCAGCCTGATCGTCCCCTCATCGGCGACGAGCTCCGGTTCGTAGCGGCACGAGCCGGTTGATCACAGGCAGGTGTTCGCCGGGGCGGCCCACGGGTCGCCCCGGCGTCTGTCTGGGAGGACTGGCCCCTCGGTGGCGCTGCGGGTCAGGCCGCAGCGGCCGCCGGGTGCCCCTGCGCCCAGGCGGTGATCCTGCCGGACCCTTGGATCGCGGTGCCGTCGTCGGTGACCATCAGCGGCACCCAGTAGTTGCCGGTCAGTTCCTTGACCTCGCGGCGCGGGGTCAGATCGTTGATCACCCCCGGCAGCGGTCCCAGGCCGTAGGCCCGTACCACCTGCGGACGGTGCCCGGCGGCGACGAGCGCCTTATGCGCCTCGCCGCACGGGTGGCGATGCACCGACCCACCGGCCGTCCAGGTGCCATAACAGACGTAGAGCTTCACGGGACGGGTGCGGTGGGGGGTGATGAGCTCCGGGGGTGGGACTCGAACCCACAACCCTTCGGTTAACAGCCGAATGCTCTGCCGATTGAGCTACCCCGGATCAGGGTGTACTGAGCTGTCCTTTGACGGTCGCCCGCCACTTTACTCGGAAGCGCGGCGTCGATCTTTAGCCGCACCCGATCCGGCGATGACGCCCGGAAAGGCCCCTCCCATCGGGGTCGCGCGAAGTTTTACAGCTATGAGCTGTAAAAGATCGCAGAGCCTTGCGGGCTCACAGCGTCTTCTCCAGCCGTGCCACCGCATCGCGGATGGCGTCGCGGACCACCTCGCGCTGGCGAGCCAGGCCGCTCGTGCCCGCGCCCTCGGCCCGGGCGCGGATGATGGCCCGATCCAAGCGGTCGAGATCGAGGATCAACCGCGCGTGCTGGAGGCGGTCGGCGCTGGGGTCCGGAACCCGCCCGGCGAGCTCGACCAGGCCGCTGATGGTCCGCGCGAACTCCTCGTCGCCCTCGGGCAGCCCGGCCAGCGGCGCACGCAGGTGCTGGGCCAGATGGCGCGCGGCGCGGCGCAGCGCCGTGCTGGTGAGGATCTCGTCGATGGACAGATCGGCCAGCAGCTGGGCGCCGGCGTCGGGCACGGCCAGGCAGAGCGCCAGAAACAGGCGCTCGGCGCGCTGTCCCTGCCCGGTCGCACTGCCGGTCTGCCCCGCCGGCCCGCCTCCCGGAGCCGCCGAACCGTTGCCGGGCCCGCCGCTCCGCAGCGTGCCCCCGGCGGACCCGCCGCTGCTCAGCAGCGTGGCCAGGCGCCCCTCGGACAGCTCCAGGAGCCCCGAGACCCTCCGCACGAGGTCATCGCGCAGCACGCTCGCCCCCATCTCGTTGAGCACCGGACGCAGTTCGGCGAGCGCGCGATCGCGGCCCTCGGCGCTGCGGGTGTCGGCCTGCTCGAGGATGCGGCCGACGTTGAACACGACGAACGGGGTCGAGGTCTGGACGAGGGCGCGGAGCGCGTCCGCCCCCTCTCGCTCGATGAGATCGGCCGGGTCGGTTCCCTCGGGTAGCGGGACCACGCGGAGCTCCAGGTCGCGCCCGGCGGCCACGCGAGAGGCTCGCAGCATGGCGTCCTGGCCCGCGGCGTCGGCGTCGAGACACAGCTCCAGCACCTTGACCACGCGCTCGAGCTCGCGGATCTGCTCCTCGGTGAGCGAGGTGCCCATGATCCCCACCACGTTGCGGATGCCGGCCTGGTGCAGGGCCAGGACGTCGGTGTAGCCCTCGACGAGGATCATGCGCCCGGCCTTGGCGGCGGGGGCGCGGGCCAGGTCGATCCCGAAGAGGACCTCGCGCTTGTGGTAGAGCTCGCCCTCGGAGGTGTTGAGGTACTTGGCGCCGGGCCTCTCGGTGTCCTCGCGCATGCGACGGGCGCCGAAGCCGTGCACCCGTCCGCGGGCATCGGCGGCGGGGAACATGACGCGCCCGCGAAAGCGGTCATAGATGCTGCCGGGCCGGCTCTGTGAACGCTGGGCCAGGCCCGTGGCCAGCAGTTCCTCGTCGGAGTAGCCCGCGCGCCGGGAGGCCAGCAGGACGCGGTCCCAGGCGCTGGGGGCGTAGCCGACGCGGAACTCCTTGAGCGTTGTCTCGGCCAGCCCGCGCCCCACCAGGTACTCGCGGGCGTCCTGCGCCTCGGCGGCCTCCCACAGGTAACGGGCGTAGTAGGTGGCGACACGGTCAAGCAGTGCGTGCAGGCGCTCGCGCCGCTGGCGCCGCGCCGCCGCTCCGGGGTCCTCGTCCTCGGTCTCGAGCTGCACGCCGAAACGATCGGCCAGGGTCTCCATCGCCGTCTTGAAATCCAGGCCCTCCGTCTGCATGACGAAGTCAAACGGGTCCCCCGACTCCTGGCAGCCGAAGCAGTGGTAGTGCTTCTCATCGGGCCGGACGTGGAACGAGCCGGTGCGCTCGTCATGGAAGGGGCAGATCCCGAAGTAGCTGTTGACTCCGGCGCGCCGCAGCTCGGTGCGCGCGGAGATCAGCGCCAGCATGTCCACCGCGGTGAAGACGCGGTCACGCGAGTCGGCGGTGTAGCGGCTCACTGGGCGAAGGAGTCCGGGACGCTGATCTGCTCGAAGGCCCGGATACAGAAGCGGTCGGTCATCCCGGCGAGGTAGTCGGTGACGCGCACGGACAGCTCCGCATCCGGGATGGAGGCCGGAATGTCCTCCGGGTGCTCGCAGTAATAGGTGAAGAGCGTGTCGATCACGCGGTTGATCTTGGCGTGCTCGCCGGTGGCCACCGGCCCCAGGTAGACCCGCTCGAACATGAAGGCGCGCAGCTCGGACATCGCCCCGCCGATGACCTCCCCCTGGACGATGTCCCCGGCGGCGTCGGAGTGCTCAACGAGGTCGTGGACGAGGGTGTCGATCCGCCGCTCGCCGGTCTCGCCGAGGATCGCGATGGGCCCGGCGGGTAGATCGCCGGTGGACAGCACCCCGGCGCGCACCGAGTCGTCGATGTCGTGGTTGATGTAGGCCACGCGGTCCATCAGCCGCACGATCCGGCCTTCGAGCGTCGTCGGCTGGGCCGAGCGGCCCGAGTGGTTGACGATGCCGTCGCGGACGGGCTCGGTGAGGTTCAGCCCGCGGCCATCGCGCTCCAGGACGTCGACGACGCGCAGCGACTGCTCATAGTGGCGAAAGCCGGTGCCGAAGCGCTCGCGCAGACAACGGTCCAGCGCGTCCTCGCCGACGTGGCCGAACGGAGGGTGGCCGAGATCGTGCCCGAGCCCGATGGCCTCGCTCAGGTCCTCGTTGAGCGCGAGCGCGCGCGCGACGGTGCGCGAGATCTGCGTCACCTCCAGGGTGTGGGTCAGGCGCGTGCGGTAGTGATCCCCGGTGGGCGCGACGAACACCTGGGTCTTGTGCTTCAGCCGCCGAAACGCCTTGCAATGCACGATCCGGTCGCGGTCGCGCTGAAACGGCGTGCGCAGACCGCACTCGGTATCAGGGTGGCGGCGGTGCGCCGGATAGGACGGCGTCGCCAACGGGGAGAGGTCAGCCGCCTCGCGGGCGCGGATGCGCTCGGCGAAGCGGTCGGCCACAGGCCCCGTCGGGTGGGTATAGCCGGAGGTGATCGTCCGTTCGCTCACACACCGATTCTGACACCGCGCCGAGCGGGGACGGCTCTCTGTGACAGGCCTGAGACAGTCAGGCGGCCAACAGCGGGCGCAGGCGCACGTGGGCGTGGTGCTCAGCGGTGTCGCCGATGGCCCGCTCCACCTGGCGCAGCGTGAGCTCGGCGCCGTCGGGCGCCCGGGCCAGCGGCGAGCCCAGCGCGCCGACCAGGAAGCGGTACGCGTCCTCCGAGAGCGAGAACGCCCCCGCCTCGCAGGCGCCGCAGACGACCCCGCCGGCGGCACCGGAGAAGCCGTTGAGGTGCTCGGTCTCTCCGCACACCGCGCAGGCGGCGAGCTGGGGCACGATGCCGGCCGCCAGCAGCAGCTTGAGCCGGAAGGCCAGCCCGTTGCCCGGCCGCGCGTGTGCCGGGTCTGCCTCCAGCAGGCCCAGCTCGTTGGCCAGCAGCCGAAACACCTCGGGATGGGGATCGGCGGTCTCGAACAGCCGCGCCACCGCGTCGCAGGCCCGCGCCGCACTGTCGAGCGTGGCCGCCTGCTCGCGCAGCCGCCGGTGCGCGGCGATGGTGTCGACGCCGGTGACCGTGAGCAGCTCGCTGCGCCCCTCGTGCAGGACGGCGCGAACGTGGAAGAACGGCTCCAGCCGAGCGCCGAAGCGGCTGCGGGCGCGGCGCGCTCCCTTGGCGATCGCGCTCAGCCGACCGCGATCCGGGGTATAGAGATGGAGGATGCGGTCGGCCTCGCCGTAGCGGATCGACCGCAGGACGATCGCCTCGGTCCTCAGCGGGCCGGGCATCGTCCGTCCCCGGCTATACTTAATGAAGCAATGAAGCAGGTCACCGTTTACACCACCGATTTCTGCCCGTACTGCACGAGCGCGAAGACCCTGCTGGCCAAGCGCTCGATCGAGTACGAGGAGATCAATCTGGCACGCGATCCGGACGGTCGCGCCAAGCTCTCTGAGCTCACGGGCATGATCACCTTTCCCCAGATCGTCATCGAGGGAGAGTCGATCGGCGGCTTCCAGGAGCTCCTGGCCGCCGACCGCGCCGGGAAGCTCTCAGAGCTGCTCGCCGCCTGAGGCGGCGCGCGGCCGCGGCCGCGGCTGGCAGCGCTCGCAGACGTAGGTTCCCCGTCCCCCGACGACGAGCTTGCGGATCGCCGTCCCGCACGCGGGGCAGGGCTGGCCCGCGCGCTGGTGCACGCAGAACCGATCCTGGAAGGAGCCCTGCGCGCCGTCCACGTGGCGAAAGTCATCGATCGTGGCCCCCTTGGCGTCGATTCCAGCCGCCAGGGCGTACTCGATGGCCTCGCGCAGCGCCTCGAACTGGGCGCCGCGCAGCGATCCCGCGGGGCGCAGGGGATGGATCCGCGCCCGGAAGAGCGCCTCGTCGGCATAGATGTTGCCCACCCCGGCAATGCGCTTCTGATCAAGCACGAACGACTTGACCGGCGCCAGCCGCCCGCGCGCCTGCCCGCGCAGGTACTCCGCGGTGAACCTCGGGGTCAGGGGCTCGACGCCGAGGCGGCGGCCGAGGTAGGCGTCGCGCGCGGATGCGCCGGTGACGAGGTGCCCGGTGCCGAACCGCCGGGGGTCGTTGTAGATGAGGCGATGGCCGTCGTTCAGGCTGAAGCGCACGCGGGTGTGCGGGGGATCGGCCGGCGGGTCAAAGAGCAGGGCGCCCGTCATGCGCAGGTTCACGATCAGGTAGCGCTCGCCGGTGAGGCTCCAGACCATGTACTTGCCCGAGCGACCGACCTCCTGCACCACTCGGCCCCGCAGATCGTCCTGAACGGGTCCGGGTGCGTCGGGACGCGTCCAGCGGGCATCGAGGATCTCCACGTCGTCCAGCGCGCGGCCCTCGAGATGAGGCGCCAGCTGGCGGCGGATGGTCTCGACTTCGGGGAGCTCGGGCACGCGCTCTATTAAAGGAAGGAGCGGCCGGGCAGCTCAGGCGCCGCTGTCCCCCCCGCCAACCACGCCAGCACGCTCGCGCCCACGTCGGCCAGGACGCCGTCGTGGCGGCGGCCGCCGTGTCCGGCGAAGCGGGCCAGCAGCGGAGCCTGCTCACGGGTGTGATCGGTGCGCGGCGAGGTGAGATCGCACCCATGGTCGGCGGTGAGGACCAGCAGGTCCTCGTCACCGAGCATCTCGAGCCACTGCCCCACGCGCTCGTCGATACGGCGCAACGCGCCCGCGAAGCCCTCGAAGTCATGGCGATGGCCGTAGACCTGATCGGTCTCGATCAGGTTGGTGAAGACGAAGCCGTGGTCCAGCCCGTCGATGAGGTCGCTGGTCTCGTCCAGGGCGCGCGCATTGGTCGCCCCGGGGTGCTCGACATCGATGCCCACCCCGGCAAACAGCTGGCCCACCTTGCCCACCGAGTGGACGGGGACGCCCTGGGCCTGAAGCTCCTGGAGGTAGCTGTGCCCCGGGGGATCCAGCGAGAAGTCACGGCGTCCGTCGGTGCGGGCAAAGGCGCCGGCGGAGCCGGAGAACGGCCGCGCGATCACGCGCCCGACGGCGTGCTCGCCGGCCATCTCCTCGCGGACCCGCCGGCAGATGGCGTAGAGCTCCTCCGGGGCGACGACATCGACGTGCGCCGCGATCTGGAGCACTGAATCCTGGCTGGTGTAGACGATGAGCTCGCCGCGAGCGACGTGCTCCGCGCCGAAGTCCTCGATCGCCGTCAGGCCATTGTCGGGACGGTTGCAGATGACTCCGCGGCCGCTGGCGCCGCGGACGATCTCGATCACCTCGGCGGGAAAGCCATCGGGGTAGGTGGGCGGCCGACCGGGGGCGGCGACACCCATCAGCCCCCAGTGGCCGGCGGTGGAGTCCTTGCCCGGGCCCAGCGGCGCCAGGCGCCCGTGCACCACCGGGGCGGCGGCCCTCGATAGACCCGTGAGCGGAAGGATCGAGCCCAGCCCCAGCCCCTGCAGCGCGGGGAGCTCGAGGCCGCCGAGATGGTCGGCCAGGTGGGCCAGGGTGTTGGTGCCGGCGTCGCCGTACTCGGCTGCGTCGGCGGCAGCGCCCACGCCACAGGCGTCGAGGACGACGACGAACGCGCGCCTCATCGGTGGCTCACGGCCCTCGCTCCGGTGCGCACACGGTGATTCTGGCAGCCCCCTCCGCCGCCGCGGCTAATCCTCCCCGTCCCAGTAATCCGTCGCCTCCAGCCGGGCCACCAGGCCCAGGCCACGCACCGCCACCTTGCCCGAGCGCGGGAAGTAGCAGAGGTCGCCAGGATCGCGATTGCCGTAGGCGAGGAAGATGAGATGCTCGCCGTCGGCGGCGCGGAACGTGTGCGCCACCCCGGTGCCCGCCGGCCGCGAGATCACGTGGCCGGGTCCGACGGGGATCTCCTCGTCGCCGAGCACCATCGCTCCCGACCCCGAGAGGATCACGAAGAGCTTCTCCTCCAGGGTGTGGCATTGCTCCGGGTGGGCCAGCCTGCCCGGAGCCACGCGGACCCAGTTGAGCGAGGTGTGCTTGGCGCCGGCGGCTCGGCCGAGCTCGCGACGGGCGCGGGCGACCCGTGGACGGTCGACGACATCGGCCTCGACATCATCGAGCCCGACGATCGTTCGGGGCCGCGGGCGGGCGGGATCTGGTGGTGGCAGCTCGGGCGGCCCGAGCTCGCCCTCGAGCACGAACTGGATCGGCGTGCCGTCGGGCGGCCCGGGCACCGACTCGACGGCACGGCCGCCGAGCGTCGAGATCCCCAGCCGCGGCAGCCGCGTGGCCTCGTCGTAGGTGCGTGTCCCGAAGGCCAGCAGGTCGAGCGGCTCGGTCGCATGGACGGTGTGCTCTCCCCGCCGGGCGAGGTAGACGATGGTGTCGCCGGGGCCGATCGCCGCGGTGCGCCCCCGCTGCCACGACACGCCGGCTCCGGCGAGGATGTAGAAGATCTCCTCCGAGAGGCCGTGCTCATGCGCCGGGGTCGACCACCCGCCGGCTTCGATCTGGATCCGCCTCACCCCGATGGTCTCGGACCCCGCCGCCTCGCCCAGCAGCGTCCAGCGGTTGCGCAGATGGCCGAGCGCGTAGTCGCGCGCCGGGGCCTCGTCGAAGTGCGTCACGCCCACGACGCGGAGCCCCGGGCTAGTGAGACCCGTCGGCCGGCTCAGCCGCGCCGCGGGCGGATCCCGGCGCGCTGGCCTGGATCTGAGCGCGGGGATGCGCGTCGAAGTAGACGTCGCGCAGACGGTCAGCCGAGAGATGCGTGTAGATCTGGGTGGTGCCGATGTCGGCGTGACCCAGCATCTCCTGCAGCGAGCGCAGGTCGCATCCGCCCGCCAGCAGATGGGTGGCGAAGGTGTGGCGCAGCGTGTGGGGGCTCATCCGCTGTTCCAGGCCCGCGCTGCGCGCATGGGTCTGGACGATGCGGTACAGCCCCTGGCGCGACAGCCCCGCGCCGCGCAGGTTGACGAAGACGTGCGATTCGTCGCGGATGCCGACCAGGCGGGGCCGCCCCTGGGCCAGGTAGGACCGCAGCGTCGCCACCGCCTTGGAGCCGATGGGCACCAGGCGCTCCTTGGAGCCCTTGCCCCGGGCGCGCAGCATCCCCGCCTCCAGGTCGATCTCGGAGAGCTCCAGCGTGATCGCCTCCGACGCCCGCAGCCCGCAGGCGTACATCGTCTCCAGGAGGGCCCGGTCGCGCAGCGCCGCCGGAGATGTCCCGCGAGGCTGGGAGAGCAGTCGGTTGACCTCGTCGCGCGAGAGGACCTTGGGCAGGCGACCGCGGGAGCGCGGCGGGCGCAGCTCGGCGGTGGGGTCGTGATCCATGATCTGCTCGCGGCGCAGATGGCGATAGAAGGAGCGCAGGCAGGCGATCTTGCGCTGCAGCGTGGCCGGTGCGACCGGCGGCTTGCCGTCGTGGCCGTCGGCGAGCTCGGAGACGAAGGCGGCGAGGTCCGCGGGCGAGACGTCGAGGGGATCCCGGTCGCGGCGGGCCAGGAACAGCCCCAGCTGCTGCAGGTCTGAGCGGTAGGCCTCCAGGGTGTTGCGCGAGAGCCCGCGCTCGAGCTCGAGCGCGGCCAGGAACTCCAGCGTCAGGTCGGTGAGCCGGCGCTGGACCGCGGATGCCTCGGCGATGGCCATGTGCCGCCGTATTCGCGCCGGCGTGGCGCGTCTCCTGCGGCTGGGCGCGCGCTGTCAGCCCGGCGGCGGGGCCCGTCGGCGGCGGCTCAGCCGTCGGCCGCGCGGCCGCCGCCGCGCTCGCGCGCGAGCCAGAGCAGCGCAATCAACGTCTTGGAGTCCTCGGACCCCGCCAGCGCCCCGTCGATGTCATCGAGCGGCCAGGGGACGATCTCGATCCGCTCGTCCTCGTCGGGCTCAGCGCCGTGCGCGGCGTCGCTGAGGTCGGTGGCGAGAAACAGCCACACCCGCTCGTCACTGAAGCCCGGGCTGGTGTAGAAGGCCTCGATCTGGACCCAGTGCCCGGCGTCCTTGCCGATCTCCTCTACCAGCTCGCGCTGGGCGCAGGCGAGCGGCGACTCGCCGGGGACATCGAGCTTGCCCGCGGGGATCTCCAGCGAGGCGGTCATCCCCGCCGCTTCGCGCGGCTGCCGGGTGAGCCAGACGTGGGCGTCGTCGAGGGCCAGGATCCCCACCGCTCCGGGGTGCCAGACCTTGTCACGGGCCACCACGGCGCCGTCGGCGTGGCGGAAGTGCTCCACCCCGGCGGTGATGACCGCGCCGCGCCACTTGACCTCGGAGCCGATGGCCTCAAACCCGCTCACGGCGCCGCCCCGCTGAGCTCCACGGCCGCCTCGTCGACCAGCGTGATGGCGATGTCGAGCATCATCTCGAGGTCCGCGGCGCTGACGCGCTCGGTGGGCTCGTGATTGTGCTCCACCCCGTCGGCCAGGCACGTGCAAGCAAACCCGCCGGCCTCAAAGGAGTTGGCGTCCGAGGCACCACCGGAGTCGATATGGCGCGGCTCGTACCCACACGCGCGCAGCGCCCGCTCGGCGACGGCCAGCTGGGGGGCGCGCGACTTGGTGCGGTAGCCCATGAACATGCGCTCGACGTTGACGTCCAGATCGCACTCGCCGGCGTTGGCCGCGTCCTGGAGGTGATCAACGAGCTCGGTGGTGACTGTCGACGCGCGGTCCGCGTCCAGGCTCCGGACCTCGGCCTCGATGTGGCAGCGCTCGGGGATCACATTGATGGCCGAACCGCCCGCGATCACGCCGACATTCGCGGTCGTCTCCTCGTCCAGACGGCCCAGGCGCATGGCGGCGATGGCGTTGGCGGCGGCGGCGATCGCGCTGCGCCCCACCTCGGGCCGCACCCCGGCGTGAGCGGCGCGTCCGCGCAGCTCGGCCAGGATGCGGTAGTGAGTGGGGCTGGCCACGACGACCTCGCCGATCGGGGTGGCGTGGTCAAAGACGAAGCCGAACGCGCTCTGCAGCCGGCTGACGTCGAACTCACGCGAGCCTCGCAGCGAGACCTCCTCGCACACCGTGAAGAGGATCTCGATCCCGACCGGCGGCGGCCCGGCGGCCGCGGCGGCGCGCCGCGCCACCTCCAGGATGACCGCGATCGCGGTCTTGTTGTCGGCGCCGAGGATCCCGTCGTTGGCGTTCTCCCAGCGCCCGTCGATGAGCACCGGCTCGACCGCGGCGGCCAGCGGCACCGTGTCCATGTGCGCGCACAGCAGCACGCTGCCAGACCCGCTGCCGGGCACGCGCGCCAGCAGGTTCCCCGCGTCAGAGCCCGCCGCGGGGCCGCTGGCATCCTCGTCGACCTCCAAGCCGAGCCCGCGCAGCTGATCGGCGAGCCAATCGGCGACGGGTCGCTCGTGGCCGGACGGGCTCTGCAGGCGGCACAGGGCCGCGAACGTCTCGTGCAGACGTTCGCGTTCGGCCTCGCTGGCGCGCCTCACGCCGCGGGCTGGGCGGCGGTGTCCGCGGGCGCCTCGGAGGCGCTCTGCTCTAAGTCGGTCTCGGCGTAGGCCAGCGCCGCGCGGACGAACTCGCGGAACAGCGGCGCCGGACGCTCGGGACGTGACTTGAACTCCGGGTGGTACTGGGACGCGACGAAGAAGGGATGGTCCTCGCCCGACAGCTCGATGGCCTCGACCAGCCGGTCATCCGGTGAGGTGCCCGAGCACACCAGGCCCTCGTTCTCCAGACGCCTGCGCAGATGGTTGTTGACCTCATAGCGGTGGCGGTGGCGCTCGTAGACGACGGCGTCGCCGTAGAGCTCGCGGATGCGCGTGTTGTCGTGGAGCTTCACCGGGTCAGCGCCCAGCCGCATGGTGCCGCCCATGTCGGCGATCTCCTTCTGCTCGGGCAGCAGGTCGATCACCGGGAACGGCGTCTCGAGGTCCATCTCGGTGGAGTTGGCGCCCTCCATGCCGGCCACATGGCGCGCGAACTCGCTCACGGCGACGTGCATGCCCAGGCAGATGCCCAGGTAGGGGATCTGCTTGGTCCGGGCGATCCGGCAGGCGGTGATCTTGCCCTCCCATCCGCGGCCGCCGAAACCACCCGGGATGAGGATCCCGTCGGCCTCGAGCAGGCGCTCGGTCACGCCCGGATCGCCGACCGTCTCGGAGTCAACCCAATCGATCTCGACCACGGCGTCGTGGTGAATCCCGGCGTGCCGCAGCGCCTCCGCGACCGAGAGATAGGCGTCCTCGAGCTGGACGTACTTGCCCACCAGGGCGATGCGCGCCTTGCGACGGGCGGCCGCCGCGCGACGGGTGATCGCCTCCCAGCCGCTGAGGTCGGGCGCCCCGACCTCGAGGCCGAAGTGCTCAGAGAGGATGAAGTCATCGACGCCCTGATCGTTGAAGACGAGCGGGACGCGGTAGACGTCGGAGACGTCGTAGGCCGAGACGATGGCCTCCACGGGGAGGCTGGCGAAGAGCGCGATCTTGGAGCGGATGTCGGTCCCCAGCTCAGACTCCGACCGGCACACCACCATGTCGGGCGCGATACCGATGCGCCGCAGTTCGTTGACCGAGTGCTGCGTGGGCTTGGTCTTGAGCTCGCCGGCGTGACCGATGTAGGGCACCAGGGTGAGGTGCAGGAACATGCAGCGTCGCCGGCCGACGTCGACCGGGAACTGGCGGATGGCCTCCAGGAAGGGCAGGGACTCGATGTCGCCCACCGTGCCGCCGATCTCGGTGATGACGAAGTCGACGTCGGAGGAGTCGGCCATCAGCTTGACGCGCTGCTTGATCTCGTTGGTGATGTGGGGCACCACCTGGACGGTGGCTCCCAGGTAGTCACCCCGACGCTCGCGCCGGATCACCGTGTTGTAGATCCCGCCGGCGGTCACATTGGAGGCGCGGCTGGTGTTGGCGTCCGTGAAACGCTCGTAGTGGCCGAGGTCCAGGTCGGTCTCGGCGCCGTCCTCGGTCACGAACACCTCGCCGTGCTGGTATGGCGACATCGTGCCGGGGTCCACGTTGATGTACGGGTCGAACTTCTGCAGCTGGACCGAGAGGCCTCGCGCGACCAGGAGTCGCCCGATGGAGGCGGCGGCGATGCCCTTGCCAAGGGATGAAACGACCCCGCCGGTGATGAAAATGAAGCGCGTCTCGCCGTGTGCCATCGACTGAGAACGAGTCTATCGAGGGGTTCGGCGGCTTCTGCGCCGAGGGCCAAGTTGCCCGCTCATAGCGAGCAAAGCCTGCCTGAGACTGCCGTCAAATCGGCCACCGGAGGTGCCAGGCTGCCCGGTCACGCGGCCCGCAGGAGCTCGCGGGCGTGCTCGTTGGCGGCCCGATCGCCGGTGTCCGATCCCAGCATCCGGACGAGCTCGGAGACGACCGCGTCGCCGTCCAACGGGGTCACCGTCGTCGTCGCGGGGGTCACTGAGCCGTCCTTGACGATCGTGAAGTGGCGGTCGGCAAGCGCCGCCACTTGGGGCAGGTGGGTGATGCAGAGGATCTGGCGCCCCGCCGCCAGCGCGCGCAGGTGCTCCCCCACCGCCCGCGCGGTGTGACCGCCGATCCCGGCGTCGATCTCGTCGAAGACCAGCAGCGACCCCGCCGCGGCCCCGGCAGACGCCGTCGGAGCGGACGACATCCCGTGGGCCACGCTGAGCAGCGCCAGCATCACGCGCGAGAGCTCACCCCCGGAGGCGACCTCGCGCAGCGGCCCCAGAGGACCGCCGGCGTTGGCGGCGATCCGCATCTCGATGGCGTCGGCGCCGCGCGGTCCGCAGCCGTCAGGGCGTGGCGAGAGCTCGATCTCAAAGCGCGCGTCGGCCATGGCCAGCTCCGCCAGCCGCGTGCGCACCGCGGTGGCCAGCTTGGGCGCCTTGCCACGCCGGGCCTTGCCCAGGCGGCCGGCGAGGCCATCGCGCTCGGCGCACGCGGCCTCGAGGTCGGCCTGGATCGCCTCGAGCGCCGAGTCGGCGTTCTCCAGCTCATCGCGCCGCGCCCGGCAGCGGTCGGCGTGGGCCAGGACATCGGCGATGGTGCCGCCGTGCTTGCGCTCCAGACGCGCCAGCAGCGCCAGACGCTCCTCCACCTGCTCCAGCCGTCCGCCGGCGTCCTCGGCGCCCTCGAGCGCGGCGAGGTAGCCGCGCAGCTCAGCGGTGACGTCCTCGCTCTCGTAGCGCAGCGTCTCCAGCCGCTGGGCCAGGGCGTGGAGCCGGGGGTCAACGGCGGCCACCTGCTCGAGCTGGCCCGCCGCCTCCGCCAACAGCTCGGTCGCCCCCACCCCGGCCTCGGGCGTGAGGCTGTGCGCCGACACGGTGGCGGCGTGCACCAGTGATTCCTGATGGCGCAGGCGCTCGCGCTCGGCGGTGAGGTCGGCCTGCTCGGCCTCGGTGGGCGCCGCGGCCTCGATCTCGGACAGCTCGAAGGTGAGGAGATCCAGCTCGCGGTCACGGGCGCCGGCGAGCTCTCCCAGCTCCGCCGCGCGTCCCTCCAGCTCGCGGACGCGCTCGTGCGCCGCGCGCAACTCCTCGCGCAGCGCTCGCTGACCGTCGCCGATGTAGGCGTCCAGCAGCTCCAGCTGCGCGGTCGAGAGCATGAGCTTCCGGTGCTCGTGCTGGCCGTAGAAGGACAACAGCCCGCTGCCGAGCTCCTGCAGGTCGGCCTGCGTCGCCGCGCGGCCGCAGACATAGGCGCGGGTGCGACCGTCGGGCCACACCCGGCGGGCGAGCACGATCTCCTCAGCGTCGGCCGGGAGCCGGTCTGAGCCGACCAGCGCCGGCGGGATGTCGAACACGCCCTCCACGTACGCCTCGGACGCGCCGGGGCGGACGATGTCGCGCCGGGCCTTGCCGCCGAGCAAGAGGTCCAGCGCATGCGCCAGCAGGGTCTTGCCCGCGCCGGTCTCCCCCGTGAGCATGTTCAGGCCGGGGGCCAGGCGCAGCTCGGCTCGTTCCATCAAGAGCAGGTTCTCGACGCGCAGTTCGTGAAGCACGCCACGGGTCTACCAGGCGCGCAGGACGGAAATCCGACGGCTTAGAGCGGCGTGGCCAGGCGCCCGAACTTCTGGCGCAGGCGGTGGTAGAAGGTGGTGCCCGGCACCTGGGCCAGGGAGCCCTGATCGATGACGAACCGCGCCTCGATCCGGTCCCCGGCCTCCAGCACGCCGACGGGACGACCGTCCACCGTGACCTCCACGGGCTCCTCCTGAGAGCGATTGTCGACGCGCAGGCGATCGGCGGGCGCGACCACCAGCGTCCGTGCCGTGAGCGAGTGGGGCGAGATGAACGAGACGACGTAGCCGTGCACACCCCAGGCCATGACCGGCCCGCCGTTGGCCAGGTTGTAGCCCGTCGAGCCGGCCGGGGTCGAGACCACCAGCCCGTCGCAGCGAACCCGGCCGACGTCGTCGCCGCCCACCGAATACTCGAGATCGGCCACCCGCTTGCCCGGCTGGCGGTGGATCGAGACGTCGTTGATGGCCAGTGCCTTGGTGCCGGCCCCCGAGACCTCGATGGCCGGCAGCGAGAGCACCTCGAAGTCGCCGGCCAGCGCCCGCAGCGAGCCGGCCCACGCCTCGTCGCGATCGACGGTGGCCAAAAAGCCCATCTCCCCGAAGTTGATCCCGAACACCGGGACGTCGGTGCCGGCGAACCGGCGCAGTGCGTTGAGGATCGTCCCGTCTCCGCCCAGCGCGAAGCAGATGTCCACGCCAGGATCCAGCGGCGCGTTGCGCTCGACGAAGGGCCCCTCGGCGATCTGGTGCTTCTCGGTCTCCTCGGGATCGAAGCGAAGCGTGACCCCGGCCTCGCGGGCCAACTCGATGAGCGTCGTCAGCGCCGGGTCGGTCTCGGCGGGCCGGCGATGGGTGAACACCGTGGCGATGCGGATCCGTCTCACGGCTCCACCTCGAGGGCGGCCGCGTCCAGATCGCTCACGGCCCCGTCGCGGCCGGCCTCGGCCAGCCACACGAACGTCTCGAGATTGCCCTTGGGCCCCGGCAGGCCCGAGCTCGCGTAGCCCAGCACCGCGGCACCAAGCTCCTGGGCCCGTTGCCCCACCGTCACCAGAGCTCCACGTCGCAGGTCGGCATCGCGGACCACCCCGCCCTTGCCCACCCCGGCGCGGCCGACCTCGAACTGCGGCTTGATCATGGCCAGGCAGTCACAGCGCTCCGCGGCCGCCCCGAGGACGGCGGGCAGCACCTTGGCCACCGAGATGAACGAGACGTCGATGACGATGAGATCAGGTGCGTAGGGCAGGTCGGCGGGCTGCAGGGCGCGCGCGTTGGCACGCTCGATCACCGTCACGCGCTCGTCGGAGCGCAGCGACCAGTCCAGCTGCCCGTAGGCGACGTCGAGCGCCACCACGTGCGCGGCCCCGCGCTTGAGCAGGCAATCGGTGAAGCCGCCGGTGGAGGCGCCCACGTCGAGGCCGTGCCGGCCCGCGACGTCGAGGTGCAGCGTATCCAGGGCGTTGGCCAGCTTGATCCCACCCCGCGATACGAACGCCGGGGCGTCGGCCAGCTCCAGCTGCACGTCCTCGGGGACAAGCTGGCCCGGCTTGTCGGCCCGCCGGCGCTCGGGCAAGAGCAGCACCTCCCCGGCCAGCACCGAGGCGGCGGCGCGGCTGCGCGAGGGGAACATCCCCCGCTCGGAGAGGAGGTTGTCGAGGCGGACGCGCTTCATGGGCTTGCGCGGAAAGGTACGCGATGGGCTGCCGGTCGACGAACGACAGCCACCGAGGACGGCGCGCGGACGAGCGCTCAGGCCACGTGCGAGCGCTCAGCCACCGCGGCCTCGATGCGCTCGGCGATCCGCTGCCCGGTGAACCCCACCTCTTCGTGCAGGAGCTTCGGGGCTCCGTGGGTCACGTAGCGGTCGGGCAGCCCGACCCTGAGGATTCTCGGAGCCAGACCCGCGTCCGAGAGCGTCTCCCACACCGCCGAGCCGAAGCCCCCGGCCAGCACGCCCTCCTCGATGGTCACGAGCAGGTCGTGCTCGGCGGCCAGCTGGGCCGCCAGGCCCGCGTCGATCGGCTTGGCGAAGCGCGCATCGGCGACGGTGACCGAGATGCCGTGCTCGGCGAGGATGTCGGCGGCCTCGAGGGCTTTGCCGACGCCGGTGCCGTAGCCCAGCAGGGCGACCCGGGAACCGGAGCCACCGGCCGCCCCGTCGGCCTCGCGGAGGATCTCGCCCGTCCCGATCTCCAGCTCCTCCGGTTGACCGGGGAGGGGCACGCCCACGCCGCTGCCGCGCGGGTAGCGCAGGGCCACCGGCCCGTCGTCATAGCGCAGTGCCGTGTGGAGCATGTGCACGAGGGTGGCCTCGTCGCGCGGAGCCATCATCACGATGTTGGGCAGGCAGCGCAGGTAGGCGATGTCGAAGGCGCCGTGGTGGGTGGGCCCGTCGTCGCCGACCAGGCCCGAGCGGTCCATGGCGAAGACCACGTTGAGCTTCTGCAGGCACACGTCGTGCACGATCTGGTCATAGGCGCGCTGCAGGAAGGTCGAGTAGATGGCGGCCACGGGCTTGCAGCCCTCCAGGGCCAGGCCGGCGGCCAGCAGGACGGCCTGCTGCTCGGCGATCCCGACGTCGTAGTAG
This sequence comes from Solirubrobacteraceae bacterium, assembly GCA_035503355.1. Lineage (GTDB taxonomy): Bacteria > Actinomycetota > Thermoleophilia > Solirubrobacterales > Solirubrobacteraceae > Palsa-465. The sequence continues at coordinate 38,807 of DATJTQ010000235.1, forward strand.
CGGTCGGGCATCTCGCGCTGCAGGATGTTGAGCCCCGTGCCGGAGTTCATGGCCGCGGTGATGCCGATGACGCGGTCGTCACGCTGGGCCTCGGCCAGCAGGGCGTCGCCGAACACCTGGGTGTAAGCGGGGGGCGGTTTCGGCGCCCCCCGGCCGCCCGCGGTCCGCGATGGCGTGGAGTCGGCCGCGCCCACTGCCACGGGCGCGCCGTTGGCGATCGACTTGGGCTTGGCGGCATGCCACTTCTCCATGCCCTCCAGGCCGCCCTCCTCGGCGGGGGCAAAGCCCTTGCCCTTCACCGTGGCGCAGTGCACCACCACGGGGCGCTGTGCCGACAGGGCCTCGCGCAGCGCGCGGCGCAGGGCGCGCACGTCGTGGCCGTCGATGACGCCCATGTACGCGAAATCAAGCTCCTCCCACCACAGCCCCGGGGCCCAGAAGGCCTTGATCGACTCCTTGAAGTGCGGGCCCAGCCGCTCGAAGGTGTTGCCGATGCCGACCGGGAGCTTGGTCAGTCCTCCCTCCACACCCTCCCGGGCATGCCACAGCTTCGGATTCAGGCGCACGCGGTTGAAGTACCGCGACATCGCCCCCACGTTGGGAGCGATCGACATCCCGTTGTCATTGAGCACGACCACGATCGGGGTCCCCTCCCCGCCGGCCTGATGTACGGCCTCGAAGGCCACCCCGCCGGTCAGCGCGCCGTCACCGGCCACGGCGACGACATGCGCGTCGGGGGCGTGCCCACGGCGCATCGCCTCCTTGATGCCGACCGCATACCCGATCGCGGTGGAGGCGTGGCCGGCGCCCATGATGTCGTGCTCCGACTCGCCCCGCGAGCAGAACGGCGCCAGGCCGCCGTAGTGGCGGATCGTGGCCAGCTCGTCGCGGCGGCCGGTCAGGACCTTGTGCGGATACGCCTGATGTCCGACGTCCCACAGGATCTTGTCGGTCGGCGAGTCCAGCAGCGAGTGCAGGGCGACGGCGATCTCGCACGTGCCCAGATTGGCGCCGAAGTGGCCACCGACCTCCCCCACCGTGTCGATGATGTGCTCGCGGACCTCCTGGGCCACCTGCTGCAGCTCCTCATCGGTGAGGCCGTGCAGGTCCTGGGGGCGGTTGATCCGCGATAGAAGGTTCTCGGTCACTAATAGCTCCGGGTCTTAATGAAGTCTGTGATCTGCTCGAGCTCTGTGGGGGCAACGCTCCCCGCCTGCCCGGCGGCGGTCAGTGCGCAACGCGCTCTGGCGTGGGACTCGTCGGCGAGGCGGCGCGCCCCGTCGAGCCCGAACTCGGTGACGTAGGTGCGCTTTCCCAGCCGCTCGTCTGAGCCCTGCTGCTTGCCGAGCGTCTCCTCTGATCCGGTGACGTCGAGGATGTCGTCGACGATCTGGAAGAGGACGCCGAGCTCGCCGGCAAAGGCGCGAAACGAGGCGATTGTGTCAGGTTCGTGACTACCCACTAGTAGCAGCACGCACTCGATGCTGGCCGCGATGAGGCGGCCGGTCTTCAGCTCATGGAGCCGCCGCAGGCCGGCCGCCCCCTCCGGCGCGGTCTCGGCGACATCGATGTACTGGCCCCCCACCATGCCGGCGACGCCGGTGGCCGAGGCCAGCTCCCGGGCCGCCGCCAGGAGGTGGGCGGGCTCTCCGCGCTGGTCGGTGAGCAGGAGACGGAACGCCTCGGCATAGAGCCCGTCCCCGGCCAGGATGGCGACGTCCTCTCCGTAGACCTTGTGGCAGGTCAGCCGCCCACGGCGCAGGTCGTCATCGTCCATGGCGGGCAGGTCGTCGTGGATGAGCGAGTAGGTGTGAATGAGCTCGATCGCCGCCGCCAGGGGCAGCAGTCCGGCCCGCGGGCGCCCCAGAGCCTCGGCCGTGGCCAGCGTGAGGACCGGCCGGATGCGCTTGCCGCCGGCCAGCAGCGAATAGCGCATCGCCTCGTCCAGGCCGGCGGTGGCGAACTCGGCGGAGAAGTGGATGTCCTGCAGGTAGCGCTCCACGTCGGTGCGCAGATGCTCCGGGTAGGCCGGCCGCAACGTCGATATGGCGGGCAAGGCGCGAGGCCTACGCCGCGGGGAGCGGAAGCTGACCGGGGAGGTCCGGGAGCGGCTCCAGCGCCGCCCGCACGCGCTGATCGACCTCGGCGCTGGCCTCCGATGCCAACTGCGCGCACTCCTCGATCAGGGCGAGCGTGGCCTCGGGCTCCAACTCGCCGGCGCGCAGCAGACCCGCCGTCTCGTGCAGCCGAGCGCTCAGCTCGAGCAGGGAATCAGTCACCTGCAGAAGGTTATCGGGCGCGCGGCGCGGTCGGCTCAGCCCCGGACTCTGAGGCGCAGGACCTAGGACCAATTACCCCTGGTAATCGGGCCTGCCGGGACGGGATCATGAGGAACCTGAGAACCGACTCACGCAGGGAGCCTCCATGACCACACCCACTGAAACCCCCACTGCCAGCGCCCAGATCACTGACGAGGTCACCGGCTGGCCCGGCGTCGCGGCCGGCCACGGTCGCCGCGGCGAGTGGGCGTTCACCGTCGGCCGGCGCGAGATCGGCCATCTGCACGGCGATCACGCCGCGCACTTCTTCTTCCCCAAGGACGTGTGGCACGAGCTCCACGCTGCCGGGCGGATCGTCGAGCACCCGGTCTTCCCGGGGCGTATCGGCCCCGCGGCGCGTCGGATCGAGTCGGCCTCCGACGTCGAGGACGTCATCGCCATGCTGCGGCTCAACTACGACCGGCGAGCGCGCCGCCAGAAGCAGGTTTAGCGCAGGCCGTCCAGCGCGTCGTTGACCAGCGCGTCGGCGCGGGCGTTCTGTGCCCGCGGCACGCTGCGGATGCTCCAGCGCTCGAAGGCGCGCAGGGCCTCGATGGCCTCCTCATAGAGCGGGCGCATCGCGGGGTGCTTGACCTTGTAGGCCCCGGTGAGCTGCTTGGCCACGAGCTCGGAGTCGTTGATGAACTCCACCTCCCGAGCCCCCAGCGCCCGCGCCCGTTGCACGCCACGTAGGAGCGCCTGATACTCCGCGACGTTGTTGGTGGCCACGCCGATCCGCTCGGCGTACTCGTCGAGGACCTCGCCACCGGGTGCGGAGATGACCACGCCGACCGCCGCGGGTCCGGGGTTACCCCGAGCGCCACCGTCCACGTGAACGACCACTTGGGCGGCTGTCTGCGCGCCCGCGGAGCTCAATCGCTCGCGAGCTCGGGCAGCTCGCCGGTGACACGCGAGCGCCGGCGATCCCTGACCTCGCGCAGCCCGCCCCCGGAGCTGCCACTCTCGCGGCGACTGGCCTTGCGCCGGTCGACGATCACGGTCACGTGCGGGTCGTCGGCGTAGTAGCTCTCCAGCTTGGGAAAGAGCTCGTCGGCCAGGGCCTCGGGTACCACGCAGTAGATCACGTCTGGGATCCTACCCAGCGCTCATGGTTGTTCGCTATCGAACGTCCGTCTAGAAAACGGGCCAAACGCTCAGATAACCGTTGAGTTACGCGGGAGATTTGATCAGACGGCGGCTGAATCAGTCGCCGAGGTGCAGTCGGCCCCGCTCGTCGGCGCCAGCGTTGTTCTGGCGCTCGATCTCCGACAGCTCGGAGAGCTCATACCCTCGATCGCCCGCGCGCACGGTGGGGACCTCGTCGCGCAGGTCGACCTCGTAGCGGTACCAGCACAGCTCCCATGAGACGACGACGTGCACGACGCTGCCGTTGGCGTCGGAGGGATGCACCGACACGTCGGGGAGTCCCAGCGACCGGGCGATCCCGGCCACCGTGCGGGGATGCTCAGAATCGTTGAACAGCGACGCCGCCGAGGAGATCTTGTGCTCGATGCTGGTGGGGACGGCGCGGACGTGGCGCGGCTCGCGGCCCGCTCCCGCGAGCTTTGATGCGGCGCGGCTCACCGGAGCCGGCCAGGAGGGCGACGACGGCTCGGCCTGTCGCGCCGGGCGAGCCGTGGGCGGAGGCGGCGCGGCGGGGGCCGGCTCTTCGAACACCGGCTCCTCGGCGGGGATCTCCTCGACCGTCGGTGCCTCACGGACTCGGCGGCCGTCGCGCTTGCGGCGGCGGCCGAACAGCGACCGGCGCCGGTCCGGGCGCGCGCTGGACTCGTCGTACTCGGGCACCTCGCCCTCGCGCACCCAGCCTCCGTGCAGGGCACGCGATGTGCACAGCTCACACACCGACCGGCGGACGCCGCCGCTCAGGTAGATCTCGGCACGCTCACCGCGTAGCAGAGTGCGCCCGCACACTTCGCAGGCGGCTTGAGTCGTCGAGGTGCGAATTGCCCTGGTACTCACGAACTTGTGAGCCTACTACGGGTCCCGACCAGCACGACGTCCGGACGGCTCGGGCCTTCTAGGCCTTCACCGCCTCGTGCTCGGCCCGGGCCTGATCGGCGACCTTGCCGGCGAGGTGGCCAGGCACTTCCTCGTAGCGTTCGAACTCCATGGTGAACTCGCCCTGGCCGCCCGTGATCCCGCGCAGGTCGGGGGCGTAGGAGAGCATCTCGGCCATCGGCACCTCGGCCTTGATCTCGGTCATCCCCGCGCCCACCGGCTCCATGCCCAAGGGGCGGCCCCGCCGGGAGTTGAGATCCCCGATGACATCCCCCACGGTGTCCTCCGGCGCGCTGACGGTGACCGTCATGATCGGCTCCAACAGCACCGACCCCGCCTGCTCAAGGGCCTGCTTCATGGCCAGCGACCCGGCCACCTTGAAGGCCATCTCCGAGGAGTCGACGGTGTGGTAGGAGCCGTCGTAGACACGAACGCGCACGCCTTTGACCGGATAGCCCGCCACCGCCCCCTCCTGCATCGCCTCTTGCACACCCTTCTCCACGGCGGGGATGAACCCGGAGGGGATGACCCCGCCCTTGATCGCGTCGACGAACTCGAAGTCGGCCTCCGACAGGGGCTCGATCTCGATGTGGCAGTCGCCGAACTGGCCGCGGCCGCCGGTCTGCTTCTTGTGGCGCCCGTGGGCCTTCGCCGATTGACGGATGGTCTCCTGGTAGGGCACGCGCGGCGGCTTGAGGCTGACCTCGGCGCCGAAGCGCGACTTCAGCCGCTCCACGATCACCTCGACGTGGACCTGCGAGAGCCCGGCGAGGATCTGCTCGCCGGTCTGCGGGTCACGGTGGAAATCGATCGTGGGGTCCTCCTCCTGGAGGCGCCGCAGGGACGAGTACACCTTCTCCTCATCACCCCCGGACGCGGCGCCGTCGATGGCGAAGGCCATCACCGGGGCCGGCAGCTTGATCGACGGCATCGTGATCGGCTCGTCGCGGGCGGCCAGCCAGTCGCCCGCGCGCGTCTCCTTGAGCTTGGCCACCGCGCCGATGTCGCCGGGGCCGAACTCGTCGGCGTGGGGTTGGGTGGGACCGGGTTTGCCCTCGAAGGTGACCAGCTGCCCGATGCGCTCCTTGTTGTGCGTGGTGGTGTTGAGGACCTGCGTGTCGTGGGTCATCGTGCCCTGGTAGACCCGGAAGAGGTTGATGCGCCCGGCGAACGGGTCGGCACGCGTCTTGAAGACATAGGCGAACAGCTCCTTGTCCTCGACGGGCTCAAGGGTCACCTCGCCCACCTCGAGACCCCCGTGCTTCACCGGCGACGGGAGGTCCTCGACGATGGCGTCGAGCAGGCGGTTGGTGGCCAGGTTACGCGTGGCCACGCCGCAGGTGACCGGGAACAGCGACCCATGATTGGTCCCGTCCTTGAGCGCGGTGACGATCTCCTCGTGGGAGATCTCCTCGCCCTCCAGGTAGCGCTCCATGAGCGCGTCGGAGGTCTCTGACACCTCGTCCATGAGACGCTCGCGGTACTCCTGGGCCTGCTCGGCCATCGAGTCCGGGATCGGGATCTCCTTGCAGTTCTCGCGCGTGGCCCCGGTGTACTCATAGGCCTTCATGTCGACGAGGTCGATGACGCCGGAGACCTCGTGCTCGGAGCCGATGGGAATCTCGGTGGCCACGACGTGCTGGCCGAACGCGGACTTCAGCGAGTCAAGCGTGCGGAAGAAGTCGGCCCGCTCGCGATCGAGCATGTTGACGAAGACCAGTCGCGCCAGGTCCAGCTCAGCCGCTCGCGCCCACAGCCGGTTGGTGTGGACCTCCACGCCCATCACGGCGTTGACGACGAACACGGCGGCCTCGCACACACGCAGCGCACCCAGCGCATCGGCGATGAAACTTGAATCCCCCGGGGTGTCGATCAGGTTGACCTTGCGGTCCTGCCACTCAAACGAGCTGAGCGCCAGGGAGATCGACATCTGACGAGCCTTCTCATCCGGATCGGTATCCGAGACGGTGGTGCCTTCGACGACGCTTCCGAGGCGGTTGACGACCCCGGCCTCGAACAGGAGCGCCTCGTGTAGCGACGTCTTACCACTGCCGCGGTGGCCGACGAGGGCCACATTGCGGATGCGATCCGCGGCCTTGTGCATGGCTGGTCTCCTCTCACTCGTTACGGCGGAGACTCGACCTTACCGGTTGTGAACTTCTGGTTGGCGGTATCAGCGCCGGGCGAGCACGCCCCGGTGAGCCAGCGCCTTGGCGCGGAAACGGACGTCTCGCAGGACGAGCCGTGCCTGCTCCCGAACCGAGGGCGCGACGATGGTTGCGTCGCTGCCCAGCATCGGACCGACGGTCTCCGCCATCCGGGCGTAGGTGACCCGATTGAAATGCCGGATGTTGAGGGTCGTATCCGACTTGGAGCGGACGATCTCGCGCAGGTCGCACAGCTCGGCGTTGGGGATCTCCGTCATCGCCTGATCAAGAGCCTCGTTGAGCTCGTGATGGCGGAGGTGGCGATCGGGCTCCAGGTCGTTCTTGACCGGGACCTCGGGTGCGTTGAGGAAGATGAACTTCGTGCTCGGCCTCAATCCGGCCAGCCACTTGACGTTGGCGGCGAACTCGTCGGGCGTCAGCGGACCGCGTGCGGTGAAGTTCTCGGCAAACCACCGCAGGTCGGCCGCCGACAGCGCGTTGCCGCCGTGGACGTCGAGCACTCTCGGCCAGTTGCGCTCGTCGGTGACGTCGATGTGCAACTGGTCAAACGGCATCAGGAAGTCGGTGTCGCGGTAGCGGTAGAGGTTCTGCGTGTAGTCCAGGATCAGGCTGTAGATCACCGTCTCGTACGGGATCGACGGGTCGCGCAGCCGGGTCGTGTACGCGCCCGGATCGGTGATGGCCAAACGGTCGATCACGTCGCCGTAGCGGTCGATCGTCTCGGGGACGGCCTGCTTGACGGTCTCGGAATGGTGGCCCTGCACGAGCTGGCCGCGGTCGTTGATGTAGTTGAACTCGCTCTGGATCTCGACCCCGGCGAGCAGGTCGGCCAGTGCTGAGAGGTCGCAGCCTCCCTTGAGCAGGGTGAGGCCCGCCGACGGGGTGGCAACCGCCGGCGCGGGGGCCGCTTCGGGCTCGCGCCATTCATCGTCGAGCGTGATCCAGGACACCTCGGGCGAGGTCAGCTCTGATGCCACCTCTCCGACGACCTCGAATGCGGGCCGTCCGGCGTGCGAGTGGACCCACTGCTCGATGCCCATGTTCATCGTCCGGCACGAGAACACGAGATCGGTGAGCGTGTCGCCGAGCAGCGAGTAGTAGCCGACGATCCCGTAGTCGCCGTACTTGTCGTAGACGCGCACGTACCGGGTGGTCCGACCCGGCTCCGCGAGCATCGCCTCGAACTCGCCGGGCGCGTACCGGCGCTTGGTGAAGTTCAGCTGGTTTGAGCGATTGGCGAGATCGATGAGCCGTTCGGCCTGCGCCGCGCAGTCGTCGCCCAGATAGATGTGAATGTCGCACGAGGCCAGAAACTCGTCGTTCCCGGCGTCGGTGGCCTCGGCGCGATCGCGCGACTTGGCCTCCAGGACCCGGTACTGCTGCAGGCGCTTGAGCTCCGGATCCGGCTTGCCCGTGAGCTTCGGGTGGGCGAGCAGCTCGCCGAGGTCGCCCGGCAGCATGACCATGAGCTCGGGCGAGTAGTGCCGGGCCTCCCTGAGGTTCACCGGGTTGTCGTCGATGAACAGGACGTTGTCGGGCCGCAGCTGCATCTCTCCGATCAGGTCGGCGATCTGCTGGCCCTTGGGGTTCCAGTTGATCTTGGGGAAGACGAACTCATCCCATAGCCCTTCGTCCTCGAGTCGCGCCTTGGCCTGCTCGAAGTCGTTCTTTGAGCTGATCGAGCTGACGATGCCGCGACGGTTGAGCTCGCGGACCAGCTCACCATGGTCGCCGGGGAGCTCGACCTCCCCTTCGGAGAGGGTCCCGGTCCACAGCGTGTCGTCGAGATCCCAGACGACCAGCTTGACCGTCTCGGTGATGGCAGAGAGGCTGCCCACGCGCCTCAGGGTAGCGAGGAGCTGTCGCGCCTCCTCGGGCCCGCGCCGTCAGGGGCCCGTGATGCTCATCCGCCGACCGGGAGGCCCGCGCCGGGCGGCAGTGCCCGGATCGCAGCGGCCAGTCGCGCACCGATGTAGCGATACCCGGCGACGTTGGGGTGGTTCGCGGTGCCGATGTAGGTCGATGCGTTGCCGCCGTCGTGCGACGGATCCTGGGTCGAGCCGGTGCCGGTGATCCAGCCCTGGTTGTCGATGAAGGCGCCCCCCACCTGCCGGATGGCGGCTGAGATGATCTGGTTGGACGCCAGATAGCCGGGCGGGATCAGCCCGCTGAACAGCCAGGGTCCCACCGCGATGAGACGGGCGTGCGGGAGCGCCCGGCGCGTCCGGGTGAACACGCTGATCACCGCGTTGCGGAGCGTGGCCGAGGGCGCCGTGAGGTCGTTGGCCGACCCGGCGAAGATCACGGTGGCGGGGTGCCAACGCAGCACGTCGCTCTGCAGCCGCATGCCCCAGGTGAGATGGACGATGCCGCCCTGGGTGTAGCCGGTGCCGCCGATCCCCGACGCCCATGCGTCGCCGAGGCCCAGATCCTGCGCCGCGTCCTGCACGTAGCCGAGGAACGGAGCGGACACCTCGGCGCCGGCGGTCCAGGAGTCCCCGAGGAAGATGACGCGGGGGCCAACGTTGAGCTTGGGCGCGACCAGGTGGCCCTGAGCCGGCTTGACGGCGCCGTTGAAGTAGCTGTGGATTCCGTCCATCTGAAAGATGACGGTGTGCAGCCCCCGATCGGGGAAGCGGACGGTGACGTCGTAGGTCCGCCACGCCTTCGTGCCCGTCGGCAGGTACTTGATCGGCGAGAGCGAGCCGTTGACGCGGAACCGGTATGCGTAGCCGGGACCACCGGCGATCCGCAGGGTCAGAGCGTTGTTGGTGGTGGCCGTCGCGATGGACCACGTGTCGGCGCCGATGCCGGTGATGCCGCGGGCCGCCCACACGTAGCGGCCAAAGCGCGCCAGCTGTCCGGTGGCCGGTCCGGCACCCGAGTTGAGATACCGGAAGACATGGTTTCCGGGAACGATCATCGTCCGGTTGGCCTGCTGGAGGCGGATGGTGATCGGGTCGCGCAGGGGCGGCGCCGACGCCCACGAGCCGACCTCTCGGGTCCCGCCCAGGCTGACCGCCCGTGCCGTCCCCGGCAGGGCCCAGACCAGGCTGCTCAGGCATGCCGCGGCTGACAGCGCCCGGCGCGCGAAGCGACTCCCACTCACCCTCACCAGTGTAGGGACGTTGCGCAATCGCGTCCCCGCGGTGGGCGCCGAGGCGCCCAGGGCGGCGCGGCGGGTGCCGCGCCTACTCGAGCTCGCCGGCGAGCTTGGAGCGCAGCCGCAGCACCGCCTTGGTGTGCAGCTGCGACACGCGCGACTCGGTGACCCCGAGGACCTCCCCGATCTCACGGAGGGTCAGGTTCTCGTAGTAATAGAGGGCCACGACGAGTTTCTCGCGTTCGGGGAGTGCGGCGATGGCGTCGGCGATCCGGTCACGCAGCTCGGACTCGTCGACCAGGATCTGCGGGTCCGGAGCGCCCCGATCAGGGAGCGTGTCAAGCAGGGAGACCTGGTCTCCGGACGCGTCCGACACGCTCCACAACTCGTCCAGGGCCACAATCGTGGAGTTGGAGATCTGAACCAGCTGCTCCTGGAACTCCTCGACTGAGACCTCGAGCTCGTTGGCCATCTCCTCGTCGGTCGGGGCCCGCTGGAGCTTGGCCTCGAGCTTCATGTTCACGCGCTCGAACTGCCGGGCCCGCGCCCGCACCGAGCGCGGCACCCAATCCAGCGTGCGCAGCTCGTCGATGATGGCCCCGCGGATGCGGGTGATCGCGTAGGTCTCGAACTTGATCTCGCGGGTGAGGTCGAAGCGCTCGATGGCGGAGATCAGCCCGCCGAGGCCGTAGGAGATGAGATCGGACTCCTCGACATGCGCCGGCAGGCCGGAGCCCATGCGCCCAGCCACGTATTTGACCAACGGTGAGTAGGCGACGACCAAGCGTTCCCGGGCGCGCTCATCGCCAGTGGCCTTGTAGCGCCGCCAGAGCTCCTGGAGCTCGATCGCTTTGACGTTGGTTTCCAGTTCCCTTGCTCCAGTTCTCAGTACTAGGCGCGCGGATGCGAGCTTACGTAGGCCTGCCGGAGTCGGGCCGACTCTACCCGAGTGTAGACCTGGGTCGTGGAGATGCTGGCGTGGCCGAGCAGCTCCTGAATCGCCCTCAGGTCCGCGCCCCCCTCCAGCAGATGGGTGGCAAACGAGTGGCGCAGCGCGTGCGGATGGGCGTCTGCAAGGGCTGGAGCGCCGCGGGCGGCGAGGCGGGCCCAGGTGCGCAGCCGCCGCCGGATATCGGAGGTCCCGAGCCGCCGGCCCGACTTGGAGAGAAACAGCGCCGGGCCTTCGTCGATGCTGAGGGCCGGCCGCGCCCGCGCCAGATAGCGCTCGAGGGCCGCCAGCGCGTGCTCGCCGGCGGGGACCAGCCGAGTCTTGTCGCCCTTGCCCTCGACGCGGACCGTCTCTGCGTCGAAGTCGACGCTCGCGACGTCGAGCGTGACCAGCTCCTCGGCACGCAGACCGCATGCGTAGGCAAGCTCGAACAGGGCGCGATCGCGCAGCTCGAGCGGCCCGTCGCCGGGAATGCGGTCAAGGAGTGCGGCCACCTCGGCGGGCTTGAGCACCCGGGGTAGCCGCTGGGAGCGCTTGGGCGAGCTGAGCAGGTCGGCGGGGTTCTCCTGGCGGGCGCCGATGCTCACGCGGTGGCGGAACAGGCCGCGCAGCGCCGCCAGCTTGCGGGCCACCGTGGTGGGGGCCTGACCGGCTTCGGTGAGCGAGGCGACGTAGCGGCGCAGGGCGCGTACGTCGACGGCGTCGGGCGCGAGTCCGCGTTCGCCCGCCCAACGCGCGAACTGGTGGGTGTCGATGGCGTAGGCGCGGCGCGTCTTGGCGGCGACGGCGCGGCGGCGCAGGTCAGCGTCGTAACCGTCGACCGCCGCGTGCCACGGCGGAGTGAGCGCGGGTGATGGGCTGGTCGGAGAGGGGGCCGCGGTCATATGCGTCCTGGCTATTCGCCGTCGGGTCGGGCAGCCCTGCCCGCGGCGGCGGATCCGGCCGTCAGTCGTGGACGTCGACGAGGGTCCCGATCGGGGTGTAGGGCCACACCTGGCCGGCGACGCTGAAGGGCATCTCAACGCAGCCCAGGCTCTGAGGCGACCCGTAGGAGGCGCGGTTGAAGCCGTGCAGCGCGTCGCCGCCGTTGAAGTAGCTGACCCATGGGATGTTCGGGTCGTTGTAGTGGCTGCCGTCGGGGTTGGTGCCGCTCATCGTCGTCGAGGTCAGGTGCTCGTAGACCGGATAGGTGCCGGTGCTGGTGGGCGCCGAGGGAATCCCCGTGTTGACCGGCGTGCCGCCGATGACCGTCTTGCCGCTGTGCCAGAGCACCAGGCTCTGGGAGGAGACGCTGACGTCGACGAACGTGTAGCCGAAGCTATTGCCCTTGCCGGCGACCACATCAGAGATGAGCGTCTTCCAGATCGTGGAGGTGGGCCCGTCATAGGGCAACGAGTAGATGTCGTTGTCGTTCTCAAAGGCCATGATCGCGCCTTCCATCATCGTCCCCAACGATCCGACGGACCACATGTCCTTCAGGCGCTGCGGCGTGTCGGGGTAGCGCCACGAGAAGGTGCCCTTCGGGGGATCGACGGCCGCGTTCTCCTGCGCAGCCGGAGTCAGTCCGGGGCCCTTCCCGCCGGCGTAGTGGAAGGTCAGCGGCAGGTAGCCGGCGATGGCCAGCAGCTGCTGCAGGCGCACGACCGATCCGCCGGGGACCGTCCACGTGCCGGTGCTGGAGGTCGAGGTGCTCTGGCCGCCGAGGAGGCGGACGCCGCTGGGCAGCGCCAGCTGGACCTTGGCGTCCAGGCCGTAGCCGTAGCCGGTCGGCTCAAAGCGGATGGTGTGACTGTTGATCTGATGCCAGCTGCCCGGGGTGCTGGGCGAGATGACCGGCATGTGTGAGCCGATCGCCTTGCCGACCGGCTTGGAGAACGTCAGCTGGATCGGCGTCGACGGCTTGATGGTGGCGCCCGGTGTCGGCGAGGCCACCACGGTGGCCGACTTGCCGGCGGGGAAGTAGTTGATGGTGGCCGTCTTGGCGCTCTCCCAGGTGCGCGGCGAGGCCGACAGGTACTCGGTGCCCGCCACCCCGGCATGGGGCAGCGTGATGGTGTCACTGGGGCGCGGCAACACGGTCCGCGTCATGTGCTTGGGCGAGGTGCCGAAGGTGTAGGCGCTGACGGGCCCCCTGAAGTGCGCTTTGAGCTGGCTGCCGTTGCGCACCGTGATGTAGTGCGAGCGGAGGCTGGCCGCCGGGGTGGTGAGGGTCAGCTGCAGCTTCTGCTTGGAACCGGCGAGCCACGAGATCCAGCCGGGACGCTTGACCGTCACCTGGATCTGCAGCTGTTCGTTGGCGGGGATCAGCTTGGTCGGATAGATCTTCCCGTTGGTGATCTTCACCGGGACGGCCTGGCTGTGGGGCCCGGTGACCACGGAGATGCTCTCGATGCTGCCGCCGCCCAGCGGCATCCCGATCTTGGCCAGGGCGACCGAGTCAGCGCTGAGGCTCGCCTTGGCCGAGGTCAGCGTCACCCCGGCGACGACCACCGCCGCCACCGCCACCAGCATGAGCCCCGCCAGGACGTAGCGCAGGGGCCTGCGACCGCGCGGTGCCGCGTTGAGTCCGCCCCTGCTCTTCCTGGATGCCCTTTGCGTCCCCGGGGCTCGCAAATACGAAACGCTTGCCACTGCACTGCATGGTAACGACCGGCCGTGCGCGATCAAGCAGCAACGGGCGTCCGGGCTGTTTCTGCAAGCCCGGTTTCACGTTCGGCCGTAGGTTCGGCGCTTTGTGTGCAGCCTCCTTTGCCAAACCTGCAACGAGACCGTCAGGGTCGCCGCGACGCGGCGGGGACACCGACCCCGATTCGAGGTCGCCGCGACGCAGCGGGGACACCTACCCCGATCGCCCGGGGACCACGGGGCGGTCAGTTGGAGGTGTCGAGCGGCGTGGAGGTGGGGCTCCGCTGCGCAGCGTCGCGCATGCGGGCGCGCTCCCACTGCGACAGGCGCCATAGGTCGCGCTTGACCTTGGCGGGGTCAAGCTGGCGGCCCGGCAGGTGCATGTTGGCGGTGGAGATGAGCCGCTGCTCGTCGCCGGTGAGGGCCATCCACTTGGCCAGGACGTCGTCTGAGTCGGGCAGCCGGGCGCTGCCGTAGGGCCGGGTCTCGTCGGGGAAGGCGACGCAATACTCGTTGAGCAGGCGGTGGGTCTGGGCCAGGTAGGCCACGATCGCCCGGTGGGGGTAGATGAGGTAGGCGTAGGCGGCGCCGCCGGTGCTGTCGGCGTCGACCGGGCCGTCTGACTGGCTGCCCCAGACCCGGATGAAGCCCAGGTCGCGGTACATCGCCCACTCCTCCTCGTTGACGCAGGAGCGCAGCAGCGAGCGGGCACGGGCCTCGGCCCTACGTTCGCGTCCCGGGTCATAGGGCATCACCGGCGCCATCTGTCGCCCGGCGCGATGGCGAGACCACATCTCCTCGATGCGCGGCAGCAGTTCCTCGGACAGGAGGGCGATAGCGACCAACGCGGTGGCGACCAGCGCCAGCAGCATCTCGGCCCCGCCCCCCGGCCGCCTAGCGGCCGCCGGCCGCGCGTGGGAAGAAGATCACGCGGTCCGCATCGCGGGGAACGTCGTCAAACGTCTTGACCATGTGCGCCTGGCGTCGTCCGGCAGCGTCCAGGGTCGGCACCGCGGCCCACAGGCCGCCATCCAGCTGGCGCCGAAACTCCTCGACGAGACGCTGCTCGTCCTCGGCCAGCTCGACATCCCCTTCTGCGATCAGCACCTCGCCGTGACCCGGCTTCATCCTCAGAAAACGCACATGAGGATTATGTCACGCCCCGGGTCCCGGAGCGCTGATGCACGCCTGGCGGCACAGAGCGCTGATCAGGCGCCGGATCAGTGCTCCAGGGCACCCAGCACATTGACCGGGCCGGCACCCGAACCGACGCCGACCAGTCCATCGCGCACCGCCCGCGCGGCCATTGCCTTGGCCACCCGGGCCGCCTGCAACGGCG
>DATJTQ010000236.1:0-16134 GCA_035503355.1 Solirubrobacteraceae bacterium
CGTTGACGAGGTTGACCACACCGGCTGGAAGACCCAGCCCGTCGAGCTCCTCGAAGGCGATCTGCTGGGTCAGCGGTACCTGCTCGGAGGGCTTGAGCACGAACGTGTTGCCGCAGGCGATGGCGAACGGCAGAAACCAGAAGGGGACCATCGCCGGGAAGTTGAAGGGCACGATCGCCGCGCACACGCCGACCGGCTGGCGGATCGTCTCGGCGTCGATGTTGCGCGAGACGTCCTCTAGGATGCGGCCCTGCATCGTCGTCGGGATCGCGCAGGCCGCCTCCACCATCTCGATCATGCGTGCCACCTCGGCTGAGGCGTCGGCGATCGTCTTGCCCATCTCGGTGGTCACCGCACGGGCCAGCTCCTCCTGACGGGCGACGAGGCGCTCGCGCAGCTCAAACAGCTTGCGCGCGCGGGCGATGGTCGACACCGCCCGCCACTCGGGCAGCGCCGCCCGTGCCGCCGCCACTGCCGCGTCGAGATCCGCCCGACCCGACAGCGGCACCCGCGCCAGCGTCTCACCCGTCGACGGGTTGGTGACGTCCAGGACCTCGGTGGCGGCCTGGGCCGGCGTCCAGCGCCCGGCGATGTAGTTGTCGAGAAGACGAGTGGCGGTGGCGGACATGATGAAAAAGGGCTCCTACTCAGGTTGCGGGCGAGGGCGCGACGCGCCATTCGTGATCTGGATCATTGACGACGGCCCACTGCCGCTTGGGACCAGCCATCACGTTGAGGTAGTACAGGTCGTAGCCCGGGGGCGCCGACACCGTGTGATAACCCCGCGGGACCAGGACGCAGTCGCGGTCGCGGAAGCTCAGTGTCTCGTCAAGTGACCGATCCTCACTGTAGACCCGTTGGAGCCCGAAGCCCTGGTCCGGGGTGATGCGGTGGTAGTAGGTCTCCTCCAGGAAGGTCTCGGCCGGCGGGTCGTCGCGATCGTGCTTGTGCGGCGGGTAGCTGGACCAGTGGCCACCCGGGGTCAGCACCTCGCACACCAGCAGCGACTCGGCGTCGCGGTCGGCCATGAGGATGGGGTGGATCGTCCGCTCCTGCGACCCGTAGCCGCGGGTCTCCACCTCGATCGCGTCGCCGGGCAGAACGCGCGCGGCCGCGCCCCCCGACGGGGCCGGCGCCCAGCACAGGGCGACCTCGGCCTCATCGGCCGAGGCGAGGGCGAACGGCGTGCCCGGCGGCAGGTAGGCGGCCTCGGGCGGGCCGCCCCATGGGTCCGGTCGCCCGCCCACATCGCTCCACTCGCCGTGCTCGGAATTGATGGTGACCGCCCCCGAGACGACGACGATGCACACCTCGCGGTCGCGGGTGTCGCGCTTGGCCACCACGCCGGGGGCGAGCCGGAGCACCTCGAAGCCGACGTAGGTCCAACCGGCCGCGGCGGGCGTCACGTCGATGAAGGTCCCGTCCGCCTCCGGGCGGGCGGCAGGGTGAACGACGAGGTCACTCATGCGCGCCCTCCAGGAACTGTCGCTGGGCAGAGAGGTTGCGCTCGTACTCGGCGCGGGCGGCGCGGACGGTGTCCTGGGTGGACGTCTCGGCCACCGGCACATCCCACCAGCCGTCGTAACCGGGCACCCCGGTGTAGCGGTCGGTCTCGATGCAGATCACGGTGGGGCCCGCGCCGCCGCCACCACTCTCCTCGCGCGCCCGCGCCAGCGCGTCGCGCAGTTCCTCGATCGTCCGCGCGCGTTCGACCCGCGCGCCCAAGCTTGCCGCGTTGGCGGCGAGGTCGACGGGCAGGACGTCCGCGCCGGCCGGCCCGGCCAGGGCCGCGCCGTCCGCATCATCGACGGGCAGCGACCCGTTGGCGGCAAATCGGTAGTGGGTGCCGAACCCCGCCGAGCCCACCGACCGCGACAGCGCGCCGATCGAGGCGTAGCCGTGATTGTCGACGAGCACGATCACGATCGCAATCCGCTCGGCCACCGCGGTCACGAGCTCGCCGGGCCCCATCAGGTAGGAGCCGTCGCCGACGAACACGAACACCTCCCGGTCGGGCGCGGCCAGCTTGACCCCCATGCCGCCGGGGATCTCATAGCCCATGCACGAGTAGCCGTACTCCACGTGGTAGCCCTTGCCGGCAGGGTCGCGTGCCCGCCACAGCTTGTGCAGGTCGCCCGGGGCCGAGCCCGCCGCGCACACCACGACGCCGGTCTCGCCGGCGGCGTCGTTGATGGCGCCGATGACCTCGGCCTGCGCGGGCAGACCGTTGCCGGCCGTCGAGACCAGGCGCGCCACCTCGTCGGCCCACGCGGCGCTCTGCTCCCCGGCATGGCGCTCCCACTCCTCCGGCACCCGCCAGCCGGCCAGCGCCTCGCCGAGCATCTCGAGCGCCACCCGCGCGTCGCCCAGCACCGACAGGCCGCTGAGCTTGGCGGAGTCGACGGCGGCCACGTTGAGGTTGATGAAGCGCACGTCGGGGTCCTGGAAGGCGGACTTTGAGGCGGTGGTGAAATCGCCCCAGCGGGTACCGATGCCGATGACGACGTCGGCCACGCGGGCCAGCGAGTTGGCGGCGGCTGTGCCGGTGGCGCCGATGGCGCCGAGGCTGAGCGGGTGGTCTGAGACCAGTGCGCCCCGGCCCGCCTGCGTCTCGGCGACGGGGATGCCGGTGGCGTCCACGAACGCGCGCAGCGCGGCGGTGGCCTCGCTGTAGATGACGCCGCCGCCGGCCACGATGAGCGGGCGCCGGGCGCCGCGAATGGCCGCCGCCGCGGCACGCAGGGCCTCCGCGGCCGGTGGCTGGCGGTACACCGTCCACACCCGCTCGGCCAGGAAGGCGGCGGGCACGTCGAACGCCTCGGCCTGGACGTCCTCGGGCAGGGCCAGTGTCACCGCCCCGGTCTCGGCCGGGTCGGTGAGCACGCGCATCGCCTCGAGCGCCGCGGGGATGAGCTGCTCGGGTCGTTCCACGCGCTCGTAGTAGCGCGACACCGGCCGCAGGCAGTCGTTGACCGAGACGGTGGCGTCGTGGGTGACCTCGAGCTGTTGCAGCACCGGGTGCGGGTAGCGCGTGGCGAAGGTGTCGCCGGGCAGCAACAGGACGGGCAGGCGGTTGATGGTGGCCAGGGCGGCGCCGGTCACGAGGTTGGTCGCGCCGGGTCCCACCGACGTCGTGCACGCCCAGGTGCCCAGCCGGTTGCGCTGGCGCGCGTAGCCGGACGCGATGTGGACCATCGCCTGCTCGTTGCGCGCCGGGTGATAGGGCAGCAGGTCCTCGTACTGGGCCAGCGCCTGGCCCAGCCCGGCCACGTTGCCGTGGCCGAAGATGCCCAGGCACCCGGCGAAGAAACGCCGGCGCTCGCCGTCGCGCTCGACCCGCTGGGCGGCGAGGAAGCGCACCAGGGCCTGGGCGACGGTGAGGGTCTCGGTCTCGGTCATGCGGGGCTCCCAGCGGTCGTCTCGAGTTCACGGCGCAGCCGCGCCAGGGTGGTGTCGAGGCCGGGCAGCTCGGCGCCGAGCCGACGGGCGGTGACGGTGGCGTCCAGCCGGGTGTCGTGCGGGATGCGCCCGCCGCCGTGCGCCTCGCGCGGCGGGGGCCCCACGTTCAGCAGGTCGGCATCCAGCTCGAAGGCGGCCACAGCACGGTGGGCGAGCCCCACGCGATCGACGTGCTCGCCGCCGCAGCAGTGCAGGATCCCGTTGACGTCGCGCTCAAGGGCCAGCCAGATGAGCTCGGCGGCGTCGGTGGCCAGCGTGGGGGTGGCCACCTGATTGAGCTCCTCGCCGTCCCACACGGTGAACCGCTCTCCGGCGCGCAGGGCGTCGACGAGCGACGCCACCAGATAGCCGAAGCCGGCGTCCTGGGCACGCGGTGTGTCAGGCCGCGCCCGGTGAATGCCCTGCACGCCGGCGATGCGTGCCACGGTGCCCCGCCCTGCTCGCTGGGTGACCACCAGCTCCGACGCGGCCTTGAGAAAGCCGTAGGGGTTGATCGGGTTGGGTGGTTCGGTCTCGGTGGCGGGACCCTGGGTGCCGTCGAACACCCAGTCAGTCGAGATGAGCACCACGCGGGCGTCGACGTCGTTGGCGGCGTCGACCACGCTGCGGGTCGCCCCGACGTACTCCTTCCAGGCCCGCCTCCGGTCCGAGGACAGCATGGTGGGATCGTTCCAGATCGCCGCGTGCACGATCGCGTCGGGTCGCGTGGCGGCGAGGCAGCGGTGGACCAGCGGGCGGTCGGTGAGGTCGACGCTCTCGTGAGAGGGCGCGATCACCTCGGCCCCGTGCCGGGCGAATACATGGACCAGGTTGGACCCCACGAAGCCACCGCCTCCGGTGACGAAGATCCGCATCTACGCCGCCACCTCGTCCACACGCACCGCACGCCCCTCGCGCAGCGACTGCCACGCCGCCAGGCCGATGACCAGCGGGGCGCGCGCGTCCTGCACGCCCACCGGCGGTGAGGTCCCGGCGCGCAGCGCCCCCACGAACGCCTGCCACTCCAGCTCGTAGCTGGGCAGATAGCGCTCAAGGAAGAAGTGCGGGAGGGGTGGCCGATGAGCCCCATCCGCGGTCATCACGACCCCGCTGTGGGCCGGCGGGTTCTCGGACGCCGCCATGCCTCCCGAGCCGAACGCCTCCACGCGCTGGTCAAACCCGTACGCGGTGGCGCGGCAGTTGTCGATCGCGGTCAGGCATCCGCTGGCATGGACCAGCGTCACCATCGCCGTATCGATATCGCCGGCCTCGGCGAACGCGGGGACGACGCGGACGCCGCCGCGAGCGAACACCTCAACCACCTCGGAGCCGGTGACGAACCGCGCCATGTCGAAATCGTGGATGGTCATGTCCAGGAACAATCCGCCCGAGGTGCGCACGTACTCCAGCGGCGGCGGCTCGGGGTCGCGGCTGGAGATGCGGACGAGGTGCGGCTCGCCGATGCGGCCGGCGGCGACCGCCTCGGCGACCGAGGCATGCGCGGGATCGAAGCGCCGGTTGAAACCCACCTGGAACGGCACGCCGTGCGTCTGGATCGCGTCGAGCCCCCGCTCGAGCTCCTCGAGATCGAGTGACACCGGCTTCTCGCAGAAGACCGCCTTGCCCGCCTCGGCGGCCGCGATCATCAGGTCGACGTGGGTCTCGGAGCTCGAGCAGATGGCCACGGCGTCGACGTCGGAGGCCAGCACATCCTCGACGGTCGCCGCCACCGGCACCCCGAGGGTGGCGCCGACCTCCTGCGCGAACGGCGCGTGCACGTCGTAGACGGCCGCCACCGCGGCGCCGGGCACGCGGCGGGCCAGCAGCTCGGCGTGCATCCTTCCGATCCGGCCGGCGCCGATGAGCCCGACGCGGATGAGGCTCACGCCGCGGCCTCCGCCGCCAGCGGCACCACGTCCTCCCACGCGCCGCTGCGCGCGGAGCGCAGCAGCGCATCCTGGACCGCCGCCCACTCCAGCGCCTGTTCGAACCCGGGCTCGAACGGCCGGTCCTCGGCGACGGCGCGGCAGAACTCGTGGTCCTCGATGGTCACCAGGTCCTCGAAGCCGATCGGGTTCCCGCTGCCGGGGACGAACGCGCCGTGGTGGCCGAAGCGGTCGCCGCCTCGCACCGTGGTGTAGCCCGAGCCACGGTCGGCGGTGGCGCGGTACAGGCGCAGCTCGTTGAGCCGCTCCAGGTTCCAGCCCACCGCACCGGCGGTGCCGTAGGCGTCGAAGGCCATCTCGGATTCGGGGCCGAGCGTCGTCCGGCTCGCCTCAAACGTCCCGCGCGTGCCGTTGGCGAACTCCACCAGCATCCCCGCGTAGTCCTCGTTGGTGACCGGGCGCATCGGATCCCCGGGACGGCCCCGGCCGTAGTGGCTCGCACCGTCGGCGGGGTGTGGCCGCTCGGTGATGAAGGTCTCGATCGTCCCCGTGACCCGGGCGATCGGTCCGATCAGCATGTGGGCCAGGTCCACGGCGTGCGAGAGCAGATCGCTGGTGACCCCGTAGCCGGCCTCGTCGAGCTGGAAGCGCCACGAGCTCAGCCCCAGCGGATCGGCTCCGTACATCGAGAAGAACCGCCCCCGGTAATTGGTGATATCGCCCAGCTCGCCGTCGGCGATCAGCTCACGCGCGTACTGGACGAGCGGGGCCCAGCGGTAGTTGTAGCCGACGCCGCTGATCACGCCGGCGGCACGTGTCGCGGCCGCGGCGGCGATCACGTGCGCGGGCGTGCCGCCCACCGGCTTCTCACAGAACACCGCCTTGCCGGCGCCCGCAACCGCGGCCACCAGCTCGCCGTGGAGCATGTTGGGCGCGGCGATCCACACGGCGTCGACCTCCGGATCGTCCACCACCGCGCGCCAGTCCCGCGAGCCGCGCGCGAACCCAAAGGAACTGATCGCGTCTTCGACGCGGGCCGGCAGGGCATCGCTGCACGCGACCAGCCGCGGCTCGTAGGCCCGGTCACCGAACAGCATCGGGATCCGCGCCAGCGATCGGCTGTGGGCCTGGCCCAGCCACCCGAAGCCGATGACCCCGACGCCGATCCGCCGCCGCGCCCGCGAGCTCATGCGGGCATCGCCTCCACCAGGGCACGTACCTCGGCCTCGTACGGCATCGCCGCCGAGCACAGCAGCCGCGAGGCCACGATCCCACCGGCCGCGTTGGCGAAGGCCACGGCCCGTTCGGCCGGCCACCCGGAGAGCAGACCGTGGCACAGGGCTCCGCCGAAGGCGTCGCCGGCGCCCAGCCCGCACAGCACCTCGATCGGCGCCGGCGCCACCGTCCGCTCGCCCTCACGGTCGGCCAGCAGCACGCCGTCGCCGCCGAGCTTGACGATGGCGAGCTCCACGCCGCGCTCGAGCAGGCGGGCGGCCGCCTCGTGCGGATCCTCGGTGCCGACGGCCACCGCGCACTCCTCGCGGTTGCCGACGGCGATCGTGGCCTGGTGAACTGCGCCCCCGATGATCTGCGACGCCTCCTCCCGGGAACGCCAGAAGCTGGGTCGGTAGTCGAGGTCGAGCACGGTGTGCGATCGCCGGCCGCGGGAGGCGAGCATCCCCTGGACCGTGCCCCGGCACGGCTCCTGGGCCAGAGCTCCGCCCGAGATCCACAGCACGCCCACGCCGGTGACCACATCGTCTCCCACCTCGCCGGCTCGCAGCTGGAAGTCGGGGACCGGGGGGTGGCGGCGGAAATGCAGCTGTGGGTCCTCGGGGGGATCGAGGACCGCGAAGGCCAGCGGGGTCACCGCGTCGGGCTCGACCCCCACGAAGCGCGTGTCGACCCCGAAGTCACGCAGCTCCTGCACGGCCACGTCGCCGAAGGGGTCGCCGCCGACCTTGGTGTACAGGGCCGCCCGGCGACCCAGGCGGGCGGCCGCGATGGCGACGTTCGTGGGGCTGCCGCCGACAGCCTTGTCAAAGGTCTGCGCCGCGTGCCAGTCCGCGCCGAGCTGCCCGCAGTAGAGGTCGATGCTGATACGCCCGACCGTCAGCAGTTCCAGGTCCACCGTCATCGCGTCTCCTCCGCCGCCCCTACGCGGTCTCTTTGGCCTCGGCCGCCATCTCCTTGGCGACCTCGGCCAGGCCGGGATCGGCGGCCGCCGCGGGGTCGGCGGCCAGGCCCTGCAGCTCGTGGCTGAGCTGCTCGAGCTCGGCCCCGCCGGCCATCAGCGATGTCAGCTGCTCCAGCGAGGTGTCGGCCTTGAGGTAGGAGCCCATCATCTGGCCGCGCTTGAGCAGTACGAACCGGTCGCCCACCGGGAAGGCATGGTGGGGATTGTGGGTGATGAAGATCACCCCGCGGCCCTGGGCTCGCGCCTGCACCACGTACTTGAGCACGATCCCCGACTGCTTGACCCCGAGCGCGCTGGTGGGCTCATCGAGGATGAGGACCCGCGCTCCGAAGTACACGGCGCGGGCGATCGACAGCGCCTGGCGCTCTCCTCCCGAGAGCGTCCCGACGGTCTGGTTGGGGTCGCGGACGTCGATGCCCATCTTGGCCATCTCCTCGCGCATGATCGACTGGGCACCTTTGATGTCCAGCCGCTGGAGCGCCCCCCGGCCCTTCGTCGGCTCGTTGCCGAGGAAGAAGTTGCGCCACACGCTCATCAACGGCACGGTGGCCAGGTCCTGGAACACGGTCGCGATCCCGAGGGAACGGGCCTCGCGGGGGTTGGTGAACACCACCGGCTCCCCGTTCATCAGCAGCTCGCCGGTGTCAGGGGCGTGGACGCCCGAGAGGATCTTGATGAGCGTCGACTTGCCGGCCCCGTTGTCGCCCAGCACGCAGGTCACCTCACCGGCGTTGACTCTCAGTGAGATGTCCTGGAGCGCGTTGACCGATCCGAAGTACTTGGACACCCCGCGGGCCTCCATCAGGCAGGGTGCGGTCATCTCAGAAGCCTCCATGGTCATCGCCTCGCCGTGACCGCGCGCCGGTAGATGAGGGTGTTGACGACCACCGCCAGGAACAGGATCACCCCGAGGAACGCGAAGTTCCATGAGCTGTCCCATCCGGCGTAGATCACGCCCTCGAAGGCCATCCCGATGATGCACGCGCCGAGCGCAGCGCCCACCGCCGAGCCGTAGCCGCCGGTGAGGAAGCATCCGCCCACCACGGCGGCGATGATGTAGAAGAACTCGTAGCCGACGCCCTGTTCGGAGACCGCTGTGCCCGACTGGGTGAAGGAGATGATCCCGACCAGGGCCGCGGCCAGAGCGGTGCTGACAAAGAGCAGGATCTTGGTCCGGTTGACGGGGACGCCGACGTTGCGCGCGGCGTTCTGCTCTCCGCCGGCGGCGAAGATCCAGTTGCCGAACGTCGTCCGGCTCAGCACCCACGAGCCCAGGATCGTGACCAGCGCGAACCAGATGATCGCCGTGCTGTAGCCGCTGGGCAGCGCCCCGCTCGAGAAGAACGAACTGCCGAAGATGGACTTCGCGCTCGACAACCCCGGCGGGTGGGGCGTGCTGATCGAGACGTTGGTGCTGCCGTTGTTGAGCAGCAGCACTCCGCCGACGCTGGCGCCGCGCAGGATGAAGAAGGTCGCCAGGGTCACGATGAAGCTGGGGAGCTTTGACTTGACCACCACATAGCCGTTGAGCAGGCCGACGGCGGCGGCGAACACGACCGTGGCCACGATGGCCAGCCACGTGTCCCAGTGGTACTTGCCCACCAGCAGCGCCGGGACGATCGCGGTGACGCCGGACATCACGCCCGTCGACAGGTCAAACTCGCCCCCGATCATGAGCAGCCCCACCGGGACGGCGATCACCCCAAAGAACGCGGCCTGTTGGGTCCACGCCGCCAGCCCGGTCTGGTTGAGCCACAGATGATTGGAGCTCTTGTCGGTGATCGCGAACAGGATCCAGACCGCGATCGCCGCCATCAGAGCTCCCAGTTCGGGACGGCGCATCGCCCGGGTCATGCGGCTGATCGGGACCAGTCGCTCGTCGGTGGCCGTCGCCGGCGTCCGCGGCGCGGCGGGCGTCGGCGACGGCGGTGAGGTGGCACTCATGGTGAGTTCGTCACTCTCCGGTCACTTGTGCTCACCCACACCGGGCGGGCGCAGGCCCGCCCGGCGCGGCTGAGCGGTTTGTCGATCAGTCGTCTCCCGCGGCGATCGCCGCCGCCACGTTGGAGATGTTGCTCTTGTCCACCAGGAGCGGGCCGCTTGCCACGGTCGTGCCGCCGCCGACGGTCTGCCCCTCGTGCTTCTTGAACAGGTAGAGGAACTGGATGGGCAGGTAGCCCTGGAGGTACTGCTGCTGGTCGACCGCGAAGGCCAGCGTCCCCGCCTTGATCTCGTTCTCGACATCGGTGGAGAGATCGAAGGTGGCGATCTTGATGCTCCCGGCGGGGTGCGCGTTCAGCAATACCGGCGCGAACGCGTTGTTGAGGAGCATGACGGCGTTGATCCCCGGGTGCGATTGCAGGTACGACGTCACCTGGCCGATGGCCTGCTGCGGGTTGGATGCCGCGTTGGGCGTGGAGAGCGTCAGCTCGGTGCATGCCGGGCCCTTGGACGGCGCACTGCCGGACTTGCACTGCTGGCCGACGCCCAGGCCCTGGGCGATGCCGTTGCAGCGATCGAGCAGGTTCTGGCCCGACTGGTGGATGACGCACAGCACGTTGGTGGCGCCCAGCTGCTTGAAGCGGGTCCCCGACGCCTGGCCGGCCAGCTGCTCGGGCTGTCCGACGCACGTCATCGCGCCGCTGGCGGCGATGTCCTGATCGTCACAGCCGGCGTTGAGGAGGACCACGGGGATACCCTTCGAGACCGCCGACTTGATCGTCGGGTTCATCAGGCTCGGATCGTGGTCAGAGATGGCCATGCCGTCAACGTGGGCATTGATCGCGTTCTGGATCTGCGCGTTCTCGGCGTTGTCGTCGGGCTCGGCCTGGCCCTGCTGCTGTGAGCCGTAGGTCTCGGTGAGCGTGCACCCCAGGTCGGCCGCCGCGTTCTTGGCGCCCTTGTAGACGACGCTCCAGAAGTTGCCGTTGTCACCGTGGGTGATGAGGGCGAACTTGTAGGTGCACGGCTTGCTGGAGCTCGCGATGTTCACCGCGCTCGTCGTGCCCGATCCCGTGCCGGACTTGGACTTGCTGCTGCCGGAGCTGCCGCCGCATGCGGCTAACCCGAGCACGGCGACGGCCACCAGCGCCGGCACCGTCAGACTGCGACGCAGTCGTCTCATCGATTGATCTCCTCCGTGGTGTGAGCCGAGTTGAGGAACGCGATGCTCTGCCTGACGGCGCGCATCGAGGCGCCGGTCACCGCCGGCTCGTCTGCGGTGATGGCCGTGTCCTGCTCGAGCACGAGCCACCCGTCATACCCGTGCTCGTTCAAGGTGTGAAGGGTCTGCGCCACCGGGGCGCTACCGCCGCCCAGGGGCACGAACAGTCCCGCCTGTGTCGCCTGGACCAGCGACAACCGTCCGGCCACGAGGGTGGCGGCGATGGCGGCGTCGATGTCCTTGAGGTGGACGTGGGTCACCCGGTCTGCGTGCGCCTGGGCGAACGCGGCCGGGTCGGTGCCGCCGATCAGCAGGTGCCCCGTGTCCAGGCACCACCCGACGTCGGTCACCTCCAGCGCGCGCTGCACCTGGGCGCCGGTCTCGATCAGCGTGCCGACGTGCGGGTGCAGGGCGAAGATCAGGCCGTACTCATGCGCGAGGTCCTGCACGGCGCGGGCGTGCGCAGCGAGATGGCCCCAGCCCTCGTCATCGAGGGGGCGCGGCGGGCTCCACGCCGCGTCCTGCACGGCCGCGATCACCGCCACCTCGCACTCGGCGTGCGCGAGGAGAGAGAGCGCCCGGCGGGCGCCGGCGACGTCGAGATCGGGCTCGTGCAGGACGAGCGGCGTGAAGCCACCGACACAGCGCAGTCCATACCGATCCAGCCGGGCGCGGATCGCCTCCGGGTCGTGACCGAGGAAGCCCGGGGGACCGAGCTCGGTCCCGGCCAAGCCGAGCTCCACCATCTCGGAGAGCACGGTCTCAGGATCGGGCATCCGTCCCCAGCCCGGCACCTCGCAGGCCCCCCACGAGATGGGGGCGCCGGCAACGCGCTGCGCGAACGCGCGCGGCTCCACGGCTGACGTGCGGGGGCTGATGTTCACTCCTCTGTCTCCCTGTGCCTTAGAGCGCGCCAACGACACGTTGTTGTTAGAGCGCTCTAAAGGACGAAGCCGCGAATATATCCCCACGATCTCTCACGCGTCAAGGCAAAAGTCGGTATTTGGCATCTCGGCATGATCTGGGATTAGAGCGCGACAACGGACTTGCGGCACGAATCGGCGCTGAGTAAGCTCGCGCCGGTTTGTGATGCGAGATCGTGGCCTCAGGAGCGAGCTGCTGCGCCGGCCTCCGACGATGGAGGACGTGGCGCAGGCCGCCGGCGTCTCGCGTGCGCTGGTCTCGCTGGTCATGCGCGCCCAGCCCAACGTCTCCGACGAGCGGCGCGCCCGGGTCCTGGAGGCGGCCCACCGCCTCGGCTACCGCCCCAACGCGATGGCCCGCAGCCTGGCCAGCCGGCGCTCCAAGACGGTGGGGGTGATCCTCGACGACCTGCGCAACCCGTTCTTTGCCGAGATCGCCGGCGGGATCGAGGAGCTCGCCTCCGAGCTCGGCTATCAGGTGCTGCTCGGCGCCGGCGGGCGCCAGGCGCGGCGCGAGCGGGCCTCCCTGGCCACGTTGCTCGAGTACCGGGTCGATGGGGTCATCCTGGTCAGCCCCCGGATGCGGGCGGCGGACATCGCCGCTGCCGCCGCCGAGGTGCCGGTGGTGATGGTCGGACGCCAGGTCCGCGGCGTCGACGCCGATCTGGTCATCATCGACGAGAACCTCGGGACCCGCCTGGTGCTCGACCATCTCATCGGCCTCGGCCACGAGCGCATCGCGCACGTCGACGGGGGCAAGGGCGCCGGCGGTCCGCAACGCAGGTCCGCCTTTCTGCGCTGGATGCGGGCCCACCGCCTCGGCGCTCGCGCGCGCGTGATCCCCGGGGAGTTCACCGAGGAGGCCGGCGCCGCCGCGGCCCGAGCGCTGCTGGCCGAACCCGACCTGCCCACGGCCGTCTTCGCCGCCAACGACCTCGTCGCCGCGGGCCTGCTGGGCGGCTTTGACCAGGCCGGCGTCGAGGTGCCGGGCGACGTCTCCATCGTCGGCTACGACAACAACTTCATCGCCCACCTCGCCCACGTGGGGCTGACCACCGTCGACCAGCCGCGCACGGAGATGGGGCGGATGGCGCTGGAGCTGCTGCTCGACCGGATCGATAACCGCCGGGCCAGCGTCGTGCGCCTGGTGGAGCCGTCGCTGGTGGTTCGCTCGACCACCGCCGCGCCGCGCCCGTAGGGCCCGCCGCCCGGCCGCGCCGCCTGCGCCCACACCCACAGCTAGCCTTGGCGATGCGGCCATGAGCTTCTACATCACCACCCCGATCTACTACGTCAACGCGCAGCCCCATCTGGGCCACGCGTACACCACGATCGCCGCCGACGTGCTGGCGCGCCACATGCGCCAGCGGGGCCAGGACGTGTTCTTCCTCACCGGGACCGACGAGCACGGCGAGCCGGTGGCCGACGCCGCCCACGCCCAGGGCGTGACCCCCCAGGAGCTCGCCGATCGCAACGCTGAGCGGTTCAAGGCGCTGGCGCCGGTCCTGGATGCCTCCAACGACTTCTTCATCCGCACCACCGACGAGGAGCACAAGCACCGCGTCCAGGAGGTGCTGCAGAAGGTGCACGACAACGGCTACACGTACAAGGGGATGTACGAGGGCTGGTACTGCCCCCGGTGCGCGGACTTCAAGGTGGAGAACGAGATCCTCGAGGGCAACCGCTGCCCCATCCACGAGATCGAGCTCGTCCTGCACCAGGAGGAGAACTGGTTCTTCCGCCTGTCGGCCTTCCAGGAGCAGCTCGAGCAGCTCTACGCGCAGCAGCCGGACTTCGTGATGCCATCGCCGCGCTACAACGAGGCGCTGTCGTTCATCACCTCGGGCCTGCAGGACATCTCGCTCAGCCGCCAGCGGCTGCAGTGGGGGGTGCAGGTGCCGTGGGACCCCGACCACGTCTTCTACGTGTGGTTCGACGCGCTGCTCAACTACTACACGGCGCTCGGCTACGCCCGCCCCGGCGAGGATCTCACCGACCGTTTCTGGCCGGCCACCTACCACCTCATCGGCAAGGACATCCTCAAGTTCCACACGGTGTTCTGGCCCGCGATGCTGATGGCGGCGCGGCTGCCGATCCCCCACCACGTCTTCGTCCACGGCTTCCTGCTCGGTGCCGACGGGCGCAAGATGAGCAAGTCGCTGGGCAATGTGCTCGACCCGTTTGAGGTCATTGACCAGTTCGGCGTCGATGCGCTGCGCTTCTACCTGATGCGAGACGTGGTGTTCGGCGGGGATGGCACGGTTGGGATGGACGCGGTCACCGCGCGCTATGAGGCCGAGCTGGCCAACGACTACGGCAACCTAGCCAGCCGCACGATCGCCATGATCCGCCGCTACCGCGACGGGGTGGTGCCCGACGCCGGCGTCGACCCGGAGCTGGCCCGCGAGTTCGACGGACTGGCGGAGCGGGTGGCGGCGTTCCTGGACCAGGCCGAGGTGACCTCGGCGCTGGAGACGATCTGGGAGCGGGTGCGTCGCTGCAACCGCTACGTCGAGGAGCGCGCGCCGTGGCAGCTGGCCAAGGACCCCGCATCGGCCGGGGCGCTGGATCAGACGCTCGCCTCGCTGGCCGAGGGGGTGCGGGTGATCAGCGTCCTGCTGGCGCCCTACATCCCCGAGAGCACGGCCAAGCTGCTCGCGGCCCTGGACGCTCCCGACATCGAGTTCACCGCGGCCGCCTTCGCCGCCACCGGCAACGGCCGGACCGTGGCCGCGCTGGAGCCGTTGTTTCCCAAGCGCGCCGCCGCGCAGTGATCGACAGTCACACCCACCTGGACGTGTGCGAGCCGCCCAACGCCGAGCTCGTGGAGGCGGCGGTGGAGGCGGGGGTGACCCGGATGCTGACCGTCGGGACCGACGGCGCCTCCTGTCGTGCGGCGCTGGCCGCCGCCGAGGACTTCCCCCAGGTCTACGCCGCCATCGGCCGCCACCCGAACTCCGCCACGGGCTTCGACGACGCCGACTTCGCCGAGCTCGAGGCGCTGGCCGCGCACGAGAAGTGCCTGGCCATCGGCGAGACCGGCCTTGACTACTACCGCGACTATGCGCCCGCCGATGATCAGCGCCGGGCCTTCGAGGCTCAGATCGAGCTCGCCCGCGCCACCGGCAAGCCGCTGGTCATCCACACCCGGGCCGCCGACGACGACACCCTGGCGCTGCTGGACGACAAGGCCGCTGACCTGCGCGTGATCCTCCACTGCTTCTCGATGGCCTCCCGCGTCGAGGAGTGCCTGCGCCACGAGGACTGGTTCTTCTCCTTCGCCGGCAACGTCACCTACCCGCGGGCCGAGGATCTGCGCGCCGCCGCGCTGCGTGTCCCCGCCGACCGGCTGCTGGTGGAGACCGACGCGCCCTACCTGTCGCCCCAGCCGGTCCGCGGCAAGCCCAACCAGCCGGCCCACGTGGCCATGACCGCGCAGGCGCTCGCGCTGGAGCGCCGGGTGGCCTACGCCGAGCTCGAGCGCGCCGTGCAGGACAACGCGGCGGCCCTGCTGGGATGGTGAGCGCGCGCTCGGCGCGCCAGCGCGAGCTCGGTCAGAACTTCCTGATCGACCGCAACATCGTGGACGTGATCGAGCGGCTGGCCGAGCTGTCGGGCGACGACGTGGTTCTGGAGGTGGGCGGGGGTCCCGGCGTGCTCTCGGTCCGCCTGGCGGAGCGGGTGGGGGCGAGTGGTCACCTGCATGTCGTCGAGATCGATGAGCGGCTGCGTGCCGGCCTGGTGGACGAGCTCGCGCCCTTTGCGAATGTCTCGTTGCACATGGGCGACGCGGTGGAGATGGACTTCGCGGCGTTTGACCCCGCGCCGACCAAGATGGTGGCCAACCTGCCCTACGGGGTGGCCGCCACGGTCATCCTGCGCACGATCGCCGAGCTTGACGCGGTGCGGTCATGGGTGGTGATGGTGCAGCGCGAGGTGGGGGAGCGGTTCGCCGCCGCTCCCGGGACATCCGCCTACGGGGTGCCCTCGGTGCTGGCCCAGCTCGCGTGTGAGGTGCGCGTCCTGCGGCCGGTATCGCGTCAGGTGTTCCGCCCCGTGCCCAACGTCGACTCGGTGCTGCTGGGATTGCACCGCCATGGGCCGGGGGCCGACCCGGCGCTCACCCGGCTGGTCCACGGGGCGTTCGCGCACCGGCGCAAGGCGCTGGCGCGATCGCTGGCCCTGGGCCGCGGCTTCGGGCCCGATGTCCGCGAGCGCGCCCGCGCCGCGCTGGTGGAGCTCGGCCATCCCGCCGACGAGCGTGCCGAGCGGCTGGCCCCGGAGGAGTTTCGCGAGCTGGCGCTGCGGCTGGAGGCCCCATGACCGTTCTCGCGCGCGAGCGCGCGCCCGCCAAGATCAACCTGTGCCTGTACCTCGGGCCCACGCGCGAGGACGGGCGCCACGAGCTGGTCACGCTGTTTGACGCCGTGTCGCTGTATGACGAGCTCGAGGTGTCCTCCGCGGTCCAGGACGAGGTCGTCTGTGACGGCGTCGAGGGACCCAATCTCGTCGGCGACGCGCTGGGTG
>DATJTQ010000237.1:0-2642 GCA_035503355.1 Solirubrobacteraceae bacterium
CACCTCCCTAATGAGCTCGCAGCTCCAAGCGCGGTTCCCGAAGATCCGCCAACGGTCGTCAAACGCGGCGTCGTGCTCCGTGTTCTTACGGCTCTGTGGCGCCTAGCCCGTTGGCTATTCGGACACTGAGGGCCCAGCTACTCGGCCGAAGACACTGGCGCTGCTGATCGCGGACGCGTACGCTTCTGAACATGTCCAAGCCTAAGCCTCGATCCACCGTTCTGAGGCTGAGGCGGGTCGAGTTGGCCGGTCAATCGTGGCTCGTGGGCCATCGCTGGGTGGGTGGGGTCGGTTGAGGTCGTGGTAGCGGCGGGTGGGCCGGTTGAGGCCGTCGCGGCGGCGCGGGCGGTGGGTGTGAGCGCAGGCGCCAGCCAGGGCATCAGCGTCGGTTGTCGTCGTGGACCCGGGCTGGGTGTCAGGTCAGTGATGGCACTGCTCGTAGCCGAGCCACAGCGGCGAGGAACTGGGTGTGCCACGGCCAGCCGGCGGGCATCCGGAGTGTCACGCGTCGGCCGGTGGCGGCCAGGCGGCCGGGGATGGTCAACAGCCGGCGGCGCAGCGTGCGCGCGGCGGGGAGGGGCGTGTCGGGCAGGCCGATCAGGGTGGTCCAGCGCAGCAGGTTGTGCGCCAGCGCGGCGATCACCGTCCAGGCGGCGTTGGCGAGAAACTGGCCGGAGGGGAAGTGCGCCAGAGCCTGGTCTTTGAGGTCGCGGATCGCCAGCTCGATCACGGCGTGCTGGCGGTGCTCGGCCTCCACGAGTGCGAGCGGCTCGATGCGGTTGGTCAAGAATGCATGGTGGCGCCAGTCGGGCCACAGCTCGGCCTGAGCGCCGATCAGACGGGTGCGCCGGACCACGAGACGGCGGTGGCCGAGCGTCGTCTCAGCGATCTGCGCCTCCCCGCGCTCTGGATAGTTCTCAAGCGGTGTCCAATCAGCTTCGGGAATCGCCGTGATCGCTGCGGCCACGGCCTTTTGCTGGCGCACCCCGATCGAGTAGGTCCACCCGGCGGCCTGCAGCCGGTCCATGATCTTGGTGTTCCAGAACCCCGAGTCGGCGCGCAGCAGCTTCTCGCCTGTGGCGCCGGCGCGCGCGACCCTGGGGATGAGCTCCTCCACGAACCGCACCGCACCACGCGAGGTGTTCGCCGACCCTTTGCGAGCGCGGATGTGCAGCACCTCACCGGTCCCGGCACGCGTGGCGATGATCGGGTGATACCCCAGCTTGTGGGTGTAGCCGTAGCCGGCGCCCTGCTTGGCGTAGCCATAGACCTCGCCCACGAAACTGTCGACGTCGACGACCAGCCGCTCCTCACCCGGACCCGCCCCTGCGGCCCACGCTCGCTCAAGCGCCACCGCCAAGACCCGGTCGAGCTGACGGACATGCCCGAAGGTGAACGAGCGCAGAAACGTCCCCAACGTCGACGGCGCAGCGACCTCGTGGCCGAGCACCTGACGAGTCTGACCCGCACGCAAAAGGTCACAGTCATCGATGCAGTCCGCGCCCAGGCACATCGCCGACACCAAGCTCATGACCTTGCGCCCCGCATTGGCCGCGCCGGGCCGCTGCCCGAGATCGACGGTCCCATCGACCAGCGCCTCGATCCCCAGCCGGCCGGCGAGCACCGCCGGCAGCAAGATCCCGGCGTTGGCGACCACCCGCTCGTCATCAAAGACCACGCGCGTGGCGTCCGGCAGACCCTTCACCATGCAGATGACCTCCTGGCGCAGGCCCGCCGTCGCCGCATACGACAGCTTTCTGCCTGCTCAGGAGGTCATTTAAATCTCAGCCCCGGACGACTCCCCGCTGAGATCGGTGGATCGAGGCTTAGATTAGGAGAGCGTGATGGTCTGCGCGAGAATGCGGTGATGAACGACGATCTGACCAAAGCCGCGCGCAAAACGATGCAGGGCGGCGCGGAGGTGACGGTCGACACGTTCTACAGGCTCGAGGGCATGGAGCCCGGCAGGACCCGGCTGGCCGGCACGGTCGATTTTGACGCCGGGCGATGCCAGCTCCGCGGCGACGGCGAGCAGCATGTCATCGATGGTGCCGACGAGTACCAAACGCTGGACAACGAATGGATCCTCTCGCGCGGCCGGCCGGGAACCCAATCGACCCTGGATCCGGCATGGCTGCTCACGCGGCTGACCGACGCTGTCGCGAGCGGCGACCGATCTGGTGATGAGATCGTCGGCACGCTGGATCGCAAACGCGCCGACAGCACGACAACCGGGATCGCTCCCGACTGGACCCCGACCTTCCGAGCGACGCTCAATGGCGGCCGAATCGTCAAAACGGCGCTTGAGTTGGTCGGCGACGATGGCGAGGTCGGGGTGTCCTTGACGTTCGCGGTAACCCCCGCCCAAGTCGCGCCCATCACCCTGCCTGAGCACGCGACGCTCGGCGCTGACGACACCCCACCGCCCGAGGGCGAATTGGAGCCTGACCCGCAGGACTCAGGCCTGTGGCGGATGATCGAGGCGATCAAAGACGACCCCGACACCCTGCAGTGGCTCGGGTTCGTCCTGACCCAAATCCGACCCACGGTGTCGCCCGGACAGGTCGGCGCTGCCTTCGGGAGGATCATCCAGCTGCTGCAACAGCACGGTCGCGAAATCCCACACGAGCTCCCGGCCCGAA
>DATJTQ010000238.1:0-37600 GCA_035503355.1 Solirubrobacteraceae bacterium
ACCGTTCGGTGCGGGAACCCGCCGAGGGGCTCCGGAGTTGAAAGGGATGTGACCAACCGCAACCCAGTGACCGCAGTCCCGGCGCGAGGCCCAGAGGTGACCGAGGCTGATGCCTTTCGCGTGTTCGTGGCCGCGTACTCCCCCACTCTCCTGCGAGCGGCGCTCCTGCTGCTCCGGGATCGCAGCGCGGCCGAAGACGTCGTCCAGTCGACGCTGCTGCGCACCTTCCGACGGTGGAAGCGTGCCCGGGACGCACCCGAGGCCTACAGCCAGCGGGTGCTGATCAACCTGTGCCATGACCATTGGCGCCACCGCCGCCGTCATCCCGAGACCGACACCCTGGAGCACAGCGCGCAGGTGCCCGCACCAGGGGTGGACCTCACTGACCGAATGGCCCAGCGACAGGCGCTCGAGGCGGGGATGGCCGGTCTGACCACCCAGCAGCGCGAGGTGCTCGTGCTGCGGTACTTCCTGGACCTGTCGGTCGCCGAGACGGCGGAGCGCCTCGGCATCCCCGAGGGCACCGTCAAGTCAGCGGCCCACCGGGGGCTGGCCCAGTTGCGTGAACTATTGCCGACGCCGGAGAAGGAGACAAGCCATGCTCAGTGACGACACCCTGGAGCGCGACCTGCGCGGCGCGCTGCATGACCTGGTCGGCGACGTCGACCCCGACCCGCACATCGGCGACGTCGTGCTGGCGCACCACGCGCGCTCGCGCCGTCGGTCGCGCGCGGCGCGCGGCGCCGGCGCCCTGGCCGCGATGATCGCCGTGGCGGGGCTCGTGGTGGCGCTCACCGCGGGTCAGACGTCCACGCCCGGTCAGGCGCAACTGACGCTGGCGGCGTTCCACCTGCGGCTGCCAGCCCATTCGCGCGTGCTCGCCCCCGGCTCCCACATCTGCCTGCCCGCGATCGTGAGCTACCCCGGCACTTCGGTTCCCTCCGATGGACCGACCAACCCCACCGAGTCCAAGGTCGTCTCGGCGGCCACCGGCGACGGTGGCTGCGTGTCGGTCCTGCTCACCGCCCCGTTCACGCCGGGCTCCGCCTCCGCGCCGACCCCGTTCAACGACGCCAACCCCACGCCGGTCACGATCGCCGGGTTTGACGGCACGATCGGGACCGTCACGTGGCAGGGCGGCGACATGACCTATGACGGCGTCTCGATCCCCGACGGCACGACGCAGAGCGAGCTCACCCTCCAGGTCCCCGCGGCCGGTGGGCAGGTGGAGGACCTCGTGTTCGCCGCCGAGGGACTGTCGCGACAGCAGCTCGTCTCCATCGTGTCGTCCGGTCTGAGCGCGCCGCAGGCCAAGCGCTGAGCCGATTCAATAAGTAAACTCAGTAGTTTACTTGTTCACTCGCCCCGGCTGTGATACTGCAGAGTCAGCATGGCGGCCGACCAGGACATCACGGTCACCGACGCACCGGACCGCGAGCGCTACGAGGTGTCGGTCGATGGGGAGTCCGCCGGCTTCACCATGTACCGCTTGCGGCCGGGCCTGATCGCGTTCGTGCACACCGAGGTGGACGAGCGCTTCCAGGGACGCGGCGTGGCCGGCCGGCTCATCCGGTTCGCCCTCGATGACGCGCGCGCCCGGGACCTGGCGGTGCTGCCGTTCTGCCCGTTCGTGATGGCGTACATCGAGGGCCACCGGGAGTTCGAGGACCTCGTCCCCGTCGACTACCGCGACAAGTTCGGTCTGTGAGGCACGCGGGGCTCGCCGGCTGGGCCGGGCCGCCTGGACGGGCCCGGAGTTAGTCCGCCGTCACCTCCAGCCCGGCGATCGCGCGCTCCAGGGCGGGCGCGAGATCGTCCGCGTGGGGGCGGTCGTAGACCGGGCCGGTGCCGTCGCTGAGCAGGACGCGCAGCCGGGCCAGCCCGCAGGCGTTCAGCGGCTCATCGCCGTCCAGGCGCTCGGCCAGGTCCTCCAGCGTGCGCTGCGCGCGCACCACCTTGGCCCGGCACACGGGCACCGAGAACGACAGCGGTCGCAGCGGGCACAGGGCGTCCTGGAGCAGCCGGCGGATCGATCGCGACAGCAGGCCGCGCGCTCGGGTCCCGATCAGTTCGTGGGCGTGCACGGAGAGCCCGGCGCTCGAGTCCGGTGAGGCACCGGCGGCCAGCGCACGATCGAGCCGTCGCGCGGACATCCGCGCCCGCACGCGCGCGCTGGCTCGGGCGCGCGCCACGATCACGCAGCCCGGATTGCGCTCGTCGGCCAACACCAGCATCGTCATGACCATCACCTGTCACTTACCTGTCACTCAGCCGGCCCCGTATGCACTCAGCCTGAACGTACCCGTGTCCAGACATCGGCGCCATTCACAGCAGCAATGCTGTCCCCGGTTCCGGCCCCGACGCCGCAGCTACGGCGATGAGCGAGAGCGGTGCTGTCGGGCGCGGTCAGCGCCCCGGCCCGCCCGACGCCCGTGCCTGCACGATCCAGAACAGCATGGCCTCGGTCTGGGCGATGTTGCGCCACCCCTCAACACGGTCCGCCGCGACGACGAGCACCTCCCCGGGGCGCACCGTCGGGGTCTGCCCGGCGAGCTGGACCTGGATCAGCCCGCTGGCCACCGCGACGATGCCGGTGCCCTCCCGCTTGACGGCGGGCAGCGCGGACTCGCCCCGCGCCAGGTACACGAGGTCGACGGCGAGATCGGAGTTGGCGTCGCCCAGCAGCGCGGTGATCCCGTCGTCTGAGTGGTGGGGATCGTCGGGGCGGCGGCCGATCCGGTAGACCTCGGGGCCATCGCCGTGCAGCAGGTCATCGATGGTCATGCCCAGGGCGCGGCTGAGCTGCGCCAGCGTGCCCAGCGAGAGGCCTCGCTCGGCGCGCTCGGCTTGCGAGATGGCGCTGGCCGTCACCCCGGCGAGCTGGGCCAGATCATGCTGGCTGAGCCCGCGAGCTCGGCGCACGGCACGCAACGACGCGGCGACCCGGCCGTTGATGTTGGCCGGCGACAGGACGGCGCGCCCTGACTGCTCTTGCCAGTGCAGTACCGAGCCGCGCACTCCGTCGCTGCGCGCCTCGGCCTTGGCCACGCGGATGTTGCGGTCGTCCACGCGCAGAATGCACTGGGTGACCGAGGCCACCGTGTCGCGCACCGCCGCCATGCTGCCCCCGGCGCTCAGACTCCAGTAGCCGATGGCACCGAGGTCGAGCAGCATCGGGCAGCACCGCGCGAAGAACCCGCGGGCGCGGCTGGTCCCCCACGCGTCCACCATGCGGTCCAGGGAGTCAAACAGCAACAGCCGCCGGGAACCGGGCGAACACAGGCGATGAACCTCGCGCAGCAGATCGGCGGGATGGGCCAGCGCGGTGCCCGGCCCGGCGCACATGACCTCCACGCCGTCAATGCCCAGGTTGGGCGGCGGATCGGCGATGGCGACGAACGTGCGGCCCTCGAAGGTCTCGGCGCGCTCCGCGATGGCGAGGTAGAACGGCTCGGCCGGGGCGCCGTCGAGCTCCCACACGACGTTGTCGCCCCAGTACAGGCCCTCGAGCACCTCGTCCAGAGCCCCGAGGCCGGTGCTCACCTTCTGCTCGATCCAGCGGGACTCCAGCATGGCTGTACGGAGAGCTTCTCACACTCCGTGATCTCAGCTCTGGCTGACAGCGCCGCTGTCGGCAGGTGGCATCGCGCCCGCGCCGCGGCGGACGATTTCAGACCGGAGCCACGATGGCCTCCCTGTTGCTTCTCGACCCCCACCACAGCGCTCCGTTGCGCGCCCGGCGGACGCGGGCCCGGGAGCGCGTCCGCGCTCGCCTGTGGCCATGGCGGCTGGACGTGGCGCTGGCCCGGGGCGAGCCGGCCGACACACGCGGCGACCTGTCGCTGCGCGCCCACCGGCTGATCAGCCTGCGCACCCGCCAGCAACTGGCCCGCGAGATCCGGCTGGTCATCCAGGAGGCGGCGCGGCCTGCCCGCCCCCTCGAGCGGCGCCTGCAGGTATGCGTCCCGGAGGTGGTGGATGCCGCGCCGCTGCTCTATGACCTGGCCGATCAGCTCGCCTGGCCCGGCCCGGTTGACGCGCGCGGCGTGGCCCAGGTGCTCCTGCTGTTGCGCGACGGCACCGGCCCGCTGTACGGCGAGCCGTGGCCAGGGTGTCTGGAGTGCACGCTCACCCGGGCCCGGGACGCGCTGGTACCCGCGGTCCTGGGCTGTTGACGCCCCGCCGCTACGCGCGAGACGATTCGACAAACGTCCCATCGGTCGGAGCGGAGGTCGCGATGGATCTGGAACTCACCAACA
Source organism: Solirubrobacteraceae bacterium (assembly GCA_035503355.1). Classification (GTDB taxonomy): domain Bacteria; phylum Actinomycetota; class Thermoleophilia; order Solirubrobacterales; family Solirubrobacteraceae; genus Palsa-465. Next base: position 4,260 of record DATJTQ010000238.1, read on the forward strand.
AGGTCGCGGTCGTGACCGGTGCCGGCAAGGGCATCGGACTCGCCGTCACCAGGACACTGGCCGCTGAAGGTGCGCTCGTGGTAGCGGGTAGCCGCACCGTTGAGAATCTCACCGACCTCGACGGCGTCACTCCGGTCGCGCTGGACCTGCTGGATCCCGACGGGCCCGCCGCGCTCGTGGCGCGTGCCGTCGAGGACCACGGGCGGATCGACATCCTGGTCAACAACGTCGGAGGGGTGCACACCCGCCTGGACGGGTTTCTCAGCCTCAGCGACGCGGACTTCGAGGCCTCGCTGCAGCTCAACTTCTTCGCCGCATTGCGGGCGACCCGAGCCGCCGTGGCCGACATGACCACCCGCAGCTCGGGAGTCATCGTCAACGTCGCGTCGGTCAACGCCTTCTTTGAGCCCGATGGAGCGGTTATCGACTACGGCGCGGCCAAGGCGGCACTGCTCAACGTGGCCAAGTCGCTCTCTCAGGAACTGGGCCCGCAGGGCATCCGCATCACCAGCGTGTCCCCCGGCCCGGTGGCCACCGACCTGTGGTTGGGCGACGACGGTGTGGCCGCGACCATCGGCCGGGCCACCGGCGCCGGCTCTGACGCGATCCGCGCGCAGGCGGTCAGCGGCATGCCCACCGGGCGCTTCACCACGCCCGACGAGGTGGCCGTGATCGTCGCCCTGCTCGCCTCGCCCAGGGTCGCCAACGTCACCGGCGCCAGCTGGGTCATCGACGGCGGCCTGCTGAAGACCACCTGAGGCAACCGCGCCTCGCCGGCGCAGCGATACTCTCCGCCCGCCATGACCTACGAGAATCTGCTGCGCCCCGCCGTCGCCGGAGCCGGGCCCTACGTCCCCGGTGCCAGCGCCCAGGAGACCAAGGCGCGGCTCGGCCGCGACGATCTCATTCGCCTGAACTGGAACGAGAACCTGTTCGGCCCCCTGCCCGGCGTGGTGGACGCGGCCGCCGCGGCCCTGCCCGGCGCGTGGGCCTACCCCGAGGAGGCATACGAGGAATTCCGCCACGCCGTCGCCGCGTGGTCCGGCGCGGAGCCCGCGGAGGTGATCCCCGGGCACGGCATCCAGGCGCTCACGCTGTCGCTGGCCGCCACCTTCATCGAGACCGGCGATCGCGTCATCGTCCCCCGTCCCACCTACGGCCTGTACGCACAGGTGTGCGCCACCGCCGGCGCCGAGGTGCTCCGCGTCCCCACTGACTCCGCCCTCGGCCTGGACCTGCCGGCGATCGCGGCCGCCGCCCGCGACGCGCGCGCCAAGCTGGTGTGGATCTGCGATCCCAACAACCCGACGGGTCGTCGCCTGCAGGCCGCCGAGTGGGCGGCCTTCCTGGAGGCGATCCCCGAGGGGTGCCTGGTCATCGCCGACGAGGCGTACGTCGACTACATCGCGCCGGAGCACCGCGCCGACCGGCTCGCCGACATCCGCGCGGGGCGGCCCGTGGTCATCATGCGCACGTTCTCCAAGATCTTCGGCCTTGCCGGGTTGCGGCTCGGCTACCTGCTCGTCGACGCGGCGCTCGCGCCCCACGTCAATGCGGTGCAGGAGCCGTTCAACGTCAACGTCGCCGCGCTGGCGGCAGGCCTGGCCAGCCTGCGCGGCACCGATCAGCTGCCCGGGCGGCGCGAGCAGGTGGCGCGGGCGCGGGCCGCATTGATCGGGGCACTGGAGGCGACAGCCATCCGCGCCATCCCCTCAGACGCCAACTTCGTGCTGCTGGACCTGGCCGGCGACGACGATCTGCGCGTCGCCGATGCGATGGCCCGCGACGGCATCCTCGTGCGCGCCGGCACCGAGTTCGGCCTGCCCGGCTACGTCCGCGTGACCACGGGCGAGGAGGCGCTGATGGAGGACGTCGGCTCGCGGCTCGCCGCGCTGGCCGACGCCGGTACACGTGGCCCGGCGGGCGTCCGGGGCGGCAGCTAAGCCATCGGGAGCGGCGCCGCGCTGGCGCCCTCGGGCTTGCGCTTGGGCAGCGCCGCCGAGAACAGCAGCGCGACGATCAGCAGGGCCAGCGCCCACCAGAAGGTGTATCCGAAGGCGTCGGCCATCAGCGCCGACACGTGGTGCGAGATCGGCCCGCTGCCGGTCCCGCCACCACCCGCGGCGCTCGCCGCCGGCCCGAGGCGAGCGGTGAGCGCCGAGGCGAGGATCACGGTGAGGACCGCGGTTCCGATCGAGGCGCCGGTCTGCTGCAGGATGTTCAGCATCGTGCTGGCTCTGGCCACCGCGGCCTCGCGGATCGACTGCAGCGCGCCGGTGAAGGTCGGCATCATCGTGAAGCCCATGCCCAGACCGAACACGAACAGGTCCACGCTGGTGGCGACATACGAGGTGTCCGGGCCGATCTGCGTCAGCCACAGCACCGCCGCGATGATGCCGATGAGGCCGAAGGGGACGATCTTGCCCGGCCCGGTGCGGTCCGAGAGCAGGCCGGCAGCCGGCATGGCGATCATCGCCCCCAGCCCCTGAGGAGCCAGCAAGAGGCCGCTCTGCAGCGCCGACTCGCCGCGCACGGTCTGGAAGTAGAGGGGCAGCAGCAGGAAGGACCCGAACACCGAGATGACGACGAGCACCAGCATCGTCGAGGACGTGGCAAAAGTGCGGTCGTTGAACAGCCGCAGGTCGACCAGCGGGTGGGTGCTGCGCAGGGCATGCCAGACGAACACGCCGAGCAGCGCAATCCCGACCACGAGCGGCACCAGCACCTTGGGCGAGCCGAAGCCGCCGGCGGAGTTGGTCTCGGCCAGGCCGTAGATGGCCAGGGCCAGACCCGGCGAGAGCAGCAGGAAGCCGGCGAGATCGAGCTTCTGGTCCTTGGCGGCGACGTCGCGCGGCAGGATGCGCAGGGCCAGGATGAGGGCGACGATCCCGATGGGGACGTTGATGAAGAAGATCCAGCGCCAGGAGACGTCGGCCACCAGCCAGCCACCGAGGATCGGCCCCAGGATCGGGCCGATCAGCATCGGCACGCCGATGATGCTCATGACGCGGCCGATTCGCTGCGGGCCGGCGGCGCGGGTGAGGATGGTCATGCCCGCCGGCATGATCATGCCGCCGCCCAGCCCCTGCAGCACCCGGAAGAAGATGATCGAGCCGGCAGACCAGGCCAGGCCCGACAGCGCCGAGCCGCACAGGAACAGGGCGATCGAGATCATGTACAGGCGCTTGGTGCCGAAGCGATCCGCGATCCAGCCGCTGAGCGGGATGACGGCGGCCAGCGCGAGCGTGTACCCGGTGGCCACCCACTGGATGGTGGGCAGGGTGGTGTTGAAGCGAACCGCCAGCGTCCGGATCGCGACGTTGACGACCGTCGTGTCGAGGATCGACATGATCGTCCCCAGGACGACGACCGACGCGACGGCGAGGAGGGCGCGATCGATGTGCGTCTCGGCGGTGGCGTCGGGAAACTCTGCGGGCTCGGGACCGGCGGGGATCTGCTCAGCGGTGCTCGTGCTCATTGCTCCGAGCCTACCGGCCCTCGGGGCTGGGCCCGTGGACGACCTCGTGTTCCCACGCGGCGCGCGGCTGGATGTGCAGCTTCCAGTAGTGATCGGCAATCTCATCGGGATCAAACGCCGTGCCGGGCGCCACCTCGCCCAGCACGGTCACGCTCGCCGCATGCACTCCGGCGGCGCCGTAGGCGCCATCCAGCAGCGCCACCAGCGTGCGCACGCCGGCCTTGCCGAGCGACAGGCTCGTGTAGGCGGGATCGGGGTCGGGCATCCCGCCGGTGATGACGATCGTCCCTCGCCCGCGGCCGGCCATTCCCGGAGCGACGTGCGCCGCGGCGGTAATGGCGCCGACGACGTTGACCGCCCACGCCTGCAGCTGCTGGGCGGCGCTGAGCTCACCGATCGCGTCGGCGCGGATGAGCGCAGCGTTGTAGACCAGCAGCTCGGGGGGCCCGAGACGCTCACTGATCTCGTCCAGCGCCCCGCGCAGCGACGTCTCGTCGGTGGCATCGGCGGCGACCCCGTGCGCTTCGTGTCCGGAGAGGGCGTCGAGCGCGGCCGCGACAGTGGCCTGCGCGCGGGCGATCACCCCGACGGCCAACCCCTGCCGGGCCACCCGGCGAGCCACGGAGAGGCCGATGCCCGGACCGGTGCCGATGACGATCGCTGAGCCCACTCACCCAAACGGTAGGAGAAACCTCAACCTTTGAGAGTGACGGCGACTCGGCGTGTCCGCGACGCTGCACCATGGTGGAGACACAGAACGTCGACCCTGCCCTGACGGCAGCCCGCTTTGAGGTGCTCCCCTTCGCCCGGAGCCTGGAGCAGGCCGCGCAGTTGCCCGAGCATGCGCGTCTCACCGTCACCTGCTCGCTCAAGCACGGGCCCGACCGGTCCGTCGAGGTCGCGGCGCGCCTGCGCGAGCTGGGGCATCACGTGACCGTGCACCTCGCCGCGCGGATGGTCAGCGACCGCAACCACCTGGATCAGATCCTCACCGCCATGGCGCGGGCCGGCGCCGACGATCTGTTTGTCATCGGCGGCGACGCCGATCCCCCGCTCGGGGGCTATGTCTCCGCGGGCGAGCTGCTGACCGTCATCGCCGATCACCCGCTGCGCCCGCGCACGATCGGGATCGCCGGCTATCCCGAGGGCCACCCCGCCATCCGTGAGGCCGTGCTGGACCAGGCGCTCCAAGACAAGAGCCGTCACGCCGACTACGTCGTGACCCAGATGTGCTTCGACGCCGGCGCGCTGGTGGCCTGGGTGACGCGGCAGCGCCGCGACGGCCTCACGCTGCCCGTGCTCGCCGGCATCCCGGGGAAGGTCTCGCGCACCAAGCTCCTGGAGCTCTCGGCGCGGATCGGAGTGGGGCCCTCGCTGTCATTTCTGCGCAAGCAGCGTGGGATCCGTGCGCTGCTGTCCAAAGGATCGACAGCCGACAACCTCTATGAGAAGCTCGCTGTTGCGGTCGATGATCCGGAGCTCCACATCGCGGGCTTTCACATCTTCACGTTCAACCAGCTGCTCGAAAGCTGGCAGTGGCAGCGCGCGCACGACGACGCGCACGCCGCCCGGCACCGCACGAGGACGCGCGCGCCGCGACTCGGCGGGACCGAGCAGGAACCGGCGTAGCCGCCGGCCACAGCGCACGGACAGACAAAGGAGAGACGCCATGACACCCCAGAATCTGCAAGAGGTCCTCGACGCCTCGGGCAACACCGTCGAGCTGCTGCGCAACTCGCAGATCGGCGCCTACATCTACCCGGTGGTCCCGTACGAGTTCACCAACTGGCGCCGCGAGCAGATCGCCTGGCGCGAGACCGCGGTGCTCTTTGACCAGACCCACCACATGGCCAACCTGTTCATGCGCGGACCCGGGGCGATCAAGCTCATCTCCGACACCGGCATCAACAGCGTGGCCAACTTCCCGGTGAACATGGCCAAGCAGTTCGTGCCGTGCACGCCGGCCGGGCACGTGATCGGCGACGGCATCCTCTTCCACCTCGACGATGAGGAATACGTGTGGGTCGGCCGCGCCCCGGTGGCCAACTGGCTCGCCTACCAGGCGGAGGCAGGCGACTACGACGTCGAGATCGAGAAGGACGACCGCTCGCCGTCGCGCCCGTACGGCAAGGCCGTGACCCGCGCGTTCTGGCGCTTTCAGATCCAGGGACCCAACGCCTGGCAGGTGATCGAGAAGGTCAACGGCGGTCCGGTGGAGCAGCTCAAGTTCTTCCGCATGGCCGAGATGAACGTCGGCGGGCAGCGCGTGCGGACCCTGCGCCACGGCATGGCCGGCGCCCCGGGCCTGGAGCTGTGGGGGCCCTATGAGAGCTATGACGAGATCCGCGGGACGATCCTCGAGGCCGGCCGCGAGTTCGGCATGGAGCCGTGCGGTGCCCGCGCCTACGCCTCCAACACGCTGGAGTCAGGGTGGATCCCCTCGCCGCTCCCCGCCATCTATACCGGCGAGGAGCTGCGCGGCTATCGCGAGTGGCTCGGCGCCGGCAGCTACGAGGCCACCAACGCGCTGGCCGGGAGCTTTATCTCCGACGACATCGAGGACTACTACACCAACCCGTGGGAGCTCGGCTACGGCCCGTTTGTCAAGTTCGACCACGACTTCATCGGCCGCGACGCGCTCGAGGCGATCGACGCCGACTCTCAGCGCCACAAGGTGACCCTCGCCTGGGATGGCGATGACATGGCCAAGATCTTCGCCTCGCTCTTCGATGTCGACGGCGAGCCCTACCAGTTCTTCGACCTGCCGATCGCCAACTACGGGTCCTCGAACTTCGACTCGGTGCTGGACCCCGACGGCAACGTCATCGGCTACTCGATGTTCAGCGGCTACAGCGCCAACGAGAAGCGCGCCCTGTCGCTGGCCACCATCAACCCCAACGTCGAGATCGGCAGCGAGGTCACGGTGGTGTGGGGCGAGCCTGACGGCGGCTCACGCAAGACGACGGTGCAGCCCCACCAGCAGATGCACGTGCGCGCCGTGGTCAGCCCGGTGCCGTACTCGGTGACGGCACGGACCACGTACGCGGAGGGCTGGCGTACCGCTGCCGCGCGCTGACCCCAGCTACGTGGAGCTGGCGGACGGCGTCGCCCGCCAGCTCGCCGGCGCATAGGACCGCCGCACGCTCTCCACGTAGGGCACGGGCGCGACGACCGCACGGAGCTCGGTCTGGACGTGGTGTTCGACGGTGGGCTTGCCTGAACCACCGTCCTCCTCGCCCCACACGAGCGTCACCTCGGTGCCAGGCCGGGCATGCTGCGCGTCGAGCACCGCGAGGGTGAGCATCTTGCCCTCGTTGGCGCTGTAGCCGATCCACGTGGAGACCCCGACGGTGCCGCCGTTGATGCGGACCTTGTCGAAGGGGTGCATCGCATACACCGCCGACGGCCAGTCGATGAACTTGGCGTGCTCGCCAGGACCGAACATCATCCCGATCGTGCGCGCCACGTCGTCGTCGTCGAGCGCGAGGGTGACCTTCACGCGGTGCTCGTCGTCGCGCGCCATCTGCTCGAGGGCGGCGCGGCCGATGAACTCGTGGTCGAACTTGACCAGATGCCCGTATCCGAGGTCCCACGGGGTGAAGTAGTAGTCCTCGATGTCGTCGGAGTAGAAGCTGCCCCCGATCGACGCCGCGCCCTCATACCCGGCGGCGGGGAGCCAGCGGCGGTACTCGGCCAGCGCCTGGCCCGTGTAGATGCCCGGAAGCGGTGACGGGATCCAGCCGGACTCCAGCGCGTTTGACGAGTACGCCCGCCCCCCGACCTGGCGCAAGCCGAACTCCTCTCCGGTGGCCACGAGGGCTCGGCGGACCGCTGCCTCCTCGTCCCACGGGCCGAACAGCTCCCATCCGGGCTGCCCGGCCATACCGTGGCGCAGCGCCCGTACGTCGCAACCGGCGATACGCACGGTGGTCATGTGGAAGAGCTGGAGCTCCGGCGCCGGGTGGCCGAGCACGGCCTCGATGACCTCCATCGCCCGCGGCCCCTGCAGCTGGAAGCGGTAAGAGCGGCGGCGGCCGTCAGACCGCATGGCGCTGCGCTCGTCACGGGCGAGCGCGACGTCGTAGCCCCCGGTCTGGGCGTGGAAGGTGACCCAGTTGAGCACCGGTGCCCGGCCCACCATGTTGAACTCGTCGTCACCGAGGTGAAACAGGATGACGTCGCCGATGACATAACCGTCGGGCGTGCACGGCACGAACTGCTTGGCGCGGTCGACCGCGAAGTTGTCAAACGAGTTGACACCCAGGTGCGACAGCAGCGCCAGCGCGTCCGAACCCCGCACCTCCAGCTCGGCCATGTGGTAGGACTGGTTGAACAGCACGCAGGTCCGCTGCCAGGCCAGCTGTTCGTCGCGCCAGTTGGTGAACTCCGCCGGGACGCCGGGGTAGACGTTGGGCCCCGCCTGTGAGTTGCGTAACAGGACCGCGGGGCTGACACTCGCGGCCAGCAGGTCTTCGAGGCTTCGCTCACTCATGCGGCATGTCTCCCTCCGTAACTGGTGGTCCGACGATCGCGGCCGCGGCGTCGCCGGCGCTGCCGAGGTACGCCGACATGACGGCCGCGTCGCGGCGCACGACGTCGGGGGCACCATCGGCGATCACGCGACCGAACTCCAGCACCACGACGCGATCGCAGATGCCCAGGACCAGCCCCATGTCGTGGTCGATGAGCAGGGTGGACTGGCCGTGATCGGCCAGGTCGCGCAGGCGCCGGCCCAGCGCCTGGCTCTCGTGCGTGTCCATCCCGGCGGCGGGCTCGTCCAAGCACAGCAGCGCGGGACGACTCACCACCGCGCGGGCCAGGCCGACGAGCTTGCGCTGGCCCTCGGAGAGCTCGGCGGGCATCGCGCCTGCCACCGGCGCCAGCCCCACCTGCGTGAGCAGGGCATCGATGTCGTCCGCGGTGGCCGTGGCGCCGGCCGCAACGGCGAGGTTCTCGCGCACGTCGAGGTCGTCGAAGAGGTCGGTCCCCTGCCAGGTGCGCGCGCAGCCCATGGCCGCGATGGCGTGAGGGGACTGCCCGGCGACAGCGCGGCCGGAGAGCTCGACGGTGCCCGAGTGGCGCACGAAGCCGGTGACGGCGTCGACAAAGGTCGTCTTTCCGGCGCCGTTGGGGCCGATGAGCCCGACGAGTTCGCCCTCCCCCACCTCGAGGTCGACCTCGGTGAGAGCCTGCACCCCGCCGAAGGCGACCGAGAGACCGCGGACGCGGAGCACGGGCTCGGCGCCCTCCGGCGCGGCGAGGCGCCGGCCCGGAGCCGGGCCGGCCTCGGAGTCCGCAGGCGCCGGCGCCACCTCGGGCAGATCCGGGCTGAACGTCGGGCGCCGATGGGTCCGGCGGTAGAAGGCGCCCGCGACGCCGTCCGGGTTCTGGATCAGCGTGACGACGAGGATGACCCCGCCGAAGAGCAGGAACCAGTTGCCGTTGAGCCCGAACCACTTGTCCAGCGCGTAGGGGAACAGCGCCTGCGTGGAGATCAGGCCGGCGAAGGCCGCGCCGGAGATCAGCGTGATCCCGCCCGCATAGGCGAAGGCGATGAGGCTGAGCGCGATGAAGGCGTCGAAGCGATCGCCGCTCACCGAGCCGAAGTTGTAGGCGTAGAGCGACCCGGCGACGCCCGCGATGACCGCGCTGATGGCGAACGCGGCAAGCTTGACGTTGCGCGGATTGATCGCCGCCGCGGCGGCGGCGCGCTCGTTGGAGCGCACCGCGAGCATGCGCTGGCCCAGCTTGCCGCGCCGCACGTAGCCCACCAGCAGGCACACTGCGATGGTGAAGGCGAGCACCACCCAGCCGAAGACGGGGCTCGGCTGATTGCCGTCCAGACCGCGGAAGTGAGCGGCGGGGCCGAGGTCGAGGCCGAACAGGTGCGGTTCGGGCACCGGCGAGCCCGTCTGCCCGCCACCCCACGTCGGGTTGGTGAAGCCGAAGTTCTCGATCGCCACCGCCGCGGCGAGCGTCACCACCGCCAGGCTGACCCCTCGGACCCGCAGCGCCGAGACAGCCGTGATCATGCCGAGCACCAGCGCGGCCGCCGTCCCGATGATCAACGCGAGGGGAAAACCGATTCCCGCGTTGACGGCCAGGTGCGAGATGGTGAACCCCGCCACCCCGGCCAGCGAGAGCTGCACGACCGAGATCTGGCCCACGAACCCGGTGAGGACCACCAGCGACAGCGCCATCACCGTGCCGATCATCGTGTTGATCAGCGCCTCGCGGAAGTCGTAGGGGAGCACCACCAGAGCCACCGCGCAGACGACGCCGACGATCAGCGAGGTCCGCACCAGGTTGTTGGGGCGAGGCGCCTGCGGCAGGCTCTGCTCCACGAGGTCGCCACGCCGCGGCAGGCTGGCGCCGCGCAGGAACATCACCGCGACGGTGATGAGGAAGATGACGAGCTCGGCGACGCCGGGGATGGCCGAGCCGCCGGCCTGGGGAAACCAGCTCTGCGAGCTGGCGTACTGGATGAGCGACTCGATGATCCCCAGTCCAATGCCGGCGGCGCAGGCCAGGCCAAACGAGGTGAACCGCGCGATCAGCGCGGCGGTGAGCGCCGGGACGATCTGCAGCGGCAGCGTCTCTGAGTCAAGCTCGGTGATCGCCGCCGCCAGGATGCCGACGGCGCCGGCGATGAATGAGGCCACCAGGGTGTTGCCCAGCGACAGCAACCGCGGCGACAGCCCGCCGAGCATCGCCGCCACCTCGTTCTCGGAGGCCGCGCGCGTCGCCAGCCCGAACCGTGACCACCGGTAGGCGGCGGCCAGTGCGGCCGCCATCGCGATGACGATCCCGGTGAGGATGAAGCGGTCCACCGGGATGACGGCGCCGAAGACGTGGACGATGCTCTGGGGCAGGATCGTCGGCTCGGGCTCCGGCGTGTTCCCGAAGGCCAGCAGCACCGTCGCCTGCGCGATGAGCAGCACCCCGAGCGAGGAGACCAGCTTGGCCAGCGGTGACGCGTTGCGCAGCGGCCGGAAGGCGATCAGCTCCGCCAGCACCCCGAAGATGAGCACGATGACCAGGCTGCACACCAGCGCCGGAGCGGTGCCGAGCTGGACCCCGGCGACCTGCCCCGTCTTCAGCGACCAGTAGGCGTAGCCGCCGATCATGGCGACGCCGCCGGTGGCCAGGTTGATCACCCCCGAGCCGCGGTAGGTGAGCACCACGCCGAGCGAGATGGCGGCGATCAGCGCCCCCGGGCCCAGCCCGAGCAGGATGAACAGGAGGATCTGGGTCATGCCTGCTCAGGCCGTGACCGTGCGCCGAGACGCAGCGGGGCCCGGGACCGGGCCAGGGGAGGCGTCGATCACGAGGGCGGCTGCAGCCAGGGAGCCACCTTCTTGAACACGTGCTTGCCGTGGTACTCGAAGAACTGCGCGCGGTCGTTGCACACCGCCGGAGCCGACGGGTACTTGCCGCAGGCCAGTGACGGCGCGCCCAGCGCCACCGGGCCGGTGAACGCCTTGGCCTTGGCCAGGATGTTCGTGGGCGTGGCCTTGCCGTAGCCCAGCTGGTTGAGGTAGCGCACCGTGGTCAGGAGCTGACTGAAGGCCACGATGTTCCACGGGTCCGGGGCGTCGGCGGGCGTCGTGTACTTCGCCGCCACCTTCATGTAGGGCGCCATGCCCGGGTCGGTGGGATCGCCGTACAACGAGCTCGCGATCGCGTAGGTCCAGATCGGGAAGTCGCCACCGAGACCCGCCGCCACCTGCCCGTTGAGGCACAGCGGCGCCGAGACGATCTTCTTGGCGTCGGTGATCCCGAGCTGCTTGAGTCCCTTGGCCAGGTTCACGCAGCCCGATGAGTCGCTGTAGGGGATGACCATGTCCGCCGAGCTCGCCCCGGCGCTGGTCAGGGGGCCGATGAGGTCGGTCGAGCTCTCGTCGTAGGCGACCTTCTTGACCGACACGCCCGCACTCTTGAGCGAGTTGTAGATCGCGGTGGCGCCGTCGGTGATGCCCGAGATGTTGGGATAGACGAGCGCCGCGGTCTTGGCGTGCAGTACCTGTGTCGCATAGGTGCCGAACGGCCCCAGCACGTGGGTGACGTCGCCGAACATGATCACGGCGTTCTTCTGCACCGAGTCCACCGGCGTCACCGCCACGCCGACGATGACCGGCTTGGCGCCGGCGATGGTCGAGTAGAAGGACTGGATTCCGATGGCCACCGCGCCCTCGTCGATGACCTGGACCGACTTGTCGGCCAGCAGCTGCTGGGCGCAGGTCTTGCCCTCCTCCTCGGCGCTGGTGATGAAGCAGGTCTTGAGCTGCACGGGATGGCCGTCCACGCCGCCCAGCTCCGCGTTGATGTACTTGACCGCCATCTGCGCGCCGTTGGTCGCCAGCGGCCCGATCGCCTGCTGGCCACCCTGCTGGTTGATCCAGCCGATGGTGACCGGCGGCAGCGATGCGTTGGCCTTGCCGGCCTTGCCGTCGGTGTACTGCAGGTAGTTGGTCACCGCCTGCGCCCCCGCCCCGCCCGCGCCGCCGGTGGCGGCCGAGCTCGAGGTGGCGGCGGCGCTGCTGGTGGCGGCCGCTGAGGTGGTGGCTCCACCGCCCCCGCCGCTGCTATGGCTACTGCTGCTGTTGCTGCTGGAACCGCAGGCCGCGAGGGCCACGGCGGCGACCGCGACGGTGGCCGCCCTGACCAGCCAGCGATGAGCTTCCGTGATCACTGTCTCTCCTTGAGGTGAAAGGTGTCGTGAGCGTTGGACCGGTCCGGCCTCGGCTCACACGGCGGCGGCGGCTCCCCACAGCTCACGCGAGGCGATCCGTGCCCCCTCGGCGAGTGCGGCGAGCTTCGCCCACTGGATCTCGGGATGGACGCGGTGGATGAAAGCCCCCTGCGCGAAGCCGCAGTCGGTTCCGGCCAGCACGTTGTCCCGGCCGACGAGGTTGGCCAGGCGGACGAGCCGCTGGGCGACGAGCTCCGGGTGCTCGACGACGTTGGTGTGATGCGTGACCACCCCCGGGATGAGCTTCTTGCCCTCCGGCAGAGCGACGTCCTCCCACACCCGCCATTCGTGCTCATGGCGGGAGTTGGCCTGCTCCATGGCGTAGTAGCCGGCGGTGACCTGCAGGATCAGCCCCACGGTGTCCTTGAGCGGCGGGTCATAGGCGTGGGGGCCGTGCCAGCTGCCCCAGCACACGTGGTACCGGACCCGGTCCTCGGGCAGCCCGCGCAGCGCGTGGTTGAGCGCGTCGACCCGGAGCTGCGCCCACCGGCGGTAGTCCTCGTCGGTCTGCCCGCGCGAGAGCATCGTGTCCCACTCGTGCATGAGCACGGCGTCGTCGACCTGGAGCAGGAAGCCGGCGTCGACGATCGCCTTGTACTCCTCGTGCAGCGCGTCGGCGAGGCCGTAGATGAACTCCTCGTCGGAGCCGTAGTGCTCGTTGGTGAGCCAGTAGGCGCTGGCCGGGGCCACGACTGGCAGGAACGCCTCGGTGTCGGGGTGGTCCTCGAGGGCCGCGCGGAGGTTGGCGATGTCGCGGTCAAGGGCCGCGCGGTCATAGGTGATGGGCCCGGTGCAGACCCACTGGACGACCGCCCCGGTGTCATCGCCCTCCCCGTCGTCGCGCGCTGACCCGTCAGGGGCGATGTTGCTGGAGCGCGTGGCCGCCTCGTCCAGCGCGTCGAGCTCGGCGTAGGCCCCGGGGAACTGCTGGCGATCGCGGCTGGGTGGGAGCATGCTCGCGCCCTCCAGCGTCACGAACCGTGCTTCCAGCCCGGAGACGCGCTCGTAGAGGTAGGTGATCCAGCTGGTCTTGCCCATCTCGCCGTCGTCGACGACGTCGATCCCGGCTTGGACCTGCTGGTCGACGATGTCCCTGACAGCGCCGCGCAGCGTGTCGGCGTAGGCAGCCTCGTCATAGCTCTCCCCGGCGTCGCGCGCCGCGAGGAACTTCAGCAGCTCCGGGGGCCTGATGAGGCTCCCGGTGTGCGTGGCAAGGATCCTGTCCATCGTGCTCTTCCCCTCTCCCCGAGTGGCTGGCGGCGGTCCTGTTCGCGGGGCGATCCTTGCACCGGTTCCACGGCGCGCTCATGCTGTGTCAGCCACCGTGCACTCACCGGCAATCCCCTTCACGCAAGGTGTGCGCTGAGAGTTAACTCCGGCTCTTCCAGGGGTTTTTGCGGTGGTAGGATCGGCCGACCCGCGGCCCGCTTTGAGGAGAGGGGGACACAGCGCCGATCCGTCCGGATTGCAGCGCAACGGTATGAGCCTGTTGATCGACACCGCTGCCGTGGCGCCCCGAGACCGCGTGGAGTTCTGGGCCAACTCCTCCTATGAGGTCTACCACCCGCTCACCATCCGGACCGACGCCGCCGAGCGGTTCCAGGCGCGGATGTGGGGCGAATGGCTGGCCTCGGTGGGCCTGTTCCGGGTGGCCGCACTGCCCAACACGATGAGCCGCACGCGCGGCGAGATCGCCGCCGGGGACCCCGACTGCTTGCACCTCTCGATCCTCCTGCGCGGCCACCTGCACGGCGCCCAGCATCACCGCGAGTGCGTGCTCTCACCGGGCGACATGACGACCTATGACACCTCTCAGCCGGCCATCTTCCGCGCCGAGGAGCCGTTTGACCTGCTGGTGCTCAAGCTGCCCAAGTCCACCCTGGGCAAGCACGCCGCCAACGTCTCGCGCCAGACCGCGGTGCGCATCCCGGGTAAGACCGGGCTGCCACGCCTGGCGGTCCGCTTCTTCTGCGGCGCCGCCGCGGGCTTGGCCGACGGCAGCATCGCCCGCAGCGACACCGGCCTGGCCGAGCATGTCATCGACCTGGTGCGCCGCCTGTACCTCGACGTCGACGCCACCCGGTCGCATCGCCCGCACTCCCAGGCCGAGCTGCTGCTCCATGCCCAGGCCTACATCGACGCGAACCTCGGCAACCCCAACCTCAACCCCGAGCAGGTGGCCCGCGCCTGCTTCATCTCCACCCGCTATCTGCATCGCGTGTTCGCCGGGCAGGATCTGAGCGTGTGCGACTGGATCCGCTCCGAGCGCCTGGACCGCTGCCGCAGCGACCTCACGGACCCGGCGTACGCGGACCTGTCGATCTCGGCGATCGCGAGTCGCTGGGGCCTGCCCAGCGCACCGCACTTCAGCCGTCTGTTCCGCGACGCCTACGGCTGCTCCCCGCGGGAGTTCCGGCGCTCAGCCGCCGACGGCGACGTTCTGGCGCACGCGGACCCCCTCGCCCTGTCAAGCCGGGGTGAGACGTAGTGGTGCGAAGCGGCGGGACCGGCCACCGGTGAGCGCGCCGACCGCGGTCAGCACCGCGACGCTCGAGATCTCCGGCCTGACCGCCGGCTACGGGGGCGCGCCCGTGTTGCGCGATCTCAGCCTGAGCGTGGCCGGCGGGGAGGTGGTGGCGCTAATGGGCGCCAACGGCGCCGGCAAGACGACGACGCTGCGCGCCATCTCCGGTCTGGTCAAACCCACCGCCGGCACGATCGCGCTCGAAGGACGGGACCTTGCCGGGCTCTCGCCGACCGCGCGCGTGCGGTCCGGAGTCGTGCACGTGCCCCAGGACCGCGGCATCTTCTACGGGCTCACGGTGGACGAGCACTTCCGCCTCGACGGCCACAGCGAGGACCGCGCCCAGGCCGCCTTCGACCATTTCCCCGCGCTGCGCGACCTGGGCCACCGCCGCGCCGGGCTGCTCTCGGGCGGCGAGCAGCAGATGCTGGCCATCGCGCGCGCCCTGCTGCGCCGCCCCACCGTCCTCCTGCTCGACGAGCTCAGCCTGGGTCTCGCGCCCATCATCGTCGAGCGCCTGCTCCCGGTGGTGCGAGCCGCCGCCGACGAGCAGGGAACCGCCGTGTTGCTGGTCGAGCAGCACGTCCATCTCGCCCTGGAGATCGCCGACCGCGGCTATGTCCTGTCGCACGGCGAGCTCGTCGCGCACGACAGCGCCGAGCGGCTGCGCAGCGACAGCTCGCTGCTGGCCGCCAGCTACCTCGGCGAGCATCGCGCGTGACCCCTTCTCCCGGGGGCGCGGCGGCTATATGCTTGCCGCGGACCAGGGGGGATTGCGGTGGGACGCGGGATCAGGGCAGGGCTGGGGACGGTGGCGGCGCTCGTCGCGGCCGCGGTGGGCATCTACATCGCCACCAGGACCAGCCATGAGGGCGTCAAGCCCTACACGCTGCAGGAGACGCTGCCGAAGATGGTGTCCGACTTCGGGGCCAGGGCGCGGGTGGTTCAGATCAGCGTGTCGAGCCAGAACGTCGACTACCAGGTGATCCCCGCCGACGGTCAGCTGCACATCCGCAACTACGACATCGTGTCCTTCGAGGAGTCCGCAGGCGTCACGGCCTACAACCGCAAGGTCACCAACGTCGTGCGCACGGCCACACCACGCCAAGATCCTCAAATGCCAGCAGCGGTTCCCGCCGTAGGGGCCCGCTTCTTTTGGTACTCTTCGCGCGCCGTGTCTCAAATTCAGCGGCGCGCGTGACCGGAGCGCCGGCTGGCAGAAGGAGGAGAGTTGATGTCCAAGCCCGCTCTGCGCGCGGTGGCCGTGGCCGCTGCGCTGGCAGCGTTCGCCCTCGTCGGCGCCGCCTCGGCAGCCGCCAAGGGGACGGTGTGGTTGTGCAAGCCCGGCGCCCACCCCGACCCGTGCACGCCGGGGCTCTCGACGACGGTCTACAACGCCCCGCTGACCAAGGCGCTCAGCGTCCAGCACCCCCAGGCGGTCAAGCATCCGGCGATCGACTGCTTCTACGTCTACCCCACGGTCAGCGACGAGAAGACCGGCAACAGCGACCTGGCCATCCAGGACACCGAGACCTCGATCGCGGCCTACCAGGCCTCGCGCTACTCCCAGTACTGCCGGGTCTTCGCCCCGATGTACCGGCAGGTGACGCTCGACGGAGCCGGGATCTCCGGCGGCTCGGGCTCGACGACGAAGGCCAACCCCGCGCTGGGGGTCGCCGACGTGACGCAGGCGCTCAAGACCTACCTGGCCAAGTACAACCACGGCCGGGGCTTCGTGTTGATCGGCAACTCACAGGGCTCGGGCGTCCTGGAGTCCGTGATCGCCAAGGTGATCGATCCCAAGCCCGCCGTCCGCAAGCTGATGCTCTCGGCGATCCTCATGGGCGGCAACGTGCTGGTCAAGGGCAACACGGGGATCGGCGGAGACTTCAAGCACATCCCCGCCTGTCACAGCAACACGCAGCTCGGGTGCGTCATCGCTTTCTCCACCTTTGACCAGACGCCGCCGAGCGACAGCTTCTTCGGCCGCGTGGGCACGCTGGCGGTCGGCCCCAAGCCGGCCAAGGGCGACCAGGTCCTCTGCACCAACCCGGCCAACCTGGCCGGCGGCAGCGGGGTGCTTGACCCCATCCAGCCCAGCGCGCCGTTCGCGCCAGGCTCCACCATCGCCCTCGGCCTGAGCGTGCTGAAGTGGAACGTGCCCTCGCCCACGACGGTCTACTGGAGCTCGCCCGGCTCGTTTGAGGCCAAGTGCGAGGACTCCAACGGGGCCCACGTGCTGATGGTCACCGCGCGCCACGGCGCCCAGACGCCGACCCCGGCCCCGACCCCGGAATGGGGGCTGCACCTGCTCGACGCGCAGCTGTCGCTGGGCAACCTGCTCGGCATCGTCAAGGCGGAGGCCGGCGCCTTCGCCCGCCGCGCCTGACCGGCGTCAGGCGACCGGTGAGCGTGTCGCCCAGCGGCGCGCTCGCCGGCCCCGCGTCGCCGCGCCGCGGGTCACGGCGTGGCGCTGCGGCGGCTCGCCGTGCACCACGAGCACCGGCACGGGACTGCGCCGCACGAGGTAGTGGCTGAGCGTCCCGAAGGCCAGGCGCCGGGCCCCGCGGGGGCGCGCGCCCATGATCACCAGGTCGTGGCCCCCGCGCGTGATCTGCCTGAGCAATGCCTGGCGCAGCGGCCCCGCCGCCACCACCGTCGTGACCGGGATATCGGCCGGCACGCACGCGACGGCCTCGCACATCACCTGCCGTGCCTCCGCTTCGACCGCGGGGATCACCAGCGGCAGCGCGGCCGCGACCCCGAGGTAGGCGCACGCCGGCAGGCGACGCTCGACGGTGATGAGCGTCATGCGGCTGTGCTCGCGCTGGGCGAGATCGATGGCCTGGCTCAGGGCCTCTCTGGCGTCATTCGTGGCATCCACCACGACGAGGACGTTGCGAAACATGGATCTCTCCTCCTTGCACCGGGCCGGTGGCGCCGATCCGCGAAGCCTATACCGACCGCTCTGGGCACGTTCAACTCACCGCCGCGACTTCGGCCTCGATCTCCTCGGGCTCCAGTGGGGGCTCGGGCTCCTGGTGGTAGTACTTGCCGCCTCGCATCCACGACGCCACGGCCGCCACCGCACAGCAGGCGGCGGCGAAGTAGAACGCCTCGTGGATCCCGGTGGCGAAGGGGTGCGAGACGAGCGTCGGGAAGAAGCGATGGCCGGTCAGGTAGGTGGCCGTCGCGTGGGGCAGATGGTGAAGCTCGGGCCCGAGCGTCGTCTGCATCGGGTTGTAACCCAGGAACGCCGAGAACAGCGTCCCCACCGGCGGCAGATGCGACACCTTCACCGCGTAGGCGTGCGGGACGCCGTTGGAGGCCAGGCCGTGCAGCAGCGCCTGGGGCAGCTTGGAGGAGAGGCCGGCGATGATGAGGCTGAAGAAGATCCCGATCGACAGCACCGATGCCGAGCCCATGAAGGTGGCGGTCATCCCCGCGCCCGCGCCCCGCTGGTCGGGCGGGAGGCTGTTCATGATCCCCGTCTGGTTGGGAGCGGCGAACAGCCCCATGGCGAAGCCGATGACGAAGATGATCAGCGCGAACTCCCAGTAGACGAAGTTCGCGGGCAGGACGGTGAGCAACAGCAGCCCGATCGCCGACATGACCATCCCGCCCACGGTGAACGGCCGCGCGCCGTAGCGGTCCGCCAACCGGCCCGACATCGGCCCGGCCAGCAGGAAGCCCACCGACAGCGGGAGCATCGCGATGCCGGCCCACAACGGCGTGTCGGAGAAGCTGTAGCCGTGCTCGGGCAGCCAGATGCCCTGCAGCCACAGGATGAGCATGAACATCAGCCCGCCGCGCGACAGCGCCGAGAGGAAGGTCGCGACGCTGCCCCCCGAGAATGCGCGGATGCGGAACAGCGGCAGGCGGAACATCGGCTCGGCCACGCGCGTCTCGATGACGGTGAAGGCGACGAGGATGACCAGGCCGCCGAGGATGGCGGCGATCACGCCCGGAGCCGTCCACCCCATCGTGTGCCCGCCGTAGGGCAGGATCCCATAGGTGATGCCGACGAGCAGGGCGACGAGGCCGACGGCGAAGGTCACGTTGCCCAGCCAGTCGATGCGGGCGCGCTTGCGCACCCCGCGCTCCTCGAGGCGATGGTAGGCCCACACCGTGCCCAGGATCCCGAAGGGCACCGAGACCAGGAAGACCAGCCGCCAGGCCACCGGGGCCAGCACGCCGCCGAGAACGAGGCCGATGAACGACCCGGCGATGGCGGCCACCATGTTGATCCCGAGGGCCAGGCCCCGCTCCTCGGCGGGGAAGGCGTCGGTGAGAATCGCCGATGAGTTGGCGAACAGGCAGGCGGCACCGATCCCCTGGACGATGCGCATGACGATCAGCCA
Organism: Solirubrobacteraceae bacterium; assembly: GCA_035503355.1. Classification (GTDB taxonomy): domain Bacteria; phylum Actinomycetota; class Thermoleophilia; order Solirubrobacterales; family Solirubrobacteraceae; genus Palsa-465. The sequence goes on from DATJTQ010000238.1 coordinate 23,375, forward strand.
CATCGCCGCCGAGCTGCCCTTCAGCCAGGTGACGCTGAGCAGGATCGAGCCCACGGTGAAGACGGCGAAGCCGAGGTTGTACATCCGCACTCGCCCGAACATGTCCCCCACGCGCCCCAGGCTCACCACCAGCACGGCCATGACGACCATGAAGCCCAGGAGCATCCACAGCAGATAGCTGGTGTTGGCGGGGACGAGCGGGTTGAGGTGGATCCCACGGAAGATCGCCGGCAGCGCGATGATCACGATCGACTGGTTGATCGTCGCCATGAGGATGCCCAGCGTCGTGTTGGACAGCGCGATCCACTTGTACTCGACGTGCCGGGTCACGCCTCGCGCTCCTGCAGCCGCGCGATGAGCGCGTCGAGCACGTCGATGGCCCGGGCCAGCGTCTCCACGTCAGCGTCGGGCAGCACCGCCATCTCCTCGTGCACGAGGGCGCGGTACTCGGCGCGCAGCTCTCCGAGCATCGCCTCGCCCTGGTGTGTGAGCCGCACCATCACGACGCGGCCATCGTCGGGGTCATGTTCGCGGGTGACCCACCCGCGCCCCTGCAGGCGATCGACCAGGCGGGTGATGGCGGGCTGGGTGACCCCCTCGGCGGCGGCCAGCTCGGTGATCCGCTGCGGCCGCTGCTTCAGCGCGCCCATCACTCCGGCCTCTGTGCGGGAGATCCCCAGCCGCGACTGCGAGAGGAACAGGCGGCTCAGAGCGCCGGCGCGCTGGGGCAGGCCCTCGGCGATGTCGTCGAGGTGGCGGCGGCGCGTGACCACGGTGGTGGGCTCCATGCGCGATTTATATTACATCTGCATGGAGCTGGGCGCTCACCTGGCCGAGGTGCGCCAGGCTCCCCCTCGAGGCGCCCTCTCTGAGTGGGAGATAACAATCACCACGTAACCCTTATCTCCCACGCTCTCGCGAGGACGCGAGCCGTGCGCTCGCTGGGAGCCGTTACACGCTTCGGATCACCGACGCCAACGGATCCTCGACGCCGACGGATCCTCCACGCCAACGGATCCTCCACGCCGACCGCTCCTCGACGCCGCGAGCGGCCGGGGTTAGGGTCCCGGGGCGTGAGTGCCTCGGTCACCACCGCGCTGCTGCGCGGCTCAGATCCCACGCTCGTGCTCGTGCTGAACCTGTGCGGGACATTCGTGTTCGGGATCAGCGGCGGCCTGGCCGGGGTGCGGGCACGGCTTGACCCGTTCGGGGTGGTGGTGCTGGCGGCGGTGGTCGGGCTCGCCGGCGGCATCGCGCGCGATGTGCTCATCGGCCGGCCACCCGCGACCTTCCGCGACTGGCGCTACCTGGCCGTGGTCGGCGGGGCCGGCGTCGTCAGCTGGATGGCCGCGCCCGCCCTGCGCCGGATGCAGCCCGCGATCGAGGTGCTCGACGCCGCCGGGCTGGGACTGTTCAGCGTCACCGGGGCGAGCATCGCGCTCACCTACCGCCTGGGCGCGCCCGAGGCGGTGGTCCTGGGCGCGATCAGCGGGATCGGCGGCGGCATTCTGCGCGACCTCATCGTGCGCGAGATCCCGCAGGTCCTGCGCAGCGGGCTGTACGCCATCCCGGCGATCATCGGGGCCACCATCGAGGTGGTCGGCCAGCGCGCCGGGGCGCACGGCGTCGTCGTCCCCCTCGTCGGTGCGGTGGCGTGCTTCGCCGTCCGGGTGGCCGGGATCCGCTACGACCTCAGCCTCCCGCCGCGGCCGGGGTGATCACCGGAGGACGGCCCGGTACGCCGACGGACCCGTAGGCGGATTTGATCAAACCTCTCTGGTAGGCTTGCGGCCCAACGAGGGGACGAACGACCGGGGTGTCGTCTCCGTGGCTGTCGGGTGACGCAGCAGGTGCGAATCCTTGACCTGACCCATCCGCTCGCGGACGGGATGCCGGTGTTTCCGGGGCTTCCAGAGCCGTCGTTCCGGACGGTCGCATCGGTGCCCGACGACGGCTACGCGATGACCGAGCTGCGGCTGCTCAACCACATCGGCACCCACGTCGACGCGCCCGCCCATCAGATCGCCGATGGCGACACCCTCGATGACATTCCCCTCGAGCGGCTGGTCACCCACGCGCTGACCATCAACGTCTCCGGCCGGGCGCCGGGACCCATCCCGCTCGCCGAGCTCGAGTCGCACCTGCACCATCTGCACCCGGGCGACATCCTGTTCCTCTGCTCCGACAACGCCCGCAACTGGGGCACCGCGGCCTACTGGACGGGCTGGAGCTACCCCGACGCCCACTGCGCGCGAGCCCTCGTGCAGCGCGGCATCTCCGCCATCGGGTTCGACGGCCCCTCGGCCGACCCGGTGGACTCGACCACGCTCGAGCTGCACCGTCTGTGGCTGTCCTCGGGGCGGATGATCATCGAGAACGTGGCCAACCTGACCGAGCTGCCGACGCGCTCACAGGTGGTGGTGGCGCCGATCAAGCTGGCCGGCGGCAACGGCGGCCCGGCGCGCATCTTCGCGCTGCTGCCCGACGCATAGCGGCGCCCGGTCCGCTCCAAAACCTCGGATCGGGGTATCTGCGTAGTGCGAACCTCCGATGCGATACGACGATCACTCCCGAACTGACCGTGACCGGACCCTCCAGGAACTGGCGGCCGTGATCGACGGCTCGCTGTCCGGTTTGGCGCACTATCACCTGCTGCGCCAGGAGCTCGACCACATCCGCGAGCTGCCCGAGCGTCGCGAGCGCGACCGGGTCCCCGCAGCCCCCGAGCTGGACTAGCTGACGCCCGCCAGCGCGGCGCGCTCGGCCAGGGCGAGCTCCGCCAGCTCGTGGCGCAGGCTCTCGACGAGCGGCGAGCCGGAAAGCCGGATCTCGAGCATCTCCGCGCAGTGGCGGTAGTGAGCGAGCTTGCGCTGGTTCTTGGCGATGCGGCGGACCGTACCCGACTGCGCGTCGCGCGCGAAGGTCATGCGCAGCTCGCGGGCCTTGGAGACCTTGTCGGCCGCGAACACCAGCAGCGCGTCATGGCCCGCCCGCTGCACCTGATCGCGTAGCGCGGCCTTGCGGGCGACGTAGCCGGGGATCGCCGGATCCTCGGTGAGGGCGACCACGAGGGAGGTGACGCGCGCGCCGAACCGCTCGCGGAGATCCTCGGGCGAGGCGCTGGTCTTCTCGATGGTGTCGTGCAGCGCGCCGGCGGCGACGACCTCGTCGGACGCGCCCACGTCGGCCAGCATCGTCGCGACCTCGATGGGGTGCAGGACGAACGGCGCGCCGTCCGCGCCGCGGCGTTGACCGGCGTGCTGTTCCACCGCGTAGGCGACCGCGATCAACGCCTGGCGAAGACCCGATCCCGCGAATGGGACGTGGCGGCTACGGCCCATGAGGAGGGCATCTTAGAACAGCCGCAAAGAGCGGGTGAAAAGAATGTGTTAGCCCTGTTAACGGTCTGATCCGCGGTGTATCGGCCGTTGTCCATCTCGGCGCAAGCGTCTCAGCATGACACTCCGCTGCGGAACGTATTGCGCGCCTCGCGGAAGGTTCGGCGCACCGGTACGTCTTGCCTCAGCATGGACCGGGGACATCAGGCGCCTGACGCCGGGGATCGGCGTGCGCACACGCCGCGCGGGACCGCGGAAGCATGAGCGGGGCGATTCTCGCCGTAGTCGCGGCGGGCCTGACGTGGGCCCTGATGGCGCGGGGCCGGCGCGTGGGTGCGGCGCGCCGGCATCGTCGCTTCGCCCGCAGCCCGGCGGTGACATTCGTCTTCGCCGACCTCGTGGGCTACGGAAGCTTCACCGACCGGCGCGGCGACGAAGCCGCGATGCGGGTGGCATGGGAGTTCGGGCGCCTGATGCGCTCACTGAGCCACGAGCACGGGGCGTGGCACGTCAAGTCGATGGGCGACGGCGCCATGATCTGCGTCCCCGACGCCGGCCAGGCCGTGGCTCTGGCCAAGCGCACCCTGACCGAGGTCGGCGCACATCCGGACCTGCTCCCGGTACGGATCGGCGCGCACACCGGCCCGGCCGTGCTGCACGATGGTGACTGGTACGGCGGCGCGGTGAACGTCGCCGCCCGTCTGGTCTCGATCGCTCAGCCCAACCAGGCGCTGGTCAGCGACAGCACACGCGACGCCGCCGGCGTGAGAGAGCGGCGCTTTTTGGCGCGGCGCGACGTCGTCGGGCTGCGGGGCGTGAGCGCGCCGGTGGGCGTGTGGCCGCTGGCCGCCGAGCGCCGCGAGCAGACGCTTCGCCGCCACCATGATCAGGTCTCGAGGTGGATGGTGCGCGGACCGCGGTAGCGGCGCGCCACCGCGGCTCAGTGGCCGGTGGCGGAGAAGTGCTCGGGATCGGCCGGGCCCAGCACCCCGCCGACCAGCTTGTAGGGCCCGGTGTAGCCCTTGAGCACCTGGATGAGCGAGGAGGGGTCGGTGACGTCAACGGCGCCGCCCGGGTACTGGGTCGTCTCGTGGTTGGACGTGCCGGCCGGAGCGCTGAAGGCGCCCGAGGCGTTGATGGACGACTGCTGCTGGTAGCTGCGATAGCCGCTGGTGACGGTGCCGGTCCAGCCGTGCTGGGAGGCCCAATCGAGGACGGGCACGATCCACCCGGCGATCGGCTTGTGCTCGGGGTTCCAGGAGGTCTGCGGGATGACGGCGCCCGGGACGACGGCGGCGGTCGAGGTGGAGCCGGCGGTCCCCGTCGCACCGGCGGTCGCGCCTGTGCCCTGAGCCTGGGCGAGCGCGCCGGCGAAGGTGGTGGGCGTCGCGGTGCCGGCGGAGCCACCCGCGGCAGCGGTGCCGTTCAGGGTCGCGCCAATGGCCGCGGCGTTGGCGGCGCCGGAGGAGCCCATGGGCGAGGCGAGTTGCTGTTGCGCCTGCGCGATGACGTCGATCCGTGAAAGCACGGCCTCAATACTCATTCTGCTGTCCCATCGGCGTCTGGGCGGAGAACTTAAGCCCGGGCGCGTCAACGCCCGAGCACGGCATCCAGCACGTCGCCGATGGCGGCCTCCGAGGCCCCCGTGGCATCGTGGGCGCGCCACGCGACGAACCCGTCGGGGCGCACGAGCGCCGCTCCCGACGGCGAGATGCCGTAGGCGGTGGCAAAGGCTGAGCCGGGGTCGCGCACCTCCCCGTCTCCGACGAGGTAGGCCTCCAACGGGACCTCGCGGGCATCCGCGGCGGCGCGCGCGCCATCACACCACGCCTGGCCCTCGGCTGCGGCCAGCAGCACGAAGGCGCTCCCGAACAGGTCCAGCGTCGACAGCGAGCTCCCCGCCCGCTCAACGGGAACGTGCGGAGCCCGCGCACCGGGACGGCCGCCGGACTCACGCGGATGCTGGTGCAGCTCCCGATCGTCCCCGGGCTCCAGGGCAACGGCGTCGGAGTTGTAGCGGTAGCCGATCTCCATCGACATGTCGTCGACGATCTCCTGCACCCCGTCGGTTCCGAGGTACGGCGCCACCCGGGTCACGTAGCGAGCGTAGGCCTGCTCGACGGTCAGCTCGCCGATGGGTCGGCGCTCGACGTCGTAGGTCTCCGCCAGCCCGGGCCCGGCGATCCCCTTGAGGGCGAAGGCCAGCTTCCAGGCCAGGTTGTGCGCATCCTGCACCCCGGTGTTGCCGCCGAAGCCGCCGTTGGGCGGCATGGTGTGGGCGGCGTCGCCGGCCAGGAACACGCGGCCGTGGCTGTAGCGCTCGGCGCTGTCGGCGACGGCGCGCCAGGTCGCGATGTCCTCGATCGTGACCGGGATCTCGGGCACGCCGATGGCGGCGCGCACCAGCTCGAGCGCCCGCGCCTCGTCGATGCTGTCGGCGACGTTGGCCCACGGCGCGGTGGGGTAGGCGGCGATGATCTCGGGCCGCGCGGTGTCGCCGACGAGGTTGACGACGAGAAAGCCGCGGTTGCCGGTCCGATCCAGGCGAAAGAACCCGCGCAGCACCGAGTTGGTGACGTAGTTGACGCCCTGGTCGCGACCGGCCAGCAGCGGGGTGAGGTCGACGCCGGCCCGGAAGTAGATCGTGACGCTGCGGGAGAGCAGCCCGCGGCCGCGCATGGCGATGCCCAGTTGCTCGCGTGTGGGGCTACGGTTGCCGTCGGCGGCCACCACGTAGCGGGCCCGCACGGTGGACTCCACGTCCTCGTCGAGGTCACGCAGCGTGGCGGTGACGCCGTCGCCGTCCTGCACCAGGCCGGCGCACTGCGTGCGGTAGCGCAGCTGCGCCCCGAGCTGCTCGGCGCGGTCGCGCAGGATCGGCTCCAGGGCATCCTGATCGATGAACATCCGCGTGGTGGGGCTGAACTCCCGCACCCCGGCGTTGAGGTTGGGGAAATAGCTGGCGAGCTCGCGTCCGGCGAGCGACTCGACGTTGTTGATGCCGCCGTTGGGCAGGTACTGCTCCTCCGAGCGCGCGCGCACGCGCTCCTCCAGCCCCGCCGAGCGCAGGATCTCCAGCGTGCGCAGCTGAAAGTGCCCGGCACGGGGGTGGATCGCGGTGCTGGGGTGGCGTTCGACGGTCAGGGCGTGGATCCCGTGGATCCCCAGGAACATGGCCGTCGACAGCCCGACGAGGCTGCCCCCGATGACGAGGACATCGACCTCGTCGGCGGGCGCTGGCGTGGGCGGCATGAGAGCGGACGTCCCGGGTCGGCGCGCGACGGCGCTCAGCGGTCGGGCTCGGCGACCGGGCGCAGGTGCAACACGGCCGGCTCGGCGAGCCGCACGGCGCGCCGCGGGCGCAGGCTCCGGCGGCCCGAGGCCGGCAGCCAGGCGGCCAACCCGCCGGTGGCCGGGACCCAGATCGAGATGGCGTGGTAGACGAGCACGGCACCCACCGAGGCCGCCGGCGGCAGTCCGTAGAGCACCAGGGCCGCAGCCAGGCCCGTATCCAGCACCCCGAGGCCGGCCGGTATGGGGATCGCCGTCGCCAGATAGCCGATGCAGTAGGCGATGACGGTGGCCGGAAAGCCGAGGGGATGTCCGGTGGCCGCACAGGCGGCCCACAGAGCGGCCATGTCCAAACACAGGAACCCGACCCCTCCCACGAGCCGCCAGTGCATGGCCCTGACGCTGCTCCAGGCCGCGTGCAGCCCGGTCGTCACCGCGCGGATGGGGCGCGGCGCGGTGGCGCCGAGACGACGGCCGTAGTACGCGATGAGGGTCGCCGCACCCAGCACCCCGACCGAGACGAGGATGGGAACGCCCGCGTGACTGAGGTCATGGGGCCCGCCGGGCAGGCCGACCAGGAGCCACACGCCGGCGATGCCGTTGACGGCGAAACCAAATCCCGTGAGCAGGGCCAGCAGCGCCGCGCAGCGCGTGACCAGCCGACGGGTGCCGATGCCATGCCGGCGCAGCAGCACGCCCGTCGCCGCCGCCGAGGAGATGTTGCCGCCCGGCAGCACCGCGCCCGCCCCCATCGCGATCCACGCCACCGTGCGGCTCACTGACCGCGGCGGCTCGGGGAAGAACCGGCGAAAGATGATCACGTAGCTGAGGCACGAGCCGATCTCGAACGCCACCGCCCCCACCACCCACAGTGGCTTCATGTGCCCGATCTGCCGGATCACCTCGTCGAGTGGCGCCACCCACAGCAAGAGGGCGACGCTGATGACGACGATGGCCACCCCCGCGAGCGCGCGGCCGCGCCGGCGCCACGGATCGGCGGAGCGGGTCACGCGGTCCTCCGCACGTGGGTCGCCGGGCATCGCCCCGTCATCCTCGCGGATATCCATCAAGGACGTCATCTACCCGCGTGAAGGTCTGGCTAAGTCGCCTGACGCGAACCGGACGGAGGCGACTCCGGCCGTGGCGCCCGGCGGGCGCGCGCGATGCGCCCTCCGGCGGCGGAGAGCAGGGTCCCCGCCAGCGCGGTGATGACGACGAGAAAGGGCGGGAAGCTGCCCAGTGAGACCTTGGCCTGGTTGTGGATGAGCTCGTGGACCAGGAGCAGCGTCGTGCCGTAGATGACACCGCCGAAGAACCCCCGGTCAGCGGCGTCCCAGCCGTCGCTGTGCTCGAAGCCGCCGAGGAAGGCTCCCACGGCAGCCAGCAGCGCCACCACCCAGTAGCCGGCCGCCGACGCTCCCACGAGGAAGCCCGCAAGCGCTCCGACGAGCGCGGGGATGACGGCGCCGATGATGACCTTCTGTCCCTCGGAGCGCTGTGCGAAGGGGACGGGCTCAAAGCTCGCCATTGGCGCGGCACCTTGTCACGCGCGGCGCCCGCGCGCAAGCGACCTCTAGGATCAGGCGCATGGACCGCGATGCGCTGGTCACCGTGCAGGGCCCGTTGAAGGAGCGCTACCGCTCCGAACCGCAGGCCGCGCAGGTGACGTTGCGGGCGGAGGGCGAACTGGGCGACGGCGTCTCGTGCTCGGTGCAGACCGGCCGGGCGCTGGCCGAGGCGGGGCTGCATCCCGCCACTGGTGGTGACGGCACGCTGCTGTGCTCGGGCGACATGCTGCTCGAGGCGCTGGTGGCGTGCGCCGGCGTGACCCTGCGCGCGGTGGCGACCTCGCTCGAGCTGCCGGTCACCACCGGGCGCGTCCGCGCCGAGGGCGATCTGGACTTCCGCGGGACGCTCGGCGTAGACCGCGACGCGCCGGTCGGCTTCACCGCCATCCGCCTCTCCTTCGAGCTCGACGGCGACCTCGACGAGGAGCAGCTCGCCGTGCTCCAGAAGCTGACCGAGCGCTACTGCGTCGTGTACCAGACGCTCGCGAGCGGACCGGGGCTGTCGGTCAGCTTCGCGAGCGCCTGATCGATTCCTCGGGCTAGGCGCTGCCGGTGACCGTCACCTGCGCCCAGCCGGTGGCGCGCGCGCCGGTGGAGGTGGCCGCGGTGATCACGTCGCTGCCTGAGGGCGTCGGTACGGTGGCGCTGAAGGCACCCTTGGCGTCGGCGGTCGTGGCCACCACCGTGGTGGTGTTGCTCGTCGAGCCGGGCTGACCGGAGGACACCTCGACGGTGGCGCCGGGCGTGGTGGTCCCGGTCACCGTCGTGGTCGAGCCCGTCGTCATCGCGCCGTTGGACGGCGCGGTGAGCGTCACCGGAACGTCGGCGGGTGCCCCGGGGCTCAGGTAGCGCGCGCGGACGACGGCTGGCTGATCGGACAGCTTGCCGCGGTGGAGATCGAGGACGAGCCGCAGGTACTGGGCCTGGCCCCAGATGAGGGGTGCCGCCGACCCGGCGGCCTTCCCGTTGGTGAACCCGATGGAGGCCGTGGTGGGGTTGGCACCGAATGGCGACGCGGGCGTGTTGGGGTCCTCCCAGACCTGCTCGGGGACATAGCCCAGCCCCCAGGTCATGCGCTGGAAGGTCGCGGCCAGGCTCGACGCCGCCGCGGTCTGCCCGGCCTGGAGGTCCTGCTCGGCCCGTTCGCCGTCGAGCAGCGGCCACAGATGGCCGGAGCCCACGGCATTGGGGAACCATCCCTCGCCGGTGGGCGAGCAGCTGGTCGGGTCGGGCACGTAGCAGTCGCCGTAGCCGTCGGTGCTGCCCTTGGCCTTGATCCCGTAGCGGTGCCAGCCGGGCCCCGACGCGGTCTGGCTCTCGAGGACTGAGTCGACCACCTTCAGCGACGCCTTGACATCCGGATCGGTGGCCGACAGCTCGCCCATCCGCGTCAGCTCCAGGAAGCCGGCGTCGATGATCGAGCGCTGATCGACGTTGTTGAGGCTGCCGTTGCCCAGGTTGTAGGTCTGGTCGGTGTTGGGGTTGCCCGAGACCGACTCGCGGATGAAGTAGCGCGGGCCGTCGGGGCCGCTGGTGGTCACCGTCCACGCCTTGACGTTGCGCTGGTAGTCGTCGGCGGTGGACTGGTAGAGGTGCGCGCGGGCACCGTCGCCCGCCGCCTGGGCGAGCTGCGCCGCAGCGGTCAGGCCGGCGATCTCCGCGGCGATGGTGGCCGGCGAGTAGCCGGGGTGCTCCTCCCAGCGCTCGGCGCCCGTGCTCGGTCCATGATCGACGATGTAGTCGGCCGCGGGGCGAATGTGGTCCTGGTAGAAGGCGGTGTTGCCGGCCAGGCCCGCCTCCTGGGCCATCAGGAGCGGGTAGGCGACCTCGTCGATCTCCGACAGGCCGAACGTGTCGGGCGCGACCGCCCCGTCGAGCTCGGAGTCGCGCGGGAAGCTGCCGTCGGGCTGCTGGGTCTTGTCGAACATGAACATGACCATGTCGCGCGCCGAGGCGCGGTCACCGTCGGCCAGCAGGCCGGTGAACGTCTCGTAGCTGTCGCGCGCGAACACCTCGCGGTAGGTCCACCCGGCGTGGGTGGTGGTGGCGGGAACGGTCTGGCCCCACGGATCCGTCGGCGAGGCCACGAAGGCGCCGATGTTGGTCTTGTCCTCGGCGGCCTTGATGACGTTGGCCGACAGCCAGTAGGTGCGCTGCATGGCGCCGTTCTGCGCGCCGCTGAAGCCGAGGAGGGTCGCCGGCGGCCTCTTCAGCGAGGCGTCGTAGTCATGCCAGCCCGCCTCGTACTGGGAGAGCGCGTGCGCGAAGGGCTGCGCGGCGCTGGTCTGCGCGGTGGACACGGCCGCGCCGGCCGTGGGGGCGAAGCCGAGCGCGAGCGTGAACGGCTGGCCCGGCGTGGTGTCCAGCAGCGCCGTCTGCACCACGTTGCCGTCCATGGCCGAGCGGTAGTCGTTGACGAGCTGGTGGTGGGTGTCGAGCTGGTCCAGGCCGTCGCTGGGCGTGCCCACGAAGCCGCTTGACTCGGCCAGGAACGGGCGGTTGGCGACGAGCGCCCCGACCACCTGCGCCGCGAACGGACCCGTTGGAGCGTTGGTGTCGGAGGAGACCAGCGCGGTGCTCGACGGGTCCACGGTCGCGTCGTTGGCGCCGCCGTTGGTGGTGCCGCCACCCCCGCTGTTGTCGATGGTGGCGTCGTAGCGCACGTACACCTTGTACTTGGAGACTGCGTTGGCGTCGCCGCCGATGGGCTGAAGCGTGGTGTGGACGAGCACGCTGGCCCGCGCCGGGTCGGTGATGTAATCGCTGATCAGGCGGAAGCCGTGGGCCTTGTCGGTGCTGGTGACCTGGCAGACCATGCCGCTGCGGTCGGGCGAGGCCAGCGAGTAGGTCATGTTGCGCTGCTGCAGATCGGCGAAGGAGTGCCCGTCGGTGACGATGTACTGGACCGTGTTGACGTTGGTGGCCTCGATGTTGGGGCTGAACACGTCCGACAGCACGCCGCCGGCAACGGTGAACCACACCTTGGAGGTGGTGTTGCGCGCCGTGCCGAAGCAGTCCTTGCGGGCAACGTCGAGATAGGACTGCGCCCCCGGGCCGCCCGGGGCCGCGCCCGACGGCTGGGTGGCGGGCGGTGCGGCGGCGGCCGCGGAGCCGGTGGCCATGAGTACTGCCGCCGTGGTCAGCGCGAAGCAGGTTGCCCCCAGCGTGCGTCGCCTCGCCCCGGACGCGATCGTTGTGCCGGACATCGATCCTCCCTCAAGTTTCGGTGGCCTCTATGGCATACCCAGTGCCTCACGAACGGCAAACTCGGGAGTGCGGCTCTGAGATGATCCGCGCACGGTGCACGGGAGGCACACACACCGGCTATAAGGAGCTCACTCTGATGACCCTGACGCGTCAGACGATGACCGACGAGCAGCGCAAGTCCGTCGTCCTGGAATATCTCAAGGCGTTTGACAACGGCGGCATCACCTCGACCGGCGAGAGCATCCTCGAGCTGTTCGCGGTCGACGCCCAGGTGATGTTCCCCAAGTGGGGGATTGCCAACGGCCGCGAGCAGATCGGCACGATGTTCGGCGACGTCGGCGCCACGCTGAAGGCGATCCGCCACGACTACGCCAACTTCAACTGGATCTTCTCCGGCTCCGACGTGGTGGTGTGCGAGGGCACGAGCTACGGCGAGCACCGGGACGGCCCCTGGCGCACCGGCGTGCCCGAGTGGGGCGCGGGGCGGTGGTGCGACGTGTTCGAGATCCGCGACTGGCAGATCCAGCGCTGCTTCATCTACCTGGACCCCGACTACGCCGGCCAGGACACCGCCCGCTACCCGTGGCTGGCCGCGGCGGTCACCGCCTGACCGACCGGGGCCATATCGCATCACGATATCGTGGTGCGACAACGGCGGAGATGGTTGAGACTGCGGTGGCGGCCGGCAGCGGGGCGGGGCGGAGCCGCGAGCGGGGCGGGCGAGGCGGAGCCGCGGGCGGGGCGGGGGGCCCCAGGGCGGCCCCAGGGCGGCCCCGACTGAGTCGTCCCGTGCGGGTGGCTGTCGCGACCCCGAACTTCACGGCGACGTTGACACCTCAGAGCACGCATCGGCCGATCCGCGGCAGCGTGCTCCAGAACACGAGTCATGCTGACACGTCAGAGCACGCACCCCCCGGACCGCGCGGGTGTGCTCTGACGTGTCAACCCCGCCACGACGCGGCGGCGCGGCGAGGCGCGGCGCCCCGGGGCCGAGGGAGACGGCCGCCAGACGCCTCTGGTCGCAGCACGATATCGTGATGCGACATGCCGAAAGCCAAGACCACACTGACTGACGCCGACTACGAGCGCCTGGCCCAGTTTCGCTACGGCCTGCGACGCTTCCTGCACTGGTCAGAACAGCAGGCCCGTGCGGCCGGCGTCACGCCCACCCAACATCAGTTGCTGCTGGCCATCCGCGCCTCCCGGACTCCCGGCGGCGCGACGGTCGGCGAGGTCGCCGATGTACTGATCATCCGTCACCACAGCGCCGTCGAGCTGATTGACCGGACGGAGAAGAAGGGACTGATCAGCCGAGAGCGGGACTCTGACCAGCAATCCGTGGTCCACCTCCAGCTGACCGAGCTCGGCGCGCTCACCCTGAGCTCGCTGTCCGGAGTCCACCTGCGCGAGCTTGCCCAGCTGGCGCCGACGATCCAAGCCCTCCTCGGTTCGCTCGACGACAGCGATGACGTTGAAGACCTGCTGCTGAAGCGTTGAGCGCGCCGGTCCGGGAGCGCGTCGACCACCTCGGCGACTTCTCGCTCAGCCCGCGGGTGCTCACCATCACCGCCTGCGCGGTGCCGATCGGCGCCGCGGGCGCCGTGGCGGCGCTGGCCCTGCTGCGGCTGATCGGGCTGATCACCAACCTCGTCTTCTACCAGCGCCTCAGCACGCGCCTGGTCGCCCCGGGCGCCGGGCACCATCAGCCCCTGCTCATCCTGCTGGCGCCGGTGGTGGGCGGGCTGATCATCGGCCTGATGGCGCGCTTCGGCTCCGAGAAGATCCGCGGCCACGGCATGCCCGAGGCCATCGAGGCGATCCTCATCCGCGGCAGCCGGATCGATCCCCGCGTGGCCGTGCTCAAACCGATCTCGGCTGCGATCAGCATCGGCAGCGGCGGGCCGTTCGGCGCGGAGGGCCCGATCATCATGACCGGCGGGGCGGTGGGCTCGGTGCTGGCCCAGACGCTGCACATGTCCGCCGACGAGCGCAAGACGCTGCTGGTGGCGGGCGCCGCCGCCGGCATGGCCGCCACCTTCAACGCGCCACTGGCCTCGGTTCTGCTGGCGGTCGAGCTGTTGCTGTTCGAGTGGCGGCCGCGCAGCTTCGTGCCCGTGGTGGCGGCGGTGGTGACCAGCACCCTGCTGCGTGGTGTGCTCATCGGGCACGGCGCTCTGTTCGCCATGCCGCTGACCCACCTGCATCTCACCGCCGGCGACGAGCTGCTGTGTGTCCCGGCGGGCGCAATCGGCGGCCTGCTGGCCATCGCGGCGACAGGCCTGGTCTACGCGTCGGAGGACGCCTTCTCACGGCTGCCGTTTCACTGGATGTGGTGGCCGGCCATCGGCGGGCTCATCATCGGCATCGGCGGGCTGATCGAGCCGCGGGCGCTCGGCGTCGGCTACGACGTGATCGACCAGCTGCTCACCGGGCGGGCCGGCATGTCGCTCATCATCGGCATCCTGGTGGTCAAGACGCTCATCTGGGGCCTGTCGCTGGGGTCAGGGACCTCGGGTGGCGTGCTCGCGCCGGTGTTCATGATCGGCGGCGCGCTGGGCGCGCTGGAGGCCCACCTCCTGCCGTCGGTGACCCCCGGTTTCTGGGCGCTGATCGGACTCTCGGCGGTCGTGGGCGGCGTCATGCGCTCGCCGCTGACGGGGGTCGTGTTCCCGCTGGAGCTCACCCACGCGTGGCCGCTGCTGCTGGCGCTGCTGGTCGCCGCCACCGCCGCCTACACGGTGTCGGCCCTGCTGCTCAAGCGCTCGGTGCTCACCGAGAAGGTGGCGCGCCGCGGCCTGCACCTCTCGCGCGAGTACGCCGTG
>DATJTQ010000239.1:0-18802 GCA_035503355.1 Solirubrobacteraceae bacterium
CTCGACGTTGCCGTCCTCGTCAAAGCTGAACTGCGGCTCGGCGGAGTCCACCTCGAGCGCTCCCCGTCCCGACCCACTCCCATCCCGTCCCTCCTCCGCGGCACGGCGTGCCGCGCCCAGCGCGGCCGACGCGGCGCGCGCCGCCGCCAGCGGCTGCGCCCATGGATCGGCGGCGGCCTCGGTGCCGGCGAAGATCCGGTCCACGCGGTCATAGTCCAGCCGTTCGTCGGATTGGATGAGCGAGCGATACATCGAGGCGCGGCGGACCCCGCGCTCGGTCACCACCATCTCCACCGTCACCGTCGCCCGAGGGGCGCCGGGCACCAGCGAACACGCCTCGTTCGACAGCGCCCGGGGGAGCATCGGCTCCACCATCCCCGGCACGTACACGCTGGTCGAGCGCCGGTAGGCCTCGCGGTCGACCAGCGAGCGCGGGGTGACATAGGCGGCGACGTCGGCGATGTGGACCCACACGCGCCACGAGCCGTCGTCGAGCGCCTCGGCCGAGATCGCATCGTCGAAGTCGCGCGCGGTGGCCGGGTCGATGGTGAACGTGGCCAGCTCGCGTAGGTCGCGCCGCTCCCCGCCCGGGAGGGCGTGGCCGGTCACGTCGTCGGCGCCATCGGCGGCCGCCAGCCGCGCCTCGCGCTCCACCGCCGGGTCAAACGCGCCCGGGAGGCCGCGGTCGAGCATCAGCGCGCGGATCACGTCGCGCGCCACCTCCGGGCGGCCCAGGCGCTGGGCGACCGTGGCCCGGCGCGAGCCGCCCCGGCGCCCGTTGCCCTGGAGGCTGCCGCTGGAGAGCAGCACGAGATCGCCGACCCCGGCGCGCTTGTCGCGCGTGACCACCAGGCGCGGGCCCGGGCCGAAGAACGGCTCGGCGACGAGGAACTTCCCCTGGCGGACCAGGAGCGCCACCCGCGCGCCGCTGCGCGGGTCGCCGGCCCGGGCGGGCGGCGGCGTCACTGCCCGAGCTCGGCGGCGACGGTCTTCTCGGCCACCGTCAGCGCGGTGTCGGTCTTGGCCGTCGACTTGGTGTAGGCGTACACGTTGGGTTGGATGCCCTTGCCCTGCTTGACCCCGCCACCGCCGAGGTTGCGCCCGCTGGGCGTGAAGTACTCCCCGACCGTGAAATCCAGTGCGCCGCCGTTGGAGAGCGGCTCGATCTCCTGAAAGACGCCCTTGCCGTAGGTGTGGGTGCCCACCACCTTGGCCCGACCGCGATCCTGCAGCGCGCCGGTGACGATCTCCGCCGCCGACGCCGTCCCGGAGTCGACCAGCACCACCATGGGTATCCGGGGCGCGACGGTGAGGCTGGGCTTGGCCAGGTACACCTGGCGCGGCTGCGCGCGCCCGTCGGTGGAGACGATCGTCCCGTCGGGGATGAAGACGCTGGCGGTGTTGACCGCCTCCTCGAGCAGGCCACCGCCGTTCTCGCGCAGGTCGAGGATGAGCCCGCGGGCGCCCTGGTGCAGCATCTGCTGGACCTGGCTGCGCACCTCGTCCCCCGAGCCGTCGGTGAAGCTGGTCAGCTCGACGTAGCCGAGCTTGGTCCCGTGGTAGGTGAGCAGCTTGCTGGCGGCGACCGGCACGACGAGGTTGGCGCGGCGCACGGTGATGATCCGGCGGCGCTTGTCGCGCAGCACCGTGAGGGTGACCTTGGTCCCGGCGCGCCCCTTGATCAGCGCCGCCGAGAAGTTGGACGAGCGGTTGGCCAGCGAGGTGGAGCCGACCTCGACGATGAGATCGCCGCGGGCCAGCCCGGCCTTCTCGGCGGGCGAGCCCTGGAACACATCCTGGACCAGGAGGCCCTGCGGCTGGTTCTTGATGTCGATCCCGATCCCGCTCAGGTGGGGGTTGTCCTCGTCCTGAAAGCTCTTGTAGTCAGACGGGTCGTAGTAGTGCGAGTACGGATCGTCGAGGCTGGCCACCGCCGCCTGCAGGCCCTTGTCGACCAGCTGGGAGCGGTTGACCTTGCGGTAGTAGTCGTTCTGGATCAGCCCCAGGACCTGGTTGAGCAGCTTGTCGTTGTTGTCCTGGGAGACGAAGGCGCTGCGCACCGGCCCCGGCAGCCAGCTCGGATGGCCCCCGAACCACACGCCGATGAGCAGCACGATGATGCCGGCCAGGACCCTGACCAGCACCGGAGAACGTTGACGACGCGCGTACATCTGCGGCTACCCAGGGTAGCTGGGCTCCCCCGCCGGCCGGGCCAGCTTCATGAGTCCGCGACCCGGGCGGTTACACGCGCAGGAAGCGGCGCAGCGACAGCCCGGAGCCGAGCGCCGACACCAGCACCCCGGCGCCCATGAGCACGATCAGCAAGGCCGTGAAGGAGATGGTGCGCGGCGCCGCGATCAGCGTCCAGTTGTCGGCCAGCGGATCGAGCAGGGCGATCTTGGTGACCCCCAGCACCGCCACGGCCAGGATCGCTCCCGCGGCACCCACCACGATGCCCTCGATCACGAAGGGCCAGCGGATGAACCAGTCGGTGGCGCCGACCAGCTTCATCACCTCGACCTCGCGGCGGCGCGCGTACAGCGACAGCCGGATCGTGTTGGCGATGAGCAGCACCGAGGCGATGGTCAGCAGCACGGTGAGCACGGCGGCCGTG
Organism: Solirubrobacteraceae bacterium; assembly: GCA_035503355.1. Taxonomy (GTDB): domain Bacteria; phylum Actinomycetota; class Thermoleophilia; order Solirubrobacterales; family Solirubrobacteraceae; genus Palsa-465. Next base: position 2,615 of record DATJTQ010000239.1, read on the forward strand.
ATCGTCACCAGGTTGGTGACCTCGAGGATCTTCTTGGTGTCGTTGCGCTTGTTGGAGACGGTGGCGATCGACTGATCGATGGTGCCCGTCGTCCCGCCCACCGTCGGCGTCAGCGAGTTGTGCACGGCCAGGACGTTGGCCGGGTTGTCCGGGATCACGTGGAACGTGTCGGGCAGCGGGTTTGACCCCAGCAGCTTGTAGGCGGCCGGGTCAGCCTTTGACTGCTGGGCGTACGCCTCGGCCTTGGGGACGAACTGCACGCTCTTGACGTGCGGGACGTTGAGCAGCTCGCGGCGCACGCGAGCGTCGTCGGCGGCCGTGGCGTTGGTCTTCATGTAGACGTCGACCTCGACGCGGCTGCGCACGCTGTTGGCGGCGCCGTTGGTGGCCTGCACGATCGGGATGAAGACGCCGAGCACCAGCAGCGTGACCAGCACCGTGGCCAGCGCGGCGAAGCTGGGAGCGGCGTTGCGCCGGACGGCGCGGAACGCCTCCCGCAAGAAGAAGCCGATGCGCATGGCCTACTCGACCCCGGGCGGGGGCGTCGCCGACGGGGCGCGCAGCCGGCGCGCCAGGTCACGCGTGGTCTCATCACGCGTGTACATGCCTGCGGCCTCGTCGCGCACGATCTGCCCGTGGGACAGCTCCAGCACGCGGCGGCGCATCCTGTCCACCATCGCCTGATCGTGGGTCGCGACCAGCACGGTGGTGCCGGTGCGGTTGATGCGGTAGAGCAGGCGCATGATGTCGATGCTGGTCTCCGGATCGAGGTTTCCGGTGGGCTCGTCGGCCAGCAGCAGTGGCGGATGGTTGACGAAGGCACGCGCGACCGACACGCGCTGCTGCTCCCCGCCCGAGAGCTGGTGGGGATAGTTGTGCAGCTTGGTCGACAGGCCGGTGAGCCGCAGGACGTCCGGCACCTTGGCGCGGATCTCCTTGCGGGTGCCGCCGGTGACCTGCAGCGCGTAGGCGACGTTGTCGTACACGGTGCGGTTGGGCAGCAGCTTGAAGTCCTGGAAGACGACGCCGACGTTGCGGCGGTAGTACGGCACGCGCTTGCGGGGGATCTCGTCCAGTACGCGGCCGGCGACGCGGATCATGCCGCCGGTGGCCTCGAGCTCCTTGATGAGCAGGCGCATCACGGTCGACTTGCCCGATCCGGTCGACCCGACCAGGAACACGAACTCGCCGCGCTCGATGGAAAAGGTCGCCTGATCGAGGCCCACATCGCCCGCGTAGAGCTTGGAGACGTTGCGGAATTCGATGACCGGCCGCGCGGTGCGCTGCTGGCGGGTATCGGTCCGTGGATGCTGGTTAGGAGCCGCCTGAGCCCGGTCCGAGGTGCGGCGCGACAGTTTGTTACGTGTAGCCATAGGGTGCGGCGCAGAGTAGCGGCAGCCCACGGTGTTGTCCTGTGCGCGGCGGGCTTGCAACGCGATTTGCAGGTCCATTGAACCACGTGTCGACGACCCGTCCCGGTCCCCCGCGCCGAGCGCTACCGTTATCCCAGCAATGACGGAGATTTCGGTCACGACGCTGAACAATGGGCTGCGTCTACATCGCATCGCGGTGCCGGGCACGCGCGCGGTGACCATCCTGGCTGCCTTCGACGCCGGCGCCCGCACCGAGCGCCCCGAAGAGAACGGGATGGCCCACTTTCTGGAGCATCTCGTGTTCAAGGGCGGCGAGAAGTACCCGACGTATCGCGACGTCAACGAGGCGGCCGAGAACATCGGCGCCGTGCTCAATGCCTACACGAGCCATGACCTCGTCGCCTTCCACATCACGGCGCGTGCCCAGAGCGGGCTGGACGCGGCGGATCTCCTCACCGACTTCGTGGCCCGGCCCCGCATCGATCCCGACGAGCTCAACCGCGAGCGCGGCGTCGTGGTCCAGGAGATCGCCCGTGCCGATGACCAGCCGGCCACCATCGCCGAGCACCTCATCGACGAGGCGGTGTTCGGAAGTCACCCGCTGGGCCGCCCGGTGCTGGGCCCCGCCGAGCATCTGCGCGACACCTTCACCCGCGATGGCATCCTCGCCTTCCGCAGCCGCCGCTGGTCTCCCTCCAAGGGGGCGGCGTTCGCCGTGGGCAACCTCGAGGCGCTCGGCGACAACGGCGCGCTCAATGAGCTGTTCGAGCGCTTCAGCGCCGCGCCGGAGCCGGAGCCGTTCGAGGCCGCCCCGCCGCCCGAGCCGCGCGTGCTCGTGCGCGAGCGGGACTCCAACCAGTCGCACCTGCGTATGTCCTACCGGCCGATGGTCGACGTCTCAGATCCCAAGCAGCGCGCCGCCCTCATGGTGTACGGGACGCTGCTGGGTGGCTCGATGGGGTCGCGCCTGTTCGACGAGATCCGCGAGCAGCGGGGGCTGGCCTACTCGGTCTCGGCCTTCCCTCACGCCTACGCCGACGTCCCCATCCTGCAGCTGTCGGCCGGGTTGGAGTCGGCCAAGTGCATGGAGGCCTACCGGCGGATGCGCGACATCGTGTCCGAGCTGCGCAACGACGGTCCCACCGAGGCCGAGGTCAGCCGCGCCCAGGCCTACGCGGCGGGCGCGCGCACCCTTGCCTTTGAGAACACCGGGGCGGTCGCCCGCTATGCGGCCCAGCAGACGGTCGTCTACGACGAGGACGCCGACCCGGACATCACCATCGACCTGCTGGACAACGTCACCTATGACCAGGTGCGTGAGGTGGCCGCCGGCATCGCCGATGAGCTGTCGATTGCCGTGGTCGGGCCCCACACCGTGGAGGAGCTGGAGACGGCCTGAGACGCTGGCTTGCCCCAGGCTTGGTGCTGATCCTGTTGGCGGCGGCGATCACGCTGGGGCTGATCGGCTCACTCAGCCACACCAGTAACCACGATGCGCAGTTCGACGCCGGCTCGGCCGTCGTCGCCCCGCACAAGGCCAAGAAGGACACCGCAACCCGGCACCGCGGGCACGATCCCGCGTTGCTGACCCTCAAGGGCCACCGGGCGCCGTTATCGCCCCAGGAGGTCCACCTCCAGACCGCGCTGAGCAAGGCCATGACGCAGGCCGGCGCGCAGAGCGGGGCGCTCGTCTACGACCTGGACGCCGACGATGAGCTCTACGGCCTGCGCCCCAACGTCAAGCGCCCGCCGGCGTCGGTGGAGAAGCTGTGGACGACGACGGCGCTGATGGACAAGCTGGGCCCCAACGCGCGACTGCACACCACCGTGCTCGGCACCGGCTCGGAGCGCCACGGCGTGTGGCATGGAAATCTCTATCTGCGCGGCGGCGGGGACCCCACCTTCGGTGACCCGACCTTCAACCACGTCTGGGAGTACGGGTACGGCCCCACCGCCGCCCAGCTCACCCAGCAGCTCGCCAAGCACGGCATCACTCACGTCACGGGGCAGATCTTCGCCGACGAGACCATGTTTGACCGCAAACGCGGCGGGCTGATCACCGACTACAAGCCCGATACGCCCGACTTCGGCGGCCAGCTGAGCGCGCTGACCTATGACCACGGCACCACCGCTCCGCACTACTCCCCGGCCACCTTCGCCGCCCGCGAGCTGGCCCTGGTCATGCGCGGCTCGCACATCACCGTCAAGGCGTCGCCGCATGAGCGCAAGACCCCTGATGACGCCCGGGTGCTGGCCACCGTGAGCTCCCCGCCGATGTCGGTGATGACGCGGCTGATGGACGTCCCCTCAGACGACCTGTTCGCCGAGCTGTTCGCCAAGCAGCTGGGGGTCCTGTTCGGCCGCGGCGGGACGATCTCCGACGGCGCCAAGGTCATCGGCCGCACCATCGCCGACACCTACAGCCTGCACCCCACCATCCTCGACGGCTCCGGCCTCTCGATCAAGGACCGCTCCTCGCCGCTGGAGGTGGTCGACCTGCTGCGCGAGGTGTGGGGGACCTCGGTCGGCCGCGAGTTGGTCGCCTCGCTGCCCACCGTGGGCAAGGAGGGCACCGTCCGCGGGATCGGCCTCAAGACCCCCGCAGTCGGCAACTGCGCCGCCAAGACCGGCACGCTCAACTACGTCACCAACCTGGCCGGCTACTGCCACAGCCACGGCGGCCACACCCTCGCCTTCGCCCTGATGGTGGACGGACCCGACAACGGCACCGCCGAGCTGCTGGAGAGCCGGATGATCGGCGCCATCGCCGGTTATTGACGACCGTCGGGCCCACCCTGCACAATCGAGGTCGTGAGGGCCCGCTAAGTGGAGTTGGCGACCACTCTCAACCTGGGAGAGATGCAGCGCTACCTGAGCCGCGTCGGTGACCGCTGGCCGCTGCAGGTGGTGATGCTGGGCGGCGCCCGCGTGGACGACGCCCGCGGCGCCCCACCCCAGCGCGAGCGCGGCCCGGAGTTCGTGGTGGTGCTCGTCTCGCGCGCCTTTGAGGGGATGCCGTGGCTCGAGCGCGTCTATCAGGCGACGTCACTGTGGGACAGCATGGAGATGGGACACGGCGCCGACGTGCACTGCTACACGCTCGATGAGTTCCAGCGGAAGCGGACCAACACTCCCCGCGTCAAGGCCGTCGCCGACCGCGGGGTGTTGCTCTATGAGGACTCAGACCCGCTGTATCCGCTGCCACCCGACATGCCGCGGGCCAACGGCGGCGGCGAGCTTGGCGGCCCGCCGGAACCCGACGCCTGATCTGTCTAGCTGATCGCCACCATCCGCTCGATCGGCACCCGGGCGCGATCGGCGATGTCGGCTCCGACCTTGACCTCGTGCGTGCCGTCGCGCAGCGCGTCACGGAGCTTGGGCAGCGTGATCATCTTCATGAAGCGGCAGGACGCGGCCTCGTTGGCGGCGATGAACTCGGCGTCGGGGGCCGCCTGGCGCAGCGGGTGCAGCATCCCGGTCTCGGTGGCCACGATCGCCCGCGGCCGACTCTCCGGGCCGTCGCCGCCGATGGCCGCGGAGCCCAGTGAGCGGGCATAGCCGAGCATCCCACCGGTGGAGAGCATGTGGACGCCTCCCGAGGCAATGTCACCGGAGGCCACGTACTCCATGACGCTCGTCGAGCAGCCGCACTCAGGATGGATGAGGAAGTCGGCGTCGGGGTGCGCCTCGCGCACGTGCGTGATGTCGTGGGGCTTGATCCCGGCGTGGACATGGCACTCGCCGTCCCACACGTGCATCGAGCGCCCGAGCGTCTTCTCGACGTAGGCGCCGAGGAACATGTCGGGGCCGAAGAGGATCTCGGTGTCCTGGCCGTGGGTGGCGTAGATGTGCTCGACCACCTGCACGGCGTTGGCCGACGTGCAGCAGTAGTCGGTCTCGGCCTTGACCTCGGCGGTGGTGTTGACGTACATGACGACGACGGCCTCGGGATGGTCCGCCTTCCACTGGCGCAGCTGCTCGGCGGTGATCGAGTCGGCCAGCGAGCAGCCGGCATCGGGATCGGGGATGAGGACCTGCTTGTCGGGACAGAGGATCGAGGCCGTCTCGGCCATGAAATGCACGCCGCAGAAGGCGATCGTGCCGGCATCGGAGGCGGCGGCCTGCTGAGAGAGGCCCAGCGAATCGCCGACGTAATCGGCGACGTCCTGGATCTCGGGCAGCTGGTAGTTGTGGGCGAGGATCACGGCCCCGCGGGCGGCCGCCAGCTCGCGTACCTCGTCCTGGAGGGCGGGGATGTTCTCGAGCATCAGCGGCGCCTCGGAGGCGCTGAGCATGGGCAGATTCATGGCAATGGGGTGAGGAGGAGAGACAGGTCAAGGGCCGGCGCACTATGCGTCAGCGCGCCCACCGAAACGAAGTCTACGCCCGTGCCGGCGACCTCCCGGAGCGTCTGGAGCGTCACTCCGCCGCTGGCCTCGAGCTCCGCACGGCCGGCCACGTGGGCCACCGCGGCGCGCAATTGATCGGGGTTCATGTTGTCGAGCAGCAGCTGCGGCGCGCCGGCGGCCAGCGCCTCGTCGACCTCGGCCAGGTCGCGGCATTCCACCTCCAGCGGTAGGTCCGGGGCCTCTGCGCGCGCGCGGCGGACCGCAGCGCCCACGCCGCCGGCCAGGGCGGCGTGGTTCTCCTTGATGAGGATCGCGTCGTAGAGACCGGCACGGTGGTTGGTGGCCCCGCCGGCCGCCACCGCCGCCTTCTCCAAGGTGCGGAGCCCCGGCGTGGTCTTGCGCGTGTCGAGGATGCGCGCGCCGGTCCCGTCGACGGCCTGCACCGCCCGCGCGGCCATGGTGGCCACGCCGGAGAGCCGTTGCAGGAAGTTCAGCGCGGTCCGCTCGCCTGAGAGCAGCGCCCGGGCCGTGCCCTCGATGCGCAGCACCTCGCCGCTGTCGCGCCACACCCCCTCGGCCACCTCACGGGTGAACGTCGCGCCGGCGTCAAGCGAGCGGAACACCTGCTCGGCGACGTCAAGGCCGTAGATGACGCCCGGCGCCTTCTGGCGGATGACCGCACGGGCGCGCGCGTGCGCGGGAACGGTGGCCGCCGTGGTCACGTCGCCGTCGCCGAGGTCCTCGGCGAGGGCCCGGGCCACGACGTCGGCGAGATCAGCGGTGGGTGGCGGCATTACGGCGAGCATAGGGGCCTGCGCGCCCCGCTCAGGCCTCGGCCCCGCCGCCACGTCCCGGGGACCGGGTGCCGAAAGCTTTTATGCGAAATGTCGCAATTTGGTTATAGTCCCGGACGGGGGATCGCCACTGCCGGGGGATCTTTCTTCGTTGGACCGGGAGTCAACGGGGTGCAGAGGCACAAGCTTGCCGCTCGTGACTGGTCTTCGCTGGGTCCTGGGCTCGTTGTTGATGGCCCGCTGGGCCCTGTCAGAGGAGTCAACTCATGAAGAAGCGCGCAACGGCTGCGATGGTGGCGGCCTTGGCCTGCGGTGGCGTCGCTGCCGCAGCACAGGCGGCCGGACCGCCACCGCCGCCGAAATCACCCACGGGCAAGACGGTGACCCAGGTCGCCATCGGCGGGGGACTGGCGACGCCGACGTCCTTTGCCTTCGGCAACGGCCAGATCTATGAGGGCGATGGTGGCCAGGAGTCGAGCAAGGTCCCCAACGGCGGCGTATTCGTGCTCAAGAACGGCACCGGCGTCAAGATCGCGAACTCGCCGCTCTTCGTGTCGGGCCTCGCCTTCCATGACGGCGCGCTGTACGTCGCCGGCGCCACGGCGTCGAGTCCCACCGACATCAGCTTCACCATCCAGAAATGGACGGGATGGAACAACGCGAGCAACACGTTTGCCAAGCAGACCGTCGTCTACAAGGCGCCCAAGGCCTTCCAGGGCTTCAACGGCATCGCGTTCGGCCCGGACGGCCGGCTCTACGTCGGCGTCGATGTCGGACTGCTCAACAACAACGATCACGGGCCGGCCAAGACGCCCTTCGTCTACGACATCCTGTCCATGAAGGCCAACGGCAAGGGCCTGAAGATCTTCGCCACGGGGATGCGCCAGCCGTGGCAGATGGCGTTCGCGCCGGGCTCGAAGGCGCCGCTCGTGTCCGACCTCGGCCAGGACAAGGGCGCCAAGAACCCGCCGGACTTCATCCTCAAGGTGCACCAGGGAGACAACTACGGCTTCCCCAAGTGCAACTGGACGAAGGCCAAGTCCTGCACGGGCTACGCCAAGCCGTTCCAGACGTTCAAGCCCCACAGCGACATCATGGGGATGGCGATCATCGGCTCCAAGCTCTACGTGACCTCATTCCTGGGCACGACCGGCAAAGCCGGTGAGGTCTTCTCGATGCCCCTGTCGGGAGGCAAACTGACGCCGGTGCTCAAGGGATTCGTCGGGCCGACGGTCGGCCTGGCCGCCCACGGCAAGACGCTGTATGTCGGCGAGCTGACGGGTCAGGTCTTCTCCGTCACGCCCTGACGGGTCGCGGGCGGCAGCCTGACGGCCCGCCCTCTCCGTTGGATCTACCGCGGGTCCGGGTCGTTACCGATCCGGACCCGCTCGCTGACCCCAGACGCGGGCATGCGAAGTTTTTGCACGACTTGTTGCGATTTGGTTATGGTCGGGCGTGATCACGACCAAAGGGGGATCTGTGCGTCTGATTGGGAGTCGGGCGGGGATCGGGGCGGCGACGGCGCTGTTAGCGCTGCTCACGGCATCGTCCGCGCTCGCGAAGCCGGTGACCAAGGTGGTCACCGCCGGGCCGCCGGGGTCGGTCAACAAGATCGCGGCGAAGTATCTGCCCAAGAGCTTCAGCAAGCAGTTCAACCCGGACATCAACGCCTTCTTCAACAAGAAGACGACCATCAACGTCGGCGACACCGTGTCGTTCGAGATCCGGGGGTTCCACACGATCGACTTCCCGGCCACGGGCGGCAGCGCACTGCCGCTGATCGTGCCGGGCAAGACGGCGACGGGCAGCGACGCTGCCGGGAGCCCGTTCTGGTGGAGCGGCAAGGTGCCGAGCGTGGGCCTGAACACGGCGCTGTTCGCGCCGCCCAAGGCCAAGACGTTCAACGGCAGCACACGATGGGACAGCGGCATCCCGGCCGGGAATGGACCGCCCAAGCCGTTGGACCTCACGTTCACCAAGCCGGGCACGTATCACTATTTCTGCGACGTGCATCCCGGCATGATCGGGACCGTCGTGGTCAAGCCCGCGGGTGCCGCGATTCCGTCGGCCAAGCAGGACGCGGCGGCCACGGTCGCCCAGGTCACCACGGATATCAAGGCGGCCAAGAAGGTGGCGGCCACCAAGCAGCCGGCCGACACCGTCAGCCTCGGCGAGTCGACGCCGGGTGGCGTGGAGCTCTACACGATGTTCCCGGCGTCGCTGACCGTCAACGCGGGCACCGTGGTGACGTTCAAGATGTCGAAGAACTCCTTCGAGACCCACACCGCAACGTTCGGCGACGCCACCACGCTCAAGAAGCTGGCCAAGGGCTTTGAGGGGGTGAACTTCCCCGCTCAGGGTGTCTACCCCAGCGATCCGACGCAGCCGGTCACGGAGTCGCCCACCAACCATGGCGACGGCTTTGCCAATGTCGGCGCGCTGGACAACAACCCGGCGACGAAGACGATCCCGTCCTCGGGCAAGATCGACTTCACCGCCGCGGGGACGTATCACTTCGTCTGCCTGATCCATCCCTTCATGCGGGGGACGATCATCGTCAAATGAGGTGAGGCGCGGTCCGGGCGGGCCGCGCCGCTCCCCTCTGCAGTGCGACGCGAGTCCGGGTCACCGCCCGGACTCGCCCGCTTAACGAGGGCTCTGCGTCGCGGCGCCGGCCACGGCGCCATTGCCCGCGGGCGACGCGGCCAGCACCCGCACCGTGGCGAAGGTGGGATCGGCGGCGCCGTGCAGACGCGCTCCGGCGGCGGTGAGCTCGCGCAGGTAGCGCACGACCTCGGGGGTGATCCGCTCGCCGGGCAGCAGGGTCGGAACGCCCGGCGGATACCCGGCGATCGACTCGCATGAGATGCGCCCGATGGCGTCGTCGACCGGGACCGTCTCGCCCTCGCCGAGGAAGGCCTCCCGAATGGGCACGACGCTCTGGTGCTCGAGCGAGACGTTCGGCGAGGCGATCGTGGGGCTCTCCCCCGCGCGGCTCAGCATGCGCACGGTCTCGGCGAAGTCATGGGCGAAACGCTCGAGCGGCTCCACCGGCTGGCCCATGCCCAGCACCAGCACGAGCGTGGCGTGGGTGGCCAGCTCGATGTAGATGTCGTTGGCGGCCCGCAGCTCGGCGGCCAGCTCATACCCGGTCACGCCGGTGCCGCGCACGTCGATGACGATGCGCAACGGATCCCAGCCGGCGATGCCCGGCTGACCGACCATGCCCTCCCCCACGACGGCGATCCCGGGGATGGCCTCGATCGCCTCGCGGGCGCGCATGGACGCTTCGATGGTGCGGTCCAGCAGCGCTTCGCCATGGGCGGCGAGCTGCCGGCGCGCACTGTCCAGCGAGGCCAGCAGCAGCGAGTTGGGGCTGGTGGAACGGACCAGGCGCACGCAGCGGGCCACCTCGTCGGCGTCCACGCGCCCGCCATCGGCGACGTGGAGCATCGCCGACTGGGTGAGGCTGCCGACGATCTTGTGCGTCGAGGCGAGCACGGCGTCCGCGCCCTGGCGCAACGGCGACTCGGGCAGATCCGGGTGAAAGCCGAAGTGCGAGCCCCAGGCGCAGTCGACCACCAGCGCGGCCCCGGCGGCATGCGCCACCTCGGCACATCCGCGGATATCGGCGGCCATCCCGTAGTAGGTCGGGGAGACGATGAAGGCGGCGCTGATGTCCGGTGAGCGCTCCAGCGCCCGTTGCAGCGCCTCGGGGGTCACCCCGTGAGCCATGCCCAGCTCGGCGTCGTACTCGGGGGAGACAAAGCTAGCCAACCCTCCGCTGAGCACGAGCCCGTCGACGACACTGGCGTGCGAGTTGCGCTGGACGAGAACGTGGCGGCCGGGCTTGGCCAGCGCCAGGCACAGGGCGTGGTTGCCCTGGGTGGCTCCGTTGGTGAGAAACCAGGTCTGCCCTGCTCCGTAGGCGACGGCGGCGAGCTCCTCCGCGCGCTGGTAGGGAGTCGGGGTGGGGCCGGTGTCGATGCCTTCGATGTCCTGGCAGATGTCGAGGGCCAGAGCGCGCTGTCCGATGGCCGAGCGCAGGCCGGGGTCGGCGCCGGGCCCGCCCTTGTGGCCGGGGACGTGGAAGCGGACCGAGCCGCGGAAGCCGTAGGAGACGATCGCCTCCAGGTAGGGCGCGGTGGGCTGCTCACGACGGGGACGGCGGCTGTCGGCCGGGTCACGGGGCTCGGCGACGAGCGCGCCGTCGCGCAACTCGGCGGGCTCGGTGTCGTCGCGAGCGTCGTGCGCGGGCCGGGGCGGTGTGGCGCTCATTTGGCCGCCTTGAGCAGGTAGCTGCGGATGAACCCGTCCAGGTCCCCGTCGAGCACGCGGTTGGCGTCGCCCATCTCGAAATCAGTCCGGTGGTCTTTGACCATGGTGTAGGGATGCAGGACGTAGGAGCGGATCTGGGACCCGAAGTTGACGTCCTGCGCTTCTCCTTTCTCGCGTGCGATCTCCTCTTGGCGCTTGCGCTCCTCCAGCTCGGCCAGCTTGGAGCGGAGCACCGCCATCGCCTCAGCCTTGTTGGAGGACTGCGAGCGCTCGTTCTGGCACTGGACCACGATGCCGGTGGGCCGGTGGGTGATGCGGATCGCCGAGTCGGTCTTGTTGACGTGCTGGCCTCCGGCGCCGCTGGCGCGGTAGGTGTCAATCTGGAGGTCGTCCTCGTTGATCTCGATCGCGCCGGTCTCCTCGACCACCGGCGAGACCTCAACGCCGGCAAAGCTCGTCTGGCGCCGGTTGGCGGAGTCAAACGGCGACAGTCGGACCAGGCGGTGCACGCCCTTCTCCGAGCCGTAGAGGCCGTAGGCGTTCTCCCCCTTGACGCGGAAGGTGGCCGATTTGATGCCCGCCTCCTCGCCCGGTGACGCTTCGAGCAGCTCCACTTCGAAGCCGCGCTTCTCGGCCCAGCGCATCTCCATGCGCAACACCATCTCGGCCCAATCCTGGGCGTCGGTGCCGCCGGCACCGGCGTTGACCGTGACCAGCGCGTCGCCCGCGTCGTAGCGGCCGGAGAACAGGCGCTCCTCCTCGAGCTCGTCGAGGCGGGCCTGCACGCCGGCGATCTGCTCCTCGAGCTCGGAGGCGATCTCGGGGTCCTCCTCGGCCAGTTCCGCGAGCGGCTCGAGGTCCTCGACATCGGATTCGAGCTGGCGAAAGACGCCCAGCTTGCGGCTGGCACGCGCATGCTCGGCACTGACCTTCGCCGCACGCTCCTGGTCATCCCAGAAACCCGCGGCCCCCATCTCGTCTTCCAGCGCGGAGGTGCGCCGGGCTAGCTCAGCCGGGTCAAAGATAGTCCGAGAGCAGCTTGAGCTGCCCGCGGATTGCCGCGAGACGCTGGGGGAGCGGCTCTGAGGGGGCGGTCGCCATACGGACATTCACGTTAGCAACCGCCAGCGCGGATTCTGCCCGCGCTCACCGGCGTTGGCGGCGTACGCCGGTGCGGCCAACCGGTTTGGATTCGGTTCACCGGGTAGGCCCTGTTTGTAACGGCTGTTACCGAGAGGGAGGCTCCGCCGTGTACAAGCAGGTACTCGATCCTGTGTCCCATTCGCTGGGACTGTCGTCGATCTTCGCCATCTTGCCCCTGCTGACGCTGTTCGTGTTGCTGGGGATCGTCCGGCTGAAGGCGCACTGGGCGTCGCTGTGCGCGCTGGCGGTGGCGCTGCTGGTGGCGATCATCGTCTACTCGATGCCGGTCGGCCAGGGCGCGGACTCGGCCCTGGAGGGCGCGGCCTTCGGCTTCTGGCCGATCATGTGGATCGTCATCAACGCCCTGTGGATCTACAACATGACCGAGGCCACCGGGCACTTCGCGATCCTGCGCCGCGCCTTCGCCATGGTCTCTGACGACCAGCGGGTGCAGGTGGTGGTCATCGCCTTCTGCTTCGGCGCACTGCTCGAGGCCCTCGCCGGCTTCGGCACGCCGCCGGCCATCTGCAGCGTCATGCTCGTCGGCCTGGGGCTGAGCCCCATCCGGGCGGTCGCGGTGGCCTTGGTGGCCGACACCGCGCCGGTGGCCTTCGGCGCCATCGCCATCCCCATCACCACGCTGGGGCAGGTCACCGGGCTGCCGGTGCAGGACCTCTCCTCCATGGTCGGCCGCCAGACGCCGTTTCTGGCCTTCATCCTGCCCTTCATCCTGGTCTTCATGGTCGACGGCCGCCGCGGCCTCAAGGCGGTGTGGCCGGCGGCGCTGACGGCGGGCTTCGTCTTCGCGGTGCTCCAGTTCGTGATGTCCAACTACATCTCGATGCAGCTCACCGACATCGTCGCCTCCCTGGGCTCGGCCGGCGCGCTGGTGATGTTCCTGCGCCTGTGGCAGCCGCGCACCGCGCTGTCGACGACACCGCGCGGCCGGCAGCGGCCGGCCATCGCCGGCGGCAGCGCGGGCGACGCCGCCTTCGAACGCGACGTCCGGGCGCGGACCTCGGGCGAGGAGGGCCCTCCGCCCAGCCGCAAGGACATGATCCTCGCCTTCGCGCCCTACATCATCATCGTCGTCGTCCTCGGCGTGATGAGCCTCGACTCGGTGCTGAAGTGGCTGGACGGGGCCACCACCGAGTTCTCCTGGCCGGGCCTGCACATCCTCGGCTCCACCGGCAAGACGCCCACCAGCGAGACCTTCAAGCTCAACTGGTTCACGGCAGCGGGGACAGGGCTCTTGCTCTCGGGCATCCTCACCGCGATCGTGCTGCGGGTCAATCCTCTGCGCGCCCTGCGCGTCTACGGCCGGACGCTGGCCCAGATCAAGTGGGCGCTGCTCACCGTCATGACCGTCCTGGCCATCGCCTACGTGATGAACATGTCAGGCCAGACGGTCACGCTCGGCACCTGGGCGGCGGGCGCCGGCGGCTTCTTCGCCTTCCTGTCGCCGATCATCGGCTGGTTCGGCACCGCGGTCACCGGGTCAGACACCTCGACCAACTCGCTGTTCGGCGGCCTGCAGGTGGCGGCGGCCAAGCAGTCGGGGCTGTCCCCCACCCTGCTGGCGGCCGCCAACAGCTCGGGCGGCGTCCTGGCCAAGATGGTCTCACCTCAGAACCTGGCCATCGGCGCCTCGGCCGTCGGGTTGGCCGGGCGCGAGGGCGACGTGTTTCGCAAGGTGATCGGCTGGAGCGTCATCCTGGTGCTGCTGATGGCGGTGCTGGTCCTGCTGCAATCCGGGGTGCTGTCGTTCATGGTTCCGTCGTAGGCGCCCCTGGTCGGCTGGGCTGAAGGGTCGCCGCGGCCGGACGTGCCGCGAGTTATGCACCGCATGCGGGCTTATTTTTCGGAGACGGCCCCTGCGGGTCGCCAGAAAACGCCGCAACCTCGCCTTCGACAGCCGCCGTTGACGTTCGTCGGTGCCCCCGACCGCGCCGGGCAGCACACGCGCGCGGCTAGTCGATGTACTCGGAGGCCTCGAGGGTCAGGAACTGCACCAGCGGCTCGGTGAGCGCCACGCGCTCGAAGATCTCGCGGGTCTCGTCCGGCCGCCCGGCCTCCCAGGTCTCCTCGCCCACCGACTCGCGGATCTTGGCCGTCTCCTCGTCGAGGATCTGTCGCACCAGCTCGGCGGTGACCGTCCGCCCGTCCTCGAGCGGGACCCCGTGGTGGACCCACTGCCAGATCTGGGAGCGGGAGATCTCGGCGGTCGCGGCGTCCTCCATCATCGAGTTGATCGCCGCGGCTCCGCGGCCGCCCAGCCAGAACGACACGTACTGGAAGCCGACGCTGACATCGGTGCGCAGCCCGGCCTCGGTGATCTGACCCGGTGTGTCGGGCAGCGAGAGCAGGTCGCCGGCGCTGACCGATACGTCGGGGCGCTGCACCGAGAGCTGGTTGGGCGCGCCGCCCAGGCCCTGCTCAAACACCTCGCGGGCCACGGGGACGAGGTCCGGGTGGGCCACCCACGTCCCGTCGTAGCCCTGCCCCACCTCGCGCTCCTTGTCGGCGCGCACGCCGGCCAGGGCCTTCTCGTTGGCCTCCTCATCGCGCCGCGACGGGATGAGCGCGGCCATGCCGCCCATGGCGTGGGCACCGCGCCGGTGGCAGGTGGCGGCCAGCAGGTCGGTGTAGGCGTGCATGAAGGGGACGGTCATGGTCACGTCCCCGCGGTCGGGCAGCACCATCTCGCGGCGGTCCGGGAAGCACTTGATGGCCGAGAAGATGTAGTCCCAACGGCCGGCGTTGAGGCCGGCGGAGTGGTCGCGCAGCTCGTAGAGGATCTCGTCCATCTCGAACACCGCCGGGAGGGTCTCGATCAGGACGGTGGCCTTGATCGTGCCGCGCTCCATGCCGACGCGGTCCTCGGCGTAGGAGAAGACGTCGTTCCACAGGCGGGCCTCGAGATGGGACTCCATCTTGGGGAGGTACAGGAACGGCGCCAGGCCGGAGGCGAGCAGGGGCGGCCCGGAGTTGAAGAAGAACATCCCGAAGTCGAACAGCGACCCCGACATGGGCTCATCGTCGATGAGCAGGTGCCGCTCGGACAGGTGCCAGCCGCGCGGCCGGATGAGCAGCGTGGCGGGGTCGTCGCTGAGCTCGTAGTGGCGGCCATCGGAGCCGTCGTAGGTGATGGAGCCCATGGCCGCGTCACGGACGTTGAGCTGCCCCTGGACCATGTTGTGCCAGGTCGGCGTGTTGGCGTCCTCGAAATCGGCCATGAAGCCGTCGGCGCCGGAGTTCAGGGCGTTGATGACCATCTTGCGGTCGGTGGGGCCGGTGATCTCGACCCACCGCTGCTGCAGCGCTTCGGGGACGGGCGCCACCGTCCAGTCGCCGGTGCGGATGTCCTCGGTATCGGGCAGGAAATCGAGCATCTCGCCATCGGCCAGCCGGGCCCGCCGCTCCTTGCGAGCACGCAGGAGCTCCTGGCGGCGACCCTCGAACTCCGCGTGCAGCTCGGAGGCGAACTCCAGGGCGTTGGGGCTGAGGATCTCGTCGAAGGCGGCTTCGCTGCTGCCCTGAAGCTCAAGTCGCGTGGCCATGCATTTCATCCTTTCCCTGCGCTGTTGCTCAGAAACGCCGTGCGTTGCGACGCCGGCGGGTATGTTGCCGCACATGGCTTCCCTGAACGATGACGGTGTCCAGGCACTGCTGGGCGCCCCCAACTGTGCGGTGGTCTCCACCACCAATGCCGACGGCAGCATCCACTCCGCCGTGGTGTGGATCAGCCTGGAGGACGACGAGCTGGCGATCAACAGCGCCGAAGGACGCCGCTGGCCCACCAACCTCGAGCGCGACCCCCGCGTCACCGCGGTGATCTACCCCGACGGCAACCCCTACGAATACGTGGAGATCCAGGGGACGGCGGCCGGCACCCGCGACGACGCCGATGCCCACATCGACCGGCTGGCCAAGAAGTACACCGGCTCGGACACCTTCGAGGGCCATACGCCCGGCGACGTGCGTGTCAAGTTCGTGATCACGCCCAGCCGGGTGCGCCACCAGACGCAGTAGGGCGGCGCGCGCTCAGGCGCCGTGGCACTTCTTGTACTTCTTGCCCGACCCGCACCAGCAGGGGTCGTTGCGCCCGATCTGCTCTGACTCATCGACGACGCGCTGCTGCACCGGCTCGGCCGGGGGGCCATCCTCGGCGTACTGGGCCTCGCCCGCTCCGCCGGCGGCGGCGGCCATCGCCATCGCCCCGGCCTCGCTGTTGCCGCCCGAGTAGGTGAC
>DATJTQ010000240.1:0-8163 GCA_035503355.1 Solirubrobacteraceae bacterium
CTCGAAGGCGTCGGTGGTCTGGATCGCGGTGGAGAAGGCCGCAGCGCCGTCGGCGGAGAGGCCGTGAGAGGCGGCGACGATGCCCTGGGTGATGTTGTGCATGGGCAGCGGCACCCCGATCACGCCGGTGGAGCAGACGGCGACCTGGTCCTCCTTGACCCCGGCGACGAGCGCGCCCATCCCCTGCATCTTGGCCGCGTTCTCAAAGCCCGCGCGTCCGGTGGCGGCGTTGGCGTTGCCCGAGTTGACCACCACGGCACGGAGCGCGTCCAGCCGCGCGCGCTCGCGGCAGAGCAGGACCGGCGGCGCCTGGGTTCCCGAGGCGGTGAACCGCGCCGCGCTGGTGGCCTCCGCCGCGTCGCACACCATCACCCCGACATCCGGGGAACCTGACTCCTTGATGCCCGCCGCCACGCCGGCGGCGCGAAAGCCCGCGGGCAGGCCGTCGCCCTCCAGCTCGGTGACGTGATCGGGGCACGGGACCCAGCGGCTGGTGAAGAACGGGCTCAGGTCGCCACCCCCACCCCTATCCCCTCCCCCTCCGGGAACCCGAACATGAGGTTGAGGTTCTGCACCGCCTGCGATGCGGTCCCCTTCCACAGGTTGTCGATGACGCTGAAGACGATGACGCGGCCGGTGCGCTCGTCGGCATGGACCGAGACGCGGCACAGGTTCGTCTCCCGCACGGCGCGCACCCCGGGCGGTCCGCTCACCACCTCGATGAACGGCTCGTCGGCGTAGGCCTCCAGATAGAGCGCTCTCGCGTCGCGATCGCTCAGACCGCCGTTGGCCGGCGTGACGTAGCAGGAGACGAGCTCGCCCTGATCGAGGGGGATCAGGTGTGGTGTGAAGGTGATGGGCCGGTCGGCGCCCAGCACGGCCAGCTCCTGCTCGATCTCGGGCGTGTGGCGGTGGCGGGGGACGCTGTAGGCATTCATGTTCTCGTCCACCGAGACGAAGTGCGTCGCGTCGGTGGCGCTGCGCCCCGCGCCCGAGACGCCCGACTTGGCGTCGACGATCACGTCTGCGATGACCCCGGCGCGCGCCAACGGCGCAAGGCCCAGGATGGCCGCCGTCGGATAGCACCCTGGGTTGGCCACCAGGTCGGCACCGGCGATCGCGTCCCGGTAGTGCTCAGGCAGCCCGTACACCGCGTCGCTGAGCAGCTCCGGAGCCGGATGCGGGCGATACCACTCCTCGTAGACCGCGGTGTCGCGCAGGCGGAAATCCGCGCTGAGGTCCACCACCTTGACGTCCCGGGCACGCAGCTCGGTCACCAACTCGGCGGCTGCCCCATGGGGGTAGGCGACCACCGCGGCATCGACGTCGCCGTGGCGGTCGAGGTCCAGCTCCTCCATCACCATCGGGACCCGGTGGTGCGGGTAGAGCTCGTCGACGCGCCGGCCCACGTCTGAGCGCGCCGTGACGGTGGTGAGCGCAAACGAGGGGTGGCGGTACAGCAGCCGGGCACAGAGGGCACCGGCATAGCCCGAGGCGCCGAACACGGCGACGCTAGGAGTCACGCACCCTCCCCTCGAGCTGAGAGGTCAGCGCGGATGCGATCTTGCGCCGGCGGGCCGCCACCTCCTCGTCGGTGAGGGTGCGGTCGGGAGCGCGGAAGCGCAGGCGCACGGCCAGCGACACGTGGCCGGTGCCGACGGTGCGCTCGTCGCGGTAGACGTCAAAGACCTCGGCCCCGGCCAGCAGCGCCCCGCCCGCGCCGCGCACCACCTCGAGCACCTGCGCGGCGGTGACGGTGTCGGCGACGATCACCGCCAGGTCCTCGCGGACCTCCGGGAAGCTCGTCAGGTCGCGGTAGGTGGTGAACCGGACGTGCTCTGCGGCGACGTCGAGGTCGATCTCGAAGGCGGCCACCACGTCTGACCAGTCCCAGCCGGCGGCGACGTCCGGGTGCACCTCGCCGATCCACCCCGCGGGGGTGCCGTCGACGAGCACGCGAGCGGCCCGTCCGGGGTGCAGGAACGGCGCCACCTCGGGGTCGGCCTCCACCGTCCACGGGACGTGCACGGTGTCGAGCATCCCGCTCAGCACGCCCTTGGCGGTGAAGAAGTCCGCGCTGCGCGGATCGGGGTCGCGCCAGGTCGCCGGTCGCACCGGCCCCGAGAGCAGCGCGGCGACGTGATAGGGCTCTGAGGGCAGTGCGGACGGGTTGGCGGGGTCAGGCAGGTACACCGCACCGGCCTCGAAGAGCCGCAGCGCGCCCGCGCCGCGGGAGCGGTTGCGCTGGCCGACGTCGAGCAGCGACCCCAGGAGCGTCGTGCGCAGCCGCGACTGATCAGACGACATCGGGTTCTCGAGCTCGACCACCGGTCGGTCGGCGAGACGCAGGCGCGCCAGCTGATCGGGGCCCTCAAAGCTCCAGCCGACGATCTCGTGCAGGCCCTGGGCGGTCAGGGCGTCAGCGGCGGAGCGGCGCAGCCGCTGAACGTCGGTGAGCCGCCCCGAGGCGCCGTGGCGCGACGGGAGCGTGGCCGGCAGATCCTGGAGCGCGCCGAGCCGGGCCACCTCCTCAATGAGGTCGGCCTCTCGCGTGACATCGGTACGGCGGAACGCCGGGACCGTCGCCTCCAGGCCCTCCGGAGTCTCCGCGGTCGCGAACTCCAGGGCCGTGAGGATCTCCGCGCTGCGCTCGCGCGGCACCGCGACGCCGAGCAGGCTCTTCACGCGCGCGTCACGCAGGACGATCGTCTGGAGTGGCGGGCCCTCCCCGCCGACGTCGATCGTGCCCGGGAGCACCCGGGCGCCGCACAGCTCGATCATCAGCTGCGTGGCGATGGCCTGGGCCTCCAGGCACTGCTCGGGCTGAAGGCCCTTCTCGTTGCGCCCCGACGCCTCGCTGCGCAGCCCCAGCTTCAGCGAGGTCTGATGGATGTTGGCCCCGTCCCAGTTGGCCACCTCCATGAGTACCCGGGTCGTGGTGTCTTCGACCTCCGAGCGTGCGCCACCCATGACCCCGGCGATCGAGGTCGGGCCGTCGTCGTCGGCGATGAGGACCATCTCGGAATCCAGGCGGCGGGTCTGACCGTCCAGGGTCTGTACCGTCTCCCCTCCGCGGGCCCGGCGGATGGTGAGCTGGGCACCCGCGATGCGGTCCAGGTCGAAGGCGTGCAGCGGCTGGCCGGTGAGCAGCATCACGTAGTTGGTGATGTCGACGATGTTGGAGATCGGGCGCTGGCCGGCGGCCATCAGCCGGGCCTTGAGCCAGGCCGGCGAGGGCCCGATGTTCACGTCCTCGAACACCCGGGCGGTGAAGCGCGGGCACAGCTCGGGGCACTCGACGGTGATGCGCGCGGCGTCCAGCGTTCCGTCCGGCGCGGGGTCCTCCCGCCAGGGCGCGGTCGCCAGCGGCGCCCCGGTCCCGGCGTGGACCTCGCGGGCGACGCCGTAGATCCCCAGGCAGTCGGGCCGGTTGGGAGTCACCTCGACGACCAGGACGTCGGTGGCGATGGGCAGGACCGAGTCCAGCGGCGTCCCGGCCGCGAGCGCTTCGTCGAGGACCATGATCCCGTTGTGATCGGTGCCGATCCCGACCTCGTCCTCGGCCAGGATCATCCCGTTGGAGGCCTGGCCGCGCAGCTTGGCCACCTTGAGCTTGGTCCCGTCGGGCATCACCGAGCCGGGCTTGGCCACGGCCACGGTCTGCCCGGTGGCGACATTGGGGGCGCCGCAGACGATCTGGGAGGGCTCGCCGTCGCCGGTGTCGACCAGGCACACGCTGAGCCGGTCAGCGTCCGGATGGCGTCCGGCCTCCAGCACCTTGCCGACGACGAAGTGCTCCAGGGCGGTCACCCCGTGGCGCTCGACGCGCTCGACCTCAGTCCCGGTCATGGCCAGGCGGTCCGCCAGGGCGAAGGCGTCCAGGTCCGGATCGCAGTACTCGCGCAGCCAGGTCAGCGGGACGCGCATCTAGAACTGCTCCAGCAGGCGGATGTCGTTGTCGTAGAACAGCCGTAGGTCCGGGACCCCGTGCTTGAGCATGGCGATGCGCTCGATCCCCATCCCGAAGGCGAAGCCCTGAACCTTCTCGGGGTCATAGCCCCTGTCGGCGACCCCGGCGAGCACGTTGGGGTCCACCATGCCCGAGCCGAGGATCTCGATCCACGCCGTGCCCTTGCACAGCGGGCAGCGCTGCCCGTCGGCGGTGATGCCGTCGGTGCAGTTGAAGCACGAGACGTCCACCTCGACGCTGGGCTCGGTGAAGGGGAAGAAGTGGGGGCGCAGCCGGACCTGGCGCTCGGAGCCGAAGATGGCGCGCGCGAAGGCGAGCAACGTCCCCTTCAGGTCAGCCAGGGTGACGTCCTCGTCGACGGCAAGGCCCTCGATCTGATGGAACTGGGGCGTGTGGGTGGCGTCGGAGTCGGGCCGGTAGACCCGGCCGGGCACGATGATGTAGATCGGCGGCGGTTGCTTCTGCATGGCGCGCACCTGCATCGGCGAGGTGTGGACGCGCAGCAGCGGCGTGTGGGGGTCAAAGATGTCCACCCCCTGTTCGCGACTGCGGACGTAGAAGGTGTCGGTGAGCAGGCGCGAAGGGTGGGTCCGCGCATGGTTGAGCGCGTCGAAGTTGTAGTAGACGGTCTCCACCTCGGGGCCCTCGGCCACGTTGAAGCCGAGGCCGATGAAGACGTCCTCGATCTCGCGGCGCGTCTGGGTCATCAGGTGCAGGCGCCCCACCGCCGGCAGCGGATCGGCCGGGAGGGTGACGTCGATCCGGTCGGCCACCAGCCGCTGCTCGAGCTCGGCGCGGGCCAGCTCGGCGCCGCGCGACTCGATCGCCGCCTCCAACGCCTTACGCGCCTGGTTGGCGGCCTTTCCGGTGGCGGCGCGCTCCTCGGGCGGGAGCTCGGCGACGCTGCGCAGGAGGTTGGGCAACGCGGCCTTGCGCCCCAGGTAGCGGACGCGGATCTCCTCGAGCGCCGCCGTGCCGGAGGCGGCGGCGATGGCCGCGGTGGCCTCCTGCTCGATCTCGGCGATGCGGTTCAGACCACTCATCCGCGCGCCATCCTAGACGCCTCATAGAGCGCGACCGTCGCCGCCATGGCGGCGTTGAGCGAGTGGCTGACGATGGGGATGCGGGCCACCTGGTCACACGCCGCGATCACGTCCGGCGGCAGCCCGTCGCGCTCGGCCCCGACCAGCAGGGTGACCACGCCACCCAGGGCCAGCGCGTCGAGGGGGACGGGCGCCCGACCGTCGAGGGCGACCGTCTCGCCCGGCAGATCCGCCACGCCGGCCGCCCGGGCCAGCGGCACCGTGAACACCGCCCCCATGCTGGCGCGCACCGCCCTGGGTCCGAACGGGTCCGAAGTTCCCGGGCCGATGGCCACGCTCGCGGCGCCGAACGCCTCGGCGGAGCGCAGCACCGCCCCGACGTTGCCCGGGTCGTGGACGCCGTGCAGGTACACACACAGGGGGCCGGTGGGCGCCGGTGCCCACCGCTCCTCGTAGACGGCCAGGGTCCGGGTCCCCGAGCCGAGCTCGGAGGCGGCGTCGAGCAGCTTGGGCTCGACCTCGGTCCCCGGCAGGCCGCTGCCCGCCGCGCAGTAGCGCTCCACCGGCGTCCAGCCCGCGGCGTCCGCGGCGGCCAGGAGATCCTCGCCCTCGGCCACGAAGCGCCCGCTCTGCTCCCGCGCACGGCGGCGCTGGTTGAGCTTGCGGATCTCTTTGAGGTGCTCGTTGTGGGGGCTGGTGATCGTCATCGGCGGGGGTGCTCTGTCAGTGGGTCAGCCAATAAAAAAGGCGCCGGCTTCGAGGAAGCGGCGCCCGGGTGGCGGTGCTGGTGTGGTCGGCTGGTTCGCTCAGCCGGCCGCCAGCGCCTCGCGGGCGCGGTCGGCAAAGCGTCGGAAGGTGTCGGCGTCGTGGACGGCCATGTCGGCGAGGATCTTGCGGTCCAGCTCAACCTCGGCGATCTGGAGTCCATGGATGAACTGCGAGTAGGAGAGCCCGTTCTGGCGGGCGGCGGCGTTGATCCGCGTGATCCACAGGCGGCGGAAGTCGCGCTTGCGGTTGCGGCGGTCGCGGTAGCGGTACTGGTCGGCCTTGAGCACCGCCTCCTTGGCGGTCTTGTAATGCCGGCTGGCATCGCCCCGGTAGCCCTTGGCCAGCTTCAGCGTGGCGCGACGCTTCTTGCGGGCGTGCAGCGAGCGCTTGACGCGGGTCATGAGTGCTTGGCTCCCAACAGCGTCTTCACGCGCGGGGTGTCATGGTCAGAGAGGATCGCCGGGCGATCCAGCTGACGCTTGCGCTTGGGCGTCTTCTTCTGAAGGATGTGGGTCTTGCCGGCATGACGGCCGACGACCTTGCCCTTCGCGGTCAGCTTGAAGCGCTTCTTGGCGCCCGAATGGGTCTTCATCTTCGGCATGACGACCGGAGAGTAAAGCAGACACGCCGCTGAGGCCCGCGCCGAGCGACGCTGTGGTGAGCGACGGCCTGGGCGCCCGACCGGTGCGAGGTTGCGGCGGCGGTGGACGCCGGATGCCCACCACCGCCGCCCCCCAGCAGCGCCAGCGCCGCCAGCGCCACGATCACCACGCCCGACACGGCCGCGGCAGACAGCGCGTCGCCGACGCGTATCCGCCGGCGACGGGCTCTCGGCCACGGGACCACCGCTCCGGGCGCCGGCCTGGCCTGGACACGGCGCTGGGCGGCGGCCACCAGCGCGCGCTCCAACCGGGCGCGGCCGGTGACGAGCGCGTCGATGCGCTCGAGACCCGGGTCGGCCAGCGTGATCGGCTCCATCCCCAGGCCGCGGCGGGCGGCATCGTCGGCGCGTCCGCGCAGCCGGGCCTCGTGTAGCTGGCTCCACGCGATCCCGTACAGCCATCCGCGCGCGGGCTCAGGGCGCGGTCGATAGCGCGGGGTGGCCTCCAGAGCGGCCGCGAACGTCTCGGCGGTGAGGTCGAACGCGAGCTCGGCACCGGGCACGCGGCGGCGGAAGAACGACAGCACGCCGCGGACATGGCGGCGGTAGAAGATCGCGAAGGCCTCGGGGTCGGTGACGCTCGCCACCAGAACCTCGCCGTCGGTGCGCGGGTCCGGCGAACCCTCCATGCCTGCTTATTGTCAGCAGGAGCCGATTTGTGACCGCGGGGGTCAGGAAGCGGACGACGTCGCGTCCGAGGTGCTCTCGGTCGCGGACTCGTCAGCGGCGCCGGACTCGTCGGAAGCGGCGTCCACGCCCGACTCGTCGGAAGCGGCGGCGTCGGCCTCGTCCGAGGCGGCGGCAGCGTCAGACTCGGCGCCCGTCTCGGCCTTGCCGTTCTGGCGACCGTTGCGGCCGGCCTTCGCGTCCTTGGCTCCGTCACCGTCCCCGTCGGGCTTGCCGTCCTTCTCGCCGGCCAGCACGGCCTTGGAGGGGGCCAGCATCATCGTCATGTTGCGCCCGTCCTGCAGCGGGGTCTGCTCCACCACGGCGATCTCGGAGAGCTCGCCGGCCAGCTTGTCCAGCAACGCCGTCCCGCGCTCGGGATGGGTCACCTCGCGACCGCGGAACATGATCGTCACCTTGACGCGGTCCTTGCCGAGCAGGAAGCGCTTGACGTGGCCCTTCTTGGTGTCGTAGTCGTTCTGGGCGATCTTCGGCCGGAACTTGATCTCGCGGATCGTGATCTGCTGCTGATGCTTGCGCGCGGCCTTCTGCTTCTGGGCCTGCTCGTACTTGTATTTGGAGTAGTCGAGCACGCGGCACACGGGCGGGCGGGCGTCGGGGGCCACCTCGACGAGGTCGAGGTCGCGCTCCTGGGCGTACGCCAGCGCCTCGGACGTCTTGATGACGCCGATCTGCTTGCCGTCCTCGCCGACGAGCCGCACCTCAGGCACGCGGATGCGGTCGTTCGTCCGAGTTGTGTCCCGCTCGGGCGGGCGCCGGTCAAACCTTCTGGGAACCGGCAACTTAGCTGCCTGCAGCGGCCGTCTGGATCAAGCGGGGCCGCGCCGTGTGGTGTGAAGTTCGATCAACAGCAGCGAGTATAGCGGCGAATTCAGCCTGTCGAGCGGCTTTTGCTCTGCTTCAGCACGCGCTGGGCGAAGGCCTGCACGGAGACCGCCCCGGTGTCCCCGGCGCGGTGCTCGCGCACGCTGACCTCGTCCTGCTCGGCCTCCCGGTCGCCGACCACCAGCATGAAGGGGATCTTGCGCAGCTCG
>DATJTQ010000241.1:0-12227 GCA_035503355.1 Solirubrobacteraceae bacterium
CAGATCGCCTACGGCGATCACCAGGTGTCGATGTACTCGGGCGCCATCGAGGCCCGGACCGTCGGCGCGTCGGCCTATCAGCCGGCGCTTGACCTCACCACCAACCGCGGCCGCGACCGCAACCTGTTCTACGGGCTGCCGGCCATCAAGGCGTTCCCGTTCAACGGCTCGGCGATCGAGATCTGGGACAGCGGCCCGGGGCACACCGAGCCCCCGCCGCTGACCAACACCCCGCCGGTGACCGCCACCACGGGCGATCAGCAGGATCCCCACGGCGACCCGCGGGCCACGCCCGCGGCCCAGCAGCAGATCTCGGACTTTCTGCAGCCGCAGGGGACCATCAGCAATGTCTGCGGTGGCGCCCCGTGCCACAGCTCTGACTACACGCCCTAGGACCACGACGGGCTGGGAGGCGCCGGTCGCCTCCTAGCCCGTCTGGCGTCGGCGCTCAGCGAGGCGTTCCTCGATCGAGTCGTCGTGCTCGGCGATCAGCCGGACCTCGTCGGTGAGGTCGTGCGCGATGATCGTGTCGAGGATCGCCTCGCGCGCCGGCTCATCGAGGGCCAGCGCGGCCATGACCATCTCCTTGCGCTGAGGCTTGCGCAGGTGGTGCAGGAGGTCGAGCGCCTCCAGCCACAGCCCCTCGTCGGCTGCGGCGGCGATGACCCCCGCTGACCGGCCCTTGGGGAGCTTGGAGAACAGGCGGCTGAGCTGGGACTTGTCCTCGAGCAGGAAGGCGGTCTGGAGCACCGCCTCGTCGTCCATGTTCGTCACCGCCGCCGCGATCGCGTCGTCGGAGAGGTGGCCGACGAAGCGACCCATCGTGACGTACTCGCGGCGCGCGGTCAGCTCGGCGGTGATCTGGCCGATCAGCGCCGGGGAGATGTTGGCGATCAGGTCCGAAGCCCGCCGGGGGTCCAGCTCGACGGCGACGTCGGCCAGGAAGGGCGGCGGGAGCTTGGCGGCGACGTCGACGGCCTTGTCGGTGTCGAGCAGTCCCGCCAGCCGGGCCGACAGCAGCGGCCCGAACGCTCGCTGCCCGATCGTGGCCGTCACTCCTGTCGGCAGCAGGCGGCTGGCCGCGGCCAGCCGTCCCAGCGAACCGCCGTTGGCGTCATAGAGCGTCTCGGTGACGCTGTCGCGCAGGGCGCGGACATCGTCGGGGCCGAGGCGCTCGAGGTAGGCCAGGTCGTCGGGGTCGCGGCCCAGCAGGCGGGCCAGCTTCATGACCTCGGCGTGACCCTGGAGCAGCTCGGCGGCCCGGCTCATCCGACCATCCGCTTGATCGGGCCGCGCAGCAGTCGCGGGATGTGGCTGAGCGCGCGGTCGCCCGCCTCGCTGAGCGCGGCCGCCTGCCGGTGGCGGGCGTCGGCGACCGCCGAGGCGAGGTCGGAGAGCTCGTCGTCGGAGAGCTCACGCAGGCCGTCGGGGGCGGGTCCGCGCAGCTGCGCGGACAGCGCGGTGAGGGCGTGATCGGTCACGGATGGCTGGGTACTACCCGCTGAGGGCCCACCTGTGGCGACGGGAGTGATGGCGGGGCGGGCCGGGCGGACACGGCCGCGTAGTATCGCGAAACCGATGCGCGCTCTCGTTTCGCACCCCGACGCTCCCTACCTCGAGATGGCCGAGGTGGTCGAGCCCGAGCCCCGCTCGGACCATGCCGTGGTCTCGGTGGAGGCGGTGAGCCTCAACCGCGGCGAGGTGCGCCGGCTGGAGCGCATGGCGCCGGGGACGATCGCGGGCTGGGATCTGGCCGGCACGGTCACCTGGCCGGCCACCGACGGCTCCGGTCCCAAGGCGGGAGCCCGGGTGGTGGGCCTCAAGGACGTCGGCGCCTGGGCCGAGCAGGTCGCGGTGCCCACCGAGTGGCTGGCCGAGCTGCCCAACGGCATCTCCTTCGAGCAGGCCGCGACGCTGCCGGTGGCCGGCCTCACCGCGCTGCGCTCGCTGGAGATCGGCGGTTATCTGGTGGGCAAGCGGGTGCTCATCACCGGCGCCAGCGGCGGGGTCGGGCGGTTCGCGGTGCAGCTGGCCACGCTCGCCGGCGCCCACGTCACGGCCATCGCGCGGCGCACCGAGGGGCTGGCCGGGCTGGGCGCCGACCAGGTCCTACACGACCTCAACCCCGACGGGGAGCACTTCGACGTCATCCTCGACGCCATCGGCGGCCCCGTGCTGGGAGCGGCGCTGCAGCGCGTGGCGCCCCGGGGCACCGTGATCAGCTTCGCGTCCACCATCGCCGAGCCGGTCACCTATCCGACCCGGGAGTTGTTTGCCCGCGCGCCGGGAGCCCGCCTCCATGGCCTCTACATCTTCGAAGAGCTCGCCCACACCCGCACCGGGGCCGCCGACCTGCGCCGGCTGGCCGAGCTGGTGGCGGCCGGGCGGCTGGACTGCCAGATCGACCTCACCGTCTCGTGGACCGAGGCCGCGGGCGCCGTCCAGGCGCTGCTGGAGCGGCGGGTGGCGGGCAAGGCGGTCCTCACCGTCGACTGAGGGCTGACCCGGGCCGGAGCGCCGCGCCCGGGCCGCTGACGGCATCCGGGGTGGTGTCGATCTTCACGTAGGAGTAGTTGCCGTCAAAGCCGTCGTCGGCCTCGGGGACCATGCCGGGGCAGCCGTCGCGCAGGTCCTCGCAGTCAAAGCGCCCGCCGCCCTGCAGCCCGATGTCCAGGCGCGAGTAGTAGTAGAACGAGAACGCGTTGCCGTCGTGGTTGGGGTCCACCGAGGCCTCGACGGGGTCATCGCGCCAGCGCTCGGAGAGCAGCCGGTTCTGCGCGCCCGGCTCGTTCTTCAGGTAGCGATCGAACCACGCGGTCATGTACCAGTCGGTGATGTCGGGCCCGCGCAGCGACGCGCCGAAGGCCTGGTTGGGGATGAAGCTGAAGTCCAGGTGCGAGCCGCCGCGGATGACGATCTCGCCCGAGTCCACGCCCGCCTTGGAGTAGGCGAGAGACTCGGACTCCTTGAAGGTGGGATCGGGCAGGGATGTGTTGGGCGTGGGCGGGAGCCCGTAGTCGGCCGAGATGCCCAGCGCGGGCTTGGTGATGGGCACCGTGGTGCGGTCCGCGGGATCGGCGGGGCAGCTGTCCTCGCCGATCGAGCCCTGTGGCGAGGGCCCGCTGCCGGGCACCGAGCCGGCGTCCGGGCCGGGGCCGCCCAGGTTGTCAAGGGCCACGATGGCCTTCACCCGCTTGTCCCATTGCCCGATGTAGGACACGCCGGCGGCGCCGTATGAGTGCCCGACGAGCCCGATCTCGGAGGGGTCCAGCAGCTGCCAGAACGGGTCATAGCCGGCGTCGAAGCCCTCGGCGACCCGCTGGTTCTGCTTGGCGTCATGGCTGGTGCCGGTGCTGCAGCTCGGCACCGGCTCGTAGGGATGCTGGGGGGTGGAGAGCAGGAAGTCGATGGCGTCCTCGGTGCCGTCGTAGAACGGGCGCCCGTCGGTCTGGGCGGGGACGCCCTCATCCTGGTCGGGCGAGGCGCCGAACGTGTCTGACTGGCCCTGCCCCTGCGGGTCGAAGGTGAGCACGACGTAGCCGTCCTTGGCCAGCGTCTGGGCGGCGTACCAGTACATCTGCTCATCGGCCTGGACCGAGCCGTTAGTGATGACGATCCCCGGGCGCTTCGCCGGGCCGGCCACGGTCGCCCACACGTGGCCCGACAGCGTGGCGCCGTCGCGCGCGGTGAACAGGACCGGACGGACGATGCCGTCGTCGTGGGTGGCCCAGTCATTGAGGCGGATGTCGCCGGCGCAGCCGTTGGCCAGGTTCCAGCACAGGTCATCGGTGAAGAAGCGGCCGGGGTCCGCGGCCTCGGCCGCCAGCGCCTGCGCGGTCGAGGCGGCGCTGTCGGCGGCGAGCTGGGCCTGGTAGGACGGGGTGTCGTAGATGGCCTGGCGCTGCTGGGTGATGGAGAAGTTCTGGGCCTCGACGATGGGGTCAAACGTGGTCGGCGGCTTGGCCGCGGCGACGGCCGTAAAGGCCGCTGCGGTCACGGCGACGGCGGCCACCGCGGCCGCGGCGGCGGTGAAGCGTCTGGTGCAGACCCGGCTCACGACTCCCATTTCTGGCTCCCTCCATGTTCAGCGCTCCGGTAAGTGGCGCATCGAGCTACTGGCGGGTAAGTACCCAGATTGCAAGGGAATCTCTCGTCAGTGTCCGGTCAGGTTTCGGTCAGGCCCGATTGACATCGTCATTGAGCGTTGATTAGGGCGTCGGTACGTGCTGCGCCACCCGCTCGCATCGAAGCTCCGATGGGAATAGGCTGTGCGCTCTGGGAACACGAACCTCTGGAGGAGGATCAGTGAGTAGATACGTCAGGCCGTGGGCAGCTGGGCTGCTCGCGGTATTCGCTGCA
The DNA here is from genome assembly GCA_035503355.1 of Solirubrobacteraceae bacterium. Taxonomy (GTDB): domain Bacteria; phylum Actinomycetota; class Thermoleophilia; order Solirubrobacterales; family Solirubrobacteraceae; genus Palsa-465. The sequence continues at coordinate 4,360 of DATJTQ010000241.1, forward strand.
GGCGTCATTGCCGCCTGCGGCGGGAGCAGCTCGTCGAGCAGCAGCTCGTCGAGCCCCGCAGCCACCGGGTCCGGTTCGGGCTCCGGTACCAGCACGGGTGCCAGCACCGGCGCGTCCGGCGGCAAGCAGGGCGGCACCATCACCATCGTCTCGGGCACGCCGCCGCTGTCGGCCGACCCGGGCCTTGACTTCACCACACAGGGCAACGAGCTCGAGTCCGTCGTCGACACCCCGCTGCTGACCTTCAAGCGCGGCGTCGAGGGAGCGGGCGGAAGTGAGATCGTCCCCGCGCTGGCGACCGGTCTGCCGACGAGCTCCAACGGCGGCAAGACCTACACCTTCACGCTGCGCCCCAACCTGCACTACTCCAACGGCCAGGTCATCAAGGCCTCGGACGTGATCACCGCGCTGGAGCGCGACCTCAAGATCCCGTGGCAGGCCGCGTCGTTCATCAGCGGCTACGTCAAGGGCGCCGACGCCTACGCCAAGGGCAAGGCCAAGACCATCTCGGGCGTCAAGGCCGACGACACCAAGGGCACCCTCACGGTCAACCTGGTGGCGCCGTTCTCTCCGATCGTGGACATCTTCGCCCTGCCGGGCACCGCTCCGGTGCCGTCCAACACGCCGGCCAAGAACCTGGCCTCGAAGGGCACCATCGGCGACGGCCCGTATATGTGGTCGAGCATCAACCCCGAGCACCAGTACGTGCTCGTGCAGAACCCGAAGTTCGACGTCCCCGGCCTGCCCAAGGGGCACGCCCAGAAGATCATCTACAACGTCAACTCCAACGTCCTGGCCAACGCCGAGGCGGTCCTGAACAACCAGGCCGACGTCTTTGACCCGGGCGACACGTTGCCGCCGTCGATCCTGCAGAAGGTCAAGAGCTCGGCGGCCACGCGTTACCAGACGATTCCGCTGAACTCCAGCTGGTACTGGTGGTTCGGGGTCGAGGAGAAGCCGTTCAACAACCTGTACGCCCGTCAGGCCGTTCTGGCCGCGATGGACGACCGGGCCCTGTCGCGGCTTGACAGTGGTTTCATGACGCCCGACTGTCACCTGATCCCGTTCGGGATCCCGGGGCACTCCAGCCCGTCGACCTGTCCGTTCCATAACCCCAACGGGGCTCCGAACATGACGCTGGCCAAGCAGCTCATGAAGAAGTCCGGGATGATCGGCCAGCCGGTCACCGTGTACGGCGAGGAGCGCAGCCCCCGCCGCCAGTACCTCGACTACATCACCGGCGTCCTGAACCAGCTTGGGTTCAAGGCGACGGAGAAGGTCGTCAACTCCGGCGTGTACTTCACCACGATCGGGGCGCCGTCCCTGAAGCCGCAGTTCGGCTTCGGCGACTGGAACCAGGACTTCCCGGAGCCCTGGGACTTCATGCAGCTGTTCGCCGGCAACGCCGGTTCGTCGCTGAACTATGGCTACGTCAACGACCCGCATTACAACCAGCAGATCGCGACCCTCAGCTCGAAGCCGACTTCGAGCGTGACCAGCCAGTGGCAGGCGCTTGACCAGTACGCGGTCCAGCACGCCTACTACGCGGCCTGGGGTCACGAGAGCAAGGTGAAGTTCTACTCGGACAAGTTGAACTTCAACGCTGGCGTCATGTCCGTCGAGTACCTGACCGACCTGACGAGCCTCGAGCTCAAGTAACTCGGGCGATTGGCCGGGAGGCCCCAGTTTTCTGGGCGTCCTCCCGGCCCGCTCGCTCCCATCCGGCGGTAAGCTCCCCACGACTCAATGGCTGTTGATCCCGCTTCCCGACATGCGGACCCGTCCCAGGACGCAGCGGTAGCTTCGCCCGCGGAGGGCGCCGCCGGGTTCCTTATCGGAGAGGCCCCTGAGAAGGATCCCTGGGCCGAAGGGCAGCACGCTCCCGCCATCGGCCCGTGGAAGCTGGCCGGCCGGCGGTTGCGCCGGAACAAGCTCGCGCTCAGCTTCCTCGGGTTGTTCATCGTGCTGGTGGCGCTCTGCCTGCTCGCTCCGGTCTACTCGCACAGCATCGCCCAGATCGGGCCGAACACGAACAACGTGACCGGGACGGTCAACGTCCGTGGGCACTCGGAGAACGTGGTCTCGCTCGACGGCGTGCCGATCGGGCCGACGTTCACCCGTCACTACCTCTTCGGCGCGGATACCAACGGCCGCGACCTGGCCGTCCGCCTTCTCTACGGCGGCCGGACGTCGCTCCTCATCGGCGGGGTCGCCACTCTCATCATCATCTTCTTCGGCACCCTGGTGGGCCTGCTCTCTGGGTACCTCCGCGGTCCTGTCGACGCAGTCCTGCGGTGGTTCATGGAGCTGATCTGGTCCTTCCCGCCCGTGATCCTCGGTGTCGTCGTCGGCACCGCCCTCGCCTTTGGCGGGATCGGGCCCATCAAGGGCAACTCGATCTTCATCCCGACGTTGATCATCGGCGGGATCTACATCCCCTACCTGGGCAAGCCGATCCGCGGTGAGGTTCTGCGCCTGCGTGAGATGGACTTCGTCGATGCTGCCCGGGTCGTGGGCATCAGCCCGTGGCGGATCATGCTCTCAGAGATCCTCCCCAACACCGCGTCCACCATCACGGTGTTCGTGCCGATCATGCTGGCCAACGCGATCCTGCTCGAGGCCTACCTGTCGTTCCTGGGGGCCGGAGTGCAGGCTCCGAACGCCTCGTGGGGGACGCTCATCTCCGACGGCCTCAACTACATCTCGACGACCCCGACCTTCTCGCTCATCCCCGGGGCGATGCTCGTGCTCACCGTGCTCAGCATCAACGTCGTCGGTGACGGCGTGCGCGACGCGCTTGATCCCCGCGCTCAAGTGCGGATCAAGACCTGATGGCCCGCTTCATCGTCCGACGCACGATCTCGGCGATCGCGCTCCTGCTCGCCACCTCGTTTCTGGTCTTCAGCTTCTTTGAGCTGATCCCCAACTACAACCCGGCCCGGGCGATCGCCGGCCGCAACGCCAACCAGACCACGGTCGATCAGGTCGCGAAGAAGTTCGACCTCGACAAGCCGTTCTACGTCCAATACGTGCACACGATGAAGCTGATCTTCACCGGCCAGGTCATCGACTATCAGAACGACCTCAACGTCGTGGACCAGTTCAAGACACGATTTCCGGTGACGCTGTCGCTCGTCGTCCCCGCGGCCATGATCTGGTTGGTGGTGTCCATCCTGCTGGGTTCCATCAGCGCGCTGAGAGTGGGCCGATTAACAGACCGTCTGGTGATGGTCGGCGCCATCGTCGGCGTCTCGGTGCCGATCTTTCTGCTGGCGGCGTTGCTGTTGTACCTGTTTGCCTACAAGCTGACGTGGTTCCCCAACACGGGGTACACGCACTTCGGCGACAGTCCGACCCAGTGGGCCTATCACCTGATCCTGCCGTGGATCTCGATCGCAGTGTTGAGCATCGGGTTCTACTCACGCGTGCTGCGCTCCAACCTGCTCGACACCGTCAACCAGGACTACGTGCGTACCGCTCGGGCCAAGGGACTGTCGCAGCGCCGGGTGTTCCGGCGCTACGTCCTGCGCAACTCGCTGATGCCGATCGTGACCCTGTTCGGGCTCGATTTCGCGCTGCTGCTCGGCGGCGCGGCGTTGGTCACCGAGACCGTGTTCAACCTCCCTGGCATCGGTCAGTTCGAGGCGAGCGCGATCGGCAACCTCGACGTCCCGCCGATCCTCGTCGGTGCCATCTTCACCGCCTTCTTCGTCGTCCTGTTCAGTGCCATCACCGACGTTCTCTATGCCGTGCTCGACCCCCGGGTGAGGCTCACCGGGTGACCCCCGTCGGAAGGGACAACTGATGGCCGAACGGCTGCTCGATGTGGAGGACCTTCAGGTGGCGTTCGCGACCGAGGACGGCCTCGTCCGCGCGGTGGACGGGGTGTCGTTCACGCTGGATCGCGGCGAGGTCGTGGCCATCGTGGGTGAGTCGGGGTCGGGTAAGTCCGTGACCGCGATGACCCTCATGGGACTGACCCGCGGTCCCAACTCCCGCTTCGGTGGCTCCGCGCGGCTGCACGGCGAGGAGCTCATCACCGCTTCCGAGGACAAGCTGCAGCGCATCCGCGGCGAGGAGATCGCCATGATCTTCCAGGACCCGATCTCGTCGCTGAGCCCGGTGCACCGCATCGGGGACCAGATCGTGGAGCAGATCCGCGCCCACGAGAAGATCTCCAAGGCCGCCGCGCTGGATCGCACGGTGCAGCTCATGGAACGGGTCGGGATCCCGCGGGCCGCGGATCGGGCCCGGGCCTACCCGCACGAGTTCTCCGGCGGGATGCGCCAGCGCGCGATGATCGCCATGGCCCTCTCGCTGTCGCCGGGCGTGCTCATCGCCGACGAGCCGACCACGGCGCTGGACGTGACCATCCAGGCACAGATCCTCGAGGAGATCCGCACGCTCAGCCGCGAGTCAGACAGCGGTGTCATCTTCGTCACCCACGACCTCGGCGTCGTCGCCGACATCGCCGATCGCGTCGTGGTCATGTACTCCGGTCGCGTCGTCGAGCAGGGGACGCTCAACGAGATCTTCTATGACCCGCAGCACCCCTACACCTGGGGACTGCTGGGCTCGGTAACACGGATGGACCGGGAGCCGCCGCACCGGCTCCCGGCGATTCCCGGCCAGCCTCCCTCGCTGGTCAACGCGCCGACGGGATGCCACTTCCGTCCTCGCTGCCCGCACGCGTTTGACAAGTGCGGAGAGGTCCCGCCGTTGGAGTCCCACGTCAACGACGACCCGGGTCATCTGGATCGGTGCTGGCTCGACGTCGCCGAGAAGCGCACGCGTCGCGAGGTCGAGGACGGCCGCATCGGGCTGAAGGCGAACTCGGTGGCGGCGTGAGCACGGACACCACCGACGCGCCGGCGAAGCCCGCCGGTGAGAAGGCCCCGATGCTGGAGGCCGATCACGTCCAGCTCTACTTCCCGATCAAGAAGGGCGTGCTCATCGACCGCACCATCGGCCAGGTGCATGCGGTCGACGACGTGTCGCTGATCCTGCGCGAGGGCGAGACGATGGGCGTGGTGGGCGAGTCGGGCTGCGGCAAGAGCACGTTGGCGCGGTGCTTCGTGCGGCTGCTGGAGCCGACCGACGGCGCCATCCGCTACCGCGGCAAGGACATCACCCACCTGGGGCGCAAGGCCCTGGATCCGATGCGCCGCGAGGTGCAGCTCGTCTTCCAGGACCCCGTCGCGTCGTTGAACCCGCGCAAGCGCGTCGGCCAGATCGTCGGCACTCCGTTGCGCCTGCACGGGATGGACGACAAGAAGGCGGACACGCGCGTCCGTGACCTCCTGGATCGGGTGGGCCTGAACCCCGAGCACATCAACCGCTTCCCCCACGAGTTCTCCGGCGGGCAGCGCCAGCGCATCGGGATCGCGCGGGCCCTCGCCGTCGACCCGCGACTGATCGTGCTCGACGAGCCGGTGTCGGCGCTGGACGTCTCGATCCAGGCGCAGGTGGTCAATCTGCTCGACGACCTGCAGGACGACCTGGGCCTGTCCTACGTGTTCATCGCCCACGACCTGTCGGTGGTGCGCCACGTCTCTGACCTGATCGCGGTCATGTACCTGGGCAAGATCATGGAGATCTCGCCGGCTCGGGAGCTCTACGAGAAGCCGATGCACCCCTATACGCAGGCGCTGCTCGAGGCCATCCCGATCCCGGACCCCGAGGAGAACAGCCGGCGCGAGCGCAACGTCATCGGCGGCGAGCCGCCCAACCCGATCAACCCGCCCCCGGGTTGCCGGTTCCACACTCGCTGTCCGCACGCCACCGAGGTGTGCCGGGCCGTCGAGCCACCCCTGGCTGAGTACGGCGGCGGCCATCTCACAGCCTGTCATCACCCCCAGAACGTCACCGCGGAGGAGATCAAGGCCGCCACGCGCTCGCCGCTCAGTCCGCTCAGCGCCGGCGACGAGATGCCCTCGAGCAACGGATCGTCGCGGCCGCCGGAGGTCCGGCGCCAGGAGACGGCCGCGGCGGCGGGTCCGGCCGGCGCGGCGGGTCCGGCCGGCGCGGCGGGCCCGGGTCCGGCTGCGGACGGCCCGGCGGCAGATGAGGCCCACGACGACGGGCCCGGCGCCCAGTCCTAGCCGGACGGCCGCCCGGCGCGTCCGCACGGCCCTGGTCACGCTTGTCTGTGGCGGCGTCGCCGTCGCCTGCGGCGGTGGCTCGGACTCGTCCACCAGCTCCGCCGCTCCGAAGGACACGGCGCAGAACGTGTGCGCCAAGGCGCGCGCCGCGGCCGTCGGCGCGCGACATCGCACGGTGTCGCTGAAGATCGCCAACGGCGACCCGGCCAACGTCGAGTGCCGCCTGCGCGTCGCCGGTACGCGCCTTGATCTCATCGCCCAGCAGTCCGGGCAGGCGTGGGCGCAGTGGGACACCACCCAGGTCCATCAGTTGCAGGCCTACGGTCCGAGCCTGCACCCGCAGCCCGCGCAGATCCCCAAGTACTTCAACGCGCCCGGCGTCCTCGTCGGCTGGATCCCGGCGCAGCGGCTGATCTTCGCCACCAACGGCACGCAGAGCAAGGGCGGGAGCTACATCACGGTCGCGGTGTCGGGCAAGGGCCACGGCAAGGCCGAGATCGACCTGGCCCGCGCGGTGACGCTGGCGGCGATGGCGGTGGCCCCCAAGGGACCCAACCTGGCCGCGCCGTCGTGATGTTGCCGGCCGGCGAGGAGTCGATGGCGGTGCTGCTGCTCCCCGGCACGCTCGAGGCCTTCGAGCGCGAGGAGCACGCGCGCAGCCTGCTCTCCATTCCGCGCGTGGTGGCGCTTGAGGCGTCGGGCCGGCGGGGCCCATCGTGGCTGCGCCAGACCGCCCCGCTGCGCCAGGCGCGCAGACTTCGGCTGCCGGGCGCGTTGCGAATGGTGATCCTCTATGACCCGGCGCAGTATCCGCTGGCCCGGGCGCTGTGCGCCCTGCATACGGACGCGGAGCTGTGGTACCTGCCCCCGGACCGCGCCTCGATCAGCGGTCGCACCCCGGAGGAGACCCAGGAGCTGCTCACCGCGGACTCGCTGGCTCGTGATCGCGCGACGCACACTTTGACCGAGACCCCGCCGGGCGACTCCTACGACGACCCCCTGCGCCTACGGCTGCGCGAGCGCGACGTCATCAACGCGCGCGCCTTCGTCCCCGAGGCTCGCTTCACCCGGCGCAGTCCCGTAAGGGGGCCACGCTGAGCAGGTAAGGGGTGGGCGCGCCCAACGCGCTCCGTTCTCCCGATGTGGCCCGCGGCGCCTCAGTCCATTCTCAGCTTCACGGTGTCATCCAACGAGAGGCCAGAACCGTGCACCCCCAGCTCAGCTCCATCATCGCCGAAAGCCACGTCCGCGACCTCGAGCGCTCGCTCCAGCGGTCCCGCGGCGCTCGTCCCGCCTCGCGTGTCGTATCCGCGCTCCGGCGATACTTCGTACATGCCAAGCCGATTGACCAGCAACCACTTCGTCGGACGAGTCGGCGAGCTGGCGGAACTGGAGCTCGCCGTCCGGGAGGCCAGCGCCGGCCGTCCCACGCTGGTTTTGCTCGGCGGTGACTCCGGCGTCGGCAAGACCCGTCTCGTCGGCGAGCTGGAGCAGCGCCTCTCGGCGGCCGACGCCGGGGCGGAGGTCCGCCTCATCCTGCGCGGCGACGGGGTGGAGCAGGCCGACGGCGAGCTGCCCTACGCCCCGCTGCTGAGCGCCCTGCGCCCCGTGGTCCGGGAGCGCCACCCGGCGCTGGAGGATCTCAGCCCGGGCGGCCGCCAGCAGCTGGCCACCATCCTGCCCGGGCTCGAGGATCCCGATCGGCCCGCGGACACCCGGTCGGCGAGCGATCAGGTCCGGCTGTTCGAGGCCCTGCTGGAGCTCATC
>DATJTQ010000242.1:0-42246 GCA_035503355.1 Solirubrobacteraceae bacterium
GCCTACCACCACCTCGCGCGCGGGCTGTAGGCGCGCGCCGGCGGCGCGGGCGGAGGTGCCCGCCCGGCCGGGAGGCGTCCGCCGGGGGCCCGGCCCTCCGGGACATCCCTGAGTCCACTCCGGTACATCACGCCTAGCGGACGGGTCGGCTGATGGCCGAGAATCCAGAGCGTGGCAACGTTCAATGAGCGGCCCGGCGCACAACCGGGGCTCGCGCGGGGGCAGGAGGGGCGGTGGCTCGGCGGCGTCTGCATCGGGCTGGCCGCCGCCACCGGCCGTCGCGTGGGGTGGATCCGCCTGGCCTTCGTGGTGGGGGCGCTGGTCGGGGGCCTGGGGATCGCGCTGTATCTGGCCTGCTGGCTCATCGTCCCGGTGCGCGGCGACACGGAGGACCGGCCGGGGGCCACGGGCGTGGTCATCCTCGCCCAGGCGTGCGGAGCGTGCCTGGCGCTGCTGGTGCTGGCGGCGCTCGCCACCGTGGCGACGGTGTTCGGCTTTGGCTGGGTGGTGGTCGGGGCCGCCGCCGTCCTGCTCGTCGGGGTGCTGGCCGGCCGGCCGCGGCTGGGGCCGGCGTGGACGCTGCTGCCGATCGCGGCGCTGACCCTGCCCGCCCTGGCCGTGGCGGCTGGAGGACTACGGCTCACCACCCAGACGGGGTCCGCAACGATCGCCCCGGAGAGCGCTCAGAATCTCGGCCGCCACGTCTACCGGAGCGGGCTGAACTCGATGCTGGTCGATCTGCGGCGCACCCCGCTGCCTCAGACGGGCACGGTGGCGCTCCACATCGCGGCCGGCGTGCGGCGCACGATCGTCGCCCTCCCGTCGCAGCGGTGCGTGCGCGTCGTCGTCCACTACGACGTCAACCCGTTCGCCGTCCGGCTGGGCGCACTGCTCAGCGGCCACCTGGGGGTGTTCTCCGACGCGGTCGTGTTCGGGCGGCTCTACTCGCAGTCGCAGGGCACCGCCGTGCCGCCGGCCCAGGAACCGGGCCCAACCCTCGACATCCATTTCTCCTCACAGGGCGGCAGCCTCTACGTCCGCGACTATCCGACTGCCGTGGACCCGACCGTGTGGCCGGACTGGCCGGGCTTCAAGGTCCACCTCGAGCCCCGACCGGACGTGAGGGGCACGCCGAAGAAGGCCGCCGAGGGCCTGTTGACGCATTGGCGGGCGCGGCTGGCGGCTCAGGAGGCCAACGCGCGCGCGATCAACGCGCTGCTCCCCGGCCCCTGCAACCCGCCGCCGCCCGTGACTCCGCCGCCACGCCGGCCCGCCTCGCACCGTCCGGCGCGCCGCGTCACGAAGCGGCCGGCCACGCGCTCGACCCGGGCGTCGGGGAGGAAAGGGTGAGCGTGGCCGAGCCCGTCGCGACGCCGAGTGGCGCACAGGGCGATCGTCACCGCCCGATCACCGCCGCGGCGGGCGGGGCGATGCTGGCGGGCGCGGCGGTGGCGCTGGCCGGCGGCCCCCCGACTGCCGTGGCGGTGGTGGTGGGCGCGATCGGTGTGCTGGTGGCCCTTGCCGTGCTCGTAGCGCCCGGGATCCGTGCGCTGGCGCGCCATCCGAGCCTGCTGTTGATCGCGGCGTTCCTGGGGCTGGCGGCCCTGTGGCTGGAGGCCGGGCTACGACAGGCCAGCAAGGTGCCCGACGGGCTCACCTCCTGGGGGGTCCGCAACGGCACGCCGTATCCATTTGCCTCCGACGGCTACCTCCCGGCGCGGTTGATCACCCGGACGGGCTGGCCGTGGCAGATCGGCCACCTCTCGCTGTTGCCGGTGGTGGTGACCGTGCTCGCCGCCGCGGGCGGCCTGGTCCTGGTGGCCGACGCGGCGCGCCTGCGCCTCGGCATCGCGTCACTGACGCCCGCCCGCCGCACGCCGTGGCGGGTTCTCACCGAGCGGCCGAGCCGGCAGGCGTCGATCGGCTGGCGGATGGTGCCCGGCGTCCTGCTCATCCTGCTGGCGGCGGTCCTGGCCATCGGGCTGGCCGAGCGGTACGTCGCCGGTCACGCGATCCTGCAGGGGCTGGTGCTCATCGGCGTCGGCGGCGGCGCGGCCATCCTCATCGGCAGCCCGCTGCTGATCGGTTCGCTGATGCGCCTGGATCGCGACAAGGCCGGCCGCGCGCGCGAGGAGGAGCGCCAGCGCTTCGCCGCGCACCTGCACGACTCGGTGCTCCAGACGCTGGCGCTGGTCCAGCGACAGGCGCACGATCCGGCGGCGGTGGTCCGGCTGGCGCGCCGCCAGGAGCACGCGCTGCGCGCCTGGATGGCGGGCGAGTCAGAGCTCGCCTCAGAGACGCTCTCGGCGGCGTTGCGCGAGATCGTCGCCGAGGTGGAGGAGGAGTACCGCATGACCGTGGAGCTGACCGCGATCGGCGACCGGCCGCTGGACAGCAGGGGCGAGGCGCTCGTCGCCGCGGCCCGGGAGGCTCTGCGTAACGCGGGCCGCCACGCGCCCGGCGCTCCCGTCTACGTGTTCTGTGAGATCGGCCGCGACCGTGCCGAGGTGTTCGTGCGCGACGAGGGCCCCGGATTCGTCCCTGACGAGGTGGCCAGCGAGCGGCGCGGGATTCGCGACGCTGTGATCGGGCGGATGGCGGTCAGCGGCGGGCGGGCGACGATCGAGTCGGCGCCGGGCGAGGGCACCGAGGTCGCGCTCACGCTGGGGCCACACGGGGGTGGCCGGTGACCGCCGAGACGCCCGGCGCCCCGGAGCCGGCGCCCCGGCGGATCGTCGTCGTCGATGATCACCACCTGTTTCGCGCGGGGGTCAAGGCCGAGCTGGCCGGCCATTGCGAGATCGTCGGCGAGGCTCCCGACCCCCAGCGCGCGCTCGCGGTGATCGCGGCCACCAGGCCCGACGTGGTCCTGCTCGACGTGCACCTGCCCGACGGCGGTGGCGTGGCGGTGCTCGAGGGACTGGCGGCCCTGGCCGGTGACGGTCCCGCCCCGGCCGTGCTCGCCCTGTCGGTGTCCGACGCCGCGGCGGACGTCGTGCCGATGATCCGCGCCGGGGCGCTGGGCTATGTGACCAAGACGATCGACACCGACGAGCTGGTGGCCGCGATCGAGCGGGTGGCGGCGGGGGACGCGTACTTCAGCCCCCGCCTGGCCGCGTTCGTGCTGCAGGCCTTCAGCTCGCCGGTCCAGGCGGAGGCGCCAGAGCCCGGCCTGGAGTCGCTCACCGCGCGCGAGCGAGAGGTCCTGCACCACCTCGCGCGCGGTTATGCCTACAAGCAAATCGCCGCGCGGCTGGGCATCAGCGCCCGGACGGTCGAGTCCCACGTCGGCGCGGTCCTGCGCAAGCTCCAGTTGAGCTCGCGTCACGAGGTGACGCACTGGGCCGCCGCGCGGGGGCTCATCGACCACACCTCGCCCTCCGGGCCCGACCCCGACGCGCGCGGGCTCATCGGTCCCACCCCGCCAGACGCCGATCCAGGGGACGGGTCATGAGGCTCTTGCGCGCGCCGGCGGCGCCCGTCGAGACCTATCGGTGTGCCGGGTGCGGCGCGCGCTGGAGCTATGAGGCGGTGCGTTACGTGGCCCTGTGCCCGGAGTGCGCCAGCGGCCTGGTCCGCCTCCCGGACCCGGAGCCTGCGGGCGCGCTCGAGCCGCCGTCGTGCTCGGGCCAGCGGTGGCCGTTGGTCCAGTAGGCGTCGATGTCCTCCAGCGAGCGGTCCTTGGTCTCCGGGACGCAGAGCCGCACGAACACCAGCCCCACCGCGGCGAAGGCGGCGTAGATCCAGAAGACGACGTCCTTGCCCAGCGCGTTGACCGCCGAGAGGAAGGTCACCGAGATGAGCAGGTTGGCTGACCAGTTCGCCACCGTCGCGGTGCTGGCCCCGATCCCGCGCAGGCGGTTGGGGTACAGCTCCGCGGTCATCAGCCAGAACAGTGGGGAGATCGAGAGCGAGTAGCACCCGATGTAGACCAGGAGGATTGCCAGCACGCCCAGTCCCCAGCCGGCGGCGCCGAAGTGGAAGGCGAGCCCCAGCAGGACCAGCATGCTGCCCATTCCCGTCAGGCCGAAGTAGAAGAGCCGCTTGCGGCCCACGACGTCGACGAGGGCGATGGTGGGCAGGACGCACACGAACAGGACTGCGCCGACCAGGATCTCGGCGACGAGCCCGCCCGAGCCGCCGGAGATGCCGGCGTAGCCGAAGATGGTCGGCCCGTAGAACAGCACCGTGTTCGGTCCGACGAACTGCTGCAGGACGGCCAGCCCGAGCCCGGCGATGAGCGCGCCGCGCATCCCCGGGGACAGGAGCTCGCGCAGCGAGCCGCGCTCGGAATCCTCGAGGTCGTCGCGCAGGAGCTCCATCTCGCGCTCCTGGGATTCGGGGTTGACGCGCCCCATCACCTGCTCGGCCTCATCCCAGCGCTCCTGCATGGCCAGCCACCGCGGGGTGTGGGTCATGTAGTACATGCCCACCGCGAGCGCGATGCCGGGGATCACCGCGGCGGCGAACATGGGGCGCCACCCCCAGCCGGCGGAGAAGAAGATGTAGTCCAGGACGTAGGAGAGGAAGATCCCGCCCGAGATCGCCAGCTGCTGGAGGATGACCAGGCCGCCGCGGATCTGCCGGGGCGCGAGCTCGGCGATGTAGGTGGGGACGATCATCGACGAGGCGCCCACGGCGACGCCGACGGCGATGCGGAAGATGATGAACAGCACCAGGCTGGGGGCCAGGGCGGTGGCCACCGCGCCGACCGAGTAGAGGATGGCCAGCGCCATCAGGGCGTGGCGGCGGCTGATGGTGTCGGCCAGTTTCCCGGCGAACACGCCGCCGATGATCGCGCCGATGAGCACCGCCGAGACGGCCAGCTCCTCGCTGCCGGCGCTCAGGTTCCACTTGGCCTTGAGCAGGTTCTCGGCGCCGGAGATGACGCCGATGTCGTAGCCGAAGAGCATGCCGCCGATGGCGGCCACGCCCGCCACCAGGTAGGCGTAGCGCGGCGTGGAGCGGATGACGTCCCAGCGAAACGCGCTGCGAAAGCCTCCGGACTGCTCCGGTGAGCCGGATCGACGAGGCTCGGCGTCGTGTGGCATGGCGACCCTTCCGTTGGTGCTGGCCGGGTCCCGTGTCGGTGCTGCTATCGCCCTCCACCGGCAGCTGCTGTAACGACTGTCACTACCTCGTTACCCGCCGACTCCGGGGCAAACAGAGAAATGTGAGCGCTCTCAAGGCGGGCGGGTGGCCCGGGCGCTCAGGCGGCGACGTCGCCCCACAGTCGCCGGCCCAGGCCCGATGCGCGGGCCACCGGCCGGCCCACAGCGGCGCGCACGCTCTCCTCGGTCCCGGCGAGGATGAGCCGGCGCTGCGCCCGCGTGGCCGCGGTGTAGAGCAGCTCGCGGGTGAGGATGCGGGAGTCCGGCGCGGGCAGCAGGACCGCGGCGCTCGCGAACTGCGAGCCCTGGCTCTTGTGCACCGTCATCGCGTAGACGGTGTCGACGGCGCCGAGGCGGCTGGGGCTGTGCTCGATCGTCTCCTCGCCGCGCGCGAAGGCCGCGCCGACACGCCCCTCGCCCAGCGAGACGACGACGCCGGTGTCCCCGTTGTTGAGGCGCAGCTCGTAGTCGTTCTCGTTGACGAGCAGGGGCCGGCCGATGTACCAGCGGTCCTCGGGGTCCAGCTCGGCGAGCTCGGCGGCGAGCCAGCCCTCCATTCGCGACGTCCACGTGGCCACCCCGTAGGGGCCCCGCCGGTGCGCGCAGAGGATCCGGAACGAGCCCAGCGCGTCGAGGGCCTCGCGCGCCCGTCCGGCCCGCGCCGCGGTGATGGTGGCGCGAGCCGAGGCCAGCGCGGGCCCCGACACCTCGGGGAGCGACTCCTGCTCGGCCACGTCGCCGTCGAGCCAGACGACGTCGTCGGCCCCCGCGCGCAGCAGCTCCATCACTGCGTCGCCGTCGCCGGCGCGGATCGCGCCGGCCAGACGCGCGATCCCGCCGCCGAACCGGTGCACCCGGTCAAGGACCACGATCTCGGGCCCGGGCGGCCGCGCCGGATCGCCGACGATGTCGCCCAGCACCGCCCCCGCCTCGATCGAGGCCAGCTGCCCGGGGTCGCCGACCAGGATGAGCCGCGCCCCCGAGCGCAGCGCCTCGATCAGGCGGGCCATCAGCGACAGCGAGACCATCGAGGTCTCATCGACGATCACGACATCGTGGGGCAGGCGCTGGTTGCGGTCATGGCGGAAGCGGCTGCTGCTGCCCGGGCGCCAGCCCAGCAGGCGGTGGATGGTCGAGGCCCGGAGCGCCAGCAGCTCGTCGCGAACCCGGTCATCGACGGCGAGGCGCGCCGCTTCGGCGTGCACCGACTCCTGCAGGCGGGCGGCGGCCTTACCGGTCGGTGCGGCGAGCGCGACCAGAGGGAAGGCGCCGCCGGCCGCGGCGGCCTGCTCGCAGATGAGGGCCACGATCCGGGCCACCGTCGTCGTCTTGCCCGTGCCGGGGCCGCCGGCCACCACCGACCAGCGGTGCGTCACCGCGGTGGCCGCCGCCTGCGATTGGCGCCCGGCCGCCTCGTCACCGAACAGGCGCGCCACGCCGGCGGCCAGCAGCTCGGGGTCGATGCCCGCGGGCGGGGCGTCGGCCAGCGCGCGCAGCGACGCGGCCACGCCGACCTCCTCGGCCCAGTAGCGGTCCAGGTACAGCCATGACCCGACCAGGCGCAGCGGCCGTGGTTCGTGGAGGGCAGCGCGGTCAACAGCGGCGTGGGTGCCGCGCGCCGGGGGCTCGCCCGCCGTGGGCTCGCCCACCGCGATCACCGGGCTTGCCGCCACCCGCGCCACCCACGCCTCCGGCTCGGGCCAGTCCAGTGCGGCGAGGTCCACGGGCTCCTCGGCATCGACCGCGGCGGTGTCGCGGATCGAGGCCAGGTCCACGTGCACGTGACCCAACCGCGGGCCGCGCACGGCCAGCGCGATGGCCAGGAGCACGGTCTCGTCGCTCTCGCCGCCGAGGCGCCCGAGGGCGCGGGCGACGTGGACATCGGCAGCGGCGACCACGCCGGCGTCGTTGAACTGGCGCAGCAGGCCGGACGCGCCAAGGGCCAAGCGCGCCTCGAACGGGTCACGCTCGCGGGCCTCGGGCGCGGTGGGCTCGGTGGAGCTCATCGCCTGGGGCCGGGGTCGGTGGGGTCAGGGTCCAGCGCGTCGCTGAGCGCCGGGACCAGCCCGGGCGGCGCCGGCCATCCGAACACTCCCGTGCGCGTCCCGTCGACCACGGGCGCGTCGGCCCCGGTCATTCCGCGCACGAACAGGTACACGACGCCGGCGAGATTGACCGCGGGGTCATAGCCGGGCATCCGCCAGCGCAGGAAGCGGTGCAGCGCCACCGCGTAGAGCAGCGCCTGCAGCGCGTAGTGGTGGCGCAGCATCTCGCCCGCCATCGCGTCCTGGCGGTAATGCGCCGCGGTGAGCGGCTCGTCGGGAACGCCGAGCCAGTTGGTCTTGTAGTCCAGGACGGCAAAGCGCGGGGGCGCGCCATTGGGGTGCGCGGGGTCTGCGGGGTCCGCGATCCGGACCACGAGGTCCAGGGAACCTGTGAGGTAGCCGCGGACGCTCTGGCGTAGCCGCGCGTCGTCGAGGCGCTCGGCATACCCGGCCAGCGGGTCGTCGGCCGCGGTGTGGGCGCGCAGCACGGCGGCGATCCGCTCCAGGGTCAACCACCCGCTCGGCTGGTCACCCCCGGCCAGTGGCAGCTCGAAGCCGAGCTCATCCAGGCGGTCGGCGCGTGCGATGTCGCGCAACCGCCGTTCGCCCAGCACCGGGCCGAGCGGCGTCTCGAGGACGTTGCGCAGCCCAGCCGCCAGGGTGCCGGCGGGCCCGACATCGACGGCGCGCCGACCATGCACCTCCTCGATGCGCGCGGCCAGCTCGGCGTCGAGGTCGGGGGCGGCGAAGTCGGTCGCCTCCATGACGCGGTGCACGAACGTCCCGACGTCGACGCCCGCGGGCATGGCGGCGAGGGCCAGCGGCGTGCGGTCATCGACCTCGGGCGCGGGCCGGCCGGTGGTGGGCTCGGGCGCCACGGGCACGCTCGGCGCCACCCCAGGCCCCGGCGGCTCGTCGGCCAGCAGCGGCTGCTCGGGCTCGCTGGTCACCCACTCCTCGTGGCTGGCGGCGGTGATGTCGCTGTAGGAGGTGCGCCGCCAGCGCAGATCCAGGTCCCGCGCGAAGGCGGCCACCTCGAGCGCCGCCGGCGGCGGGCGCTTGGCCGACCAGACGACCTTCCCAGCCAAAGCGGAGCGCTCGACGCTGATGGTGTGCCCCGGGCCGCCGGTGGCGTCGGCCAGAGCGCGGAAGCGGTTGACAACCGCCTGGTCGGCCGGGACCGAGCCGCCGCTCGGTTCCACGTCGCCGCTGTCGGTGCGCGCGAAGAGCAGCCGCCCGAGCGGCGAGTCGCGGCTGTCGTAGGAGCCCGCCCACCACACCACGGCCTGGTGGCGGGCGCGGGTGAGCGCGACGTAGGCGAGGCGCAGGTCCTCGCCGCGCTGCTCGCGGATGAACTGCTCGCGGTGGCGGGCGAAGTCGCCGCCTTCAAGCGCGACATCGACGGTGCGCTCGTCGTCGGCCTCGGGGTCGTGGAAGAACACCGGCCGCGGCGGCTTGTCCGGGATGTAGCCGGCCTCCCAGAGAAACGGGAGGTAGACGACCGGGAACTCCAGACCTTTGCTGCGGTGGATGGTGAGAACCTGGACGGCTTCGGCGTCGGACTCCAGGCGCCGGCTGCGCTCCTCGTCGGCGGTATCGATCTCGGCCTCGGCGATGCGGGTGCGCAGCCAGGCGGTGAGCGCGGTGGGGCCGAGCTGCTCCTCAGAGGCGGCGGCGTGCAGCAGCTGGCCGATGTGGCGCAGGTCGGTGAGGCTGCGCTCCCCGGTGGCGTCGCCCAGCATGCGCGCGGCCAACGCCCGCCCTTCGGTTCCGTCCCGCATCACCGTCTCCAGCAACGAGGCCACGCCCCGGGTGCGCAGCACGCGTGCCCATTCGTGCAGACGGCGATGGACGTCCTCCCAGTCCAGGGAGTCGTCGTCGGCCTCGGCCAGCCGCTCGGCCCGCCAGCCGACGAACGCGGTGAGCGCGGCCGAGTGGGCGCGGGCGATCGAGGCCGGCCGCTCCAGCGCCTCCAGCAGGCGCAGCCACTGGCGGGCGGGCTCCGTCCCGAAGACGCTGCCCGCTCCGTTGATGACCGCCGGCACGCCGACGTCCTCGAGCGCCTCGCGGATCATCGCCGCCTGCTTGTTGGTGCGGACCAGCACGGCGAGATGGGCGGGCTGGATGGCCTCGGAGCTCCCGGCGGCACGCTGACCGGGCACCGCCACCCGGGCGCCGGAGGCGAGCAGGCTCACGATGTCGGCAGCGACGTCACAGACGACGTGCCGGCGTGCGTCGGCGGCGCGGGCGTAGCCGCGTGGCGTCTGGGACAGGTCGTCGCGCAGCGCCACCCGCACCCGCAGCGGCGCGGCCACGGGGGCGCCGCTCATCCCTGGCGCCTGGTGGGCGTCGGCAGCCCGCACCTGGCGGTAGGCGATCCCCTCGTGGCCGAGCTTGACCCCGGAGAACAGCGCGTCGTGGGCGTCGATGAGCCCCTGGTCAGAGCGCCAGTTGATCGGCAGCGTGGCCTGGGTCTCGGCGGCGCGGGCCGCCTCGAGGTAGGCGTAGACGTCGGCGCCGCGGAAGGCGTAGATCGCCTGCTTGGGGTCGGCGATGAGCACCAGGCTGGTGTTGCCCCAGCCGAAGGCGAGGCGCAGGATCTCCCACTGGGCCGGGTCGGTGTCCTGGAACTCGTCGACGAGCACGACCTCGTAGCGCGCGCGCAGCTGCGCGGCGACCGCCGCGCCGCCCGGCCCCGCCAGGGCGCTCTTGAGGCGCTCGACGAGATCGTCGTAGGTCATCACCAGCATCGAACGCTTGCGCGCCTCGAACTCACGGCGAGCCGCCGTCGCCAGCCCGAGGCGCATCTTCGGGACCTCGCTGTCGTCGGAGACGATCCGCGCCGACGGGTTGTCGATGGCGGCGCGGGCGATCGTGCCCGCCTCGGCGCGGCCGAAGGCCGCGGTGCCGTCGGGATTCAGGCGCTTGGGCGCGAAGCGGCGGATATAGAGGTCATCGACGACGTCGTCGACAAGGTCCGACAGGTCCTCCACAAAGGTCACGTCGGGCTCCAGGTCACCGGCGATGCCCAGGCCGCCGAGCATCTCCTGGCAGAAGCCGTGGGTGGTGGCGATCGTCGCCGCATCGAAGCTGGCGATGGCGCGCTCCAGGTTCTCGCGATGGCGCTGAGCGTCCTCCCGGGCCAGCAGCGTCACCACCGGATCCTCGTCCTCGGGCGGCTCCGCCCCGGCCAGCCGGCGGGCCAGCCCGCGCTCAACGCTGACCAGCCGCTCGCGCACCCGTTCACGCAGCTCACCGGTGGCGATGCGGGTGAAGGTGACGAGCAGCAGCCGCTCGAGGGGGATCCCCTCGGCCACGTAGCGCGCGGTCAAGGCGGCGATGGTGTACGTCTTGCCCGTGCCGGCGCTGGCCTCCAGCACGGTCACGCCGCGAGGCAGCTCTCCGCACGGATCAAAGGCGACCGGTTGGAGCGGGATGGCCCCGGCGCTCATTGCGCGCGCACCTCCTCGCGGGCCAGCAGGCCCTCCCACAGCCGTCTGGCCAGCCGCCCGAACCGTGAGCCCTCCGAGTCCGGCCAGCCGTCGCCCGCCTCGCCGTCGGCGGGCTCGATCGTCAGCACTTCGGAGAGGGTGAGCACCCCGCCCAGGGCCATCTGATGCTCCGCGTCGCGGTCCTCGTGCTCGAAGTTCCACTCGGTCTCCCACTCCTTCAGAGCGGCGGAGTAGGCGTCCTGACCCTGGCGGGCAGCCTGCGCGTAGGCCGCCGAGGTGAGGCAGAACATCGGCAGCGGCTCGCGCATGCCGCGGTCATAGAGGTCCATGAGCACGGTCAACTCCGCCTGGGCCACGGCGCGGCGCTGCGCGGCGTCGTCACCGAGCGGCTGCACCCACGCCGTGCGCACGTCGCCCCGGCCCTGCCCGCGCCCCACGGTGGCGGCGGCGAAGGGCCGCTCGGACGAGCTGGCGGTGAGGGCGAGCAGCCGCACCCAGGCGGCGATCCGGTGCTTGGCCGACACCCGCGAGAAGGTGGTGGCCAGCAGCAGGTCGCCGGTGACGCCGGTGACGGTCCCGCTGAGCAGGCGGCCGTCGTCAAGGGTGACGCGCACGTCGATCGGGTCGTTGGCGGCGGCCGCGGTGGTCGCGCCGCCGCCGCCCGCCGACGCGGTGGCCACGGCACGTGTGCGCTCCACGATTCCCGACACGATCGGCGACAGGTCATCGATCACCGGCTTGCCCAGCACGCCGGGCGGGAGCGTCCCGCGCGCGATCTCGGCGAGGATCGCCGTGCGCTCGTCGATGCCGCGCAGCCGGGCCTCGAGCAGCCGCTGGCCAACACCCCACCGCTGAAGCCCGTCGAGCTCCACCGACAGCTCATCCTCGATCTCGTCGGCCGCGGAGTAGAGGCTGATCCCCAGTCGCTGGCGCAGGAAGGCGCGCACGGGATGCTCGACGAAACGCACCAGGTCGGCCAGCTCCACCACGGCCGCCGGCCGCGGCGAGAGCGGCGCGCTCAGGAACGGCGCGGGCTCGGTGCGCGAGCCGGTCAGCGCACGGGCACCGGCCAGGGCGGTGGGGTCAAAGCTCCAGGGCTCCGGGCCGGCGATGTCGCCGGCGACGAAGTTGCGCGGGTCAAACGGCTGCAGTGGGTGGCGGATCACCACGCGCTCGTGGGCAGCCTGGCCGTCCTCGCACCGCACGGTGGCGTCGATGGCGTCCAGGAGCTCGCCGACGGGCACCGCCGCGGCCCGGCGGGCGTTGGTGCGCTCATCGTTGCCGCTGTAGGTCACGATCAGCCGCTCCTCCGCGGCCAGCAGCGCGTCGAGCAGGAGCTGGCGATCCTCGCTGCGGGGGTCGCGCTCGCCGAGGTGGGGGCTGTCGAGCATGAGGTCGTCGCCGTCACGCGGCGCCTTGCGCGGAAACGCCCCGTCGTCGAGTCCCAGGAGGCACACGACGCGGTGGGGCACCGAGCGCATCGGCTGCAGCGTGCAGACGGTGAGGTGGCCGGTGCGGAAGTTGGCCCGGGTGGGCCGGCCCTCCAACCGCCGGGCCAGCAGCGCACGCACCTCGGCCGGCGCAAGCTCAGGCGGCGCGGCATCGCCGGCCTCGGACACGAGCTCGTCCAGCACCCGCTGCAGCTCTGTGCGCTGCCAGCGATCCCGGAGCGGGGTGTCGGTGAGCGCGTCGGCGGCCTCCGCGATCGCCTCCGCCCAGGCGGCGAGGGTCTGTCGCGCGCTCAGCGCGCGCACCGCCTGCCCCACGCGCGTGACCAGCTCCGTGAACCGGCCCGCCAGGTCGATGGCGCGGCTGTCGACATCGTCGAGGGGCAGCACGCCGGCGAACAGGCGCTGGTCATCCTCGGTCATCGTCACCCCGAGGAGAAGTCGCTCAAGGCCGGTCTGCCAGGTGCCGTTGCTGAGCGTGTCGAGCTTGTAGGGGGCGCGGTGGGCGGCGTCCAGGCCCCAGCGGATGCCCGCCTGGGAGATCCAGTCGGCCAGGCGCGTGAGGTCATCGTCGTCGAGGCGGAAGCGCCGGCGCACGGGCCCGCGGTCGGCGAGGTCCAGCAGCTGGGAGGCGGTGAGGCGCTGCTCGGCGAGCTCCAGCAGCTGCGCCACCACGCCGAGCACCGGGTTGGTCTGGCGCAGCGAGCGGTCCGCCAGCCGGACCCGCAGGTCGATGGCGCCGTCGCCGGAGGTCTCCCCGGCGCTGAACGTCTCGCCGGCACCGAATGTCGCCTGGATGAGCGGCGCAAAGGTCTCGATATCGGGGCACATGACGATCACGTCGCGCGGCTCGAGCGAGGGGTCCTCGGCCAGCACGTGCAGGATCGCGTCGCGGATCACCTCCACCTGCCGGGCGCGGCCGTGGCAGGAATGGATCACGATGCTGCGGTCCTCGTGGGCCAGCAGCGGGCGGGCGTCGGGCGCACCGGGCAGCGGCACGCCGGGCGCGGCCTGGTCCTCGCGGATGCCCTGCTGGATGCGGCCGAGCAAGGTGTCGGGGGCGCGCGGCGAGGCGTGGTGGGTGTCAGAGGTGCCCGGCGCCCCCGCGGTCAACACCAGCTGCATCTCGCGCGAGTCCCGACCCCAGGAGGCGAGCAGCCGGTTGCTGGCCAGAGTGACGGTGCGATCGCCGTCGCGGCGCACGACCGGCGCGCCGGCATCGCGCTGTGTCACCTTGTCCCACAGCGCGGGCGACGGGTGTAACAGGAACAGGTGCAGGTCACGCCCGGAGGCGAGCGCCCGCATGATCTCCAGATGGCCCGCCGGGATGCGCGTCAGGCCAAACAGCGCGACCCGGGAGGGCAGCTCCAGCAGGTCCGGGTCATCGGCAATGCGTTCGCAGGCCCGGCCCGTGCGCTCGGCGAGGTCCGGGACGCCGATGCGGGCGCGCAGCCGTCGCCACAGCTCGGCCTGCCACTGCGAGGCGGTGGGGAGTGGGGCGCCGACAGCGTCAAGGTCCTCGCCGCGGGCCCAGGCGGCGAGCATCTCGGGGCGGTGCAGCGAGTAGTGGTCAAAGAGGCCGGCGAGGTGGCGGACGGTGGTGAGGCGGCGGCTCTGGCGGGCGGGGCGCATCGCGTCCTCAGCCGCGGTGGTTGTGGACGGCGTGGGGGTGGCGGCAGGCGTGCTGGCGAGGGCGGTCTGTGCCCCCAGGTAGGCCGCGAGAGTGGCCAGCCAGGGCTCGGAGAGCGACTCCTGGACCACGGTGAGCAGCGGCCACACCGAGCGCTCGGGCAGCCACGGGTCCTCGGCCGGGTCAATCCCCGAGGCGGCGGCCACCGCATCGGTGACGAGACGGTGCGGGGTGGGGAACTCGACGTTGGCGCAGATGCCGTCGGCGCGGCCCTGGCGCGCGCCGAGCACCGAGGACATCCTCTGGGTGAGCCAGCGCTCCATCCCGCGGGTGGGGACGGCGACGACCTCAGGCGCGAAGGGATCCGCCGGGCTCTCGGAGAGGAGCGCGGCGAGGGCGTCGGCGAGGCCATCGGCCCGGGATGCGCGGTGGATGTGGAGCACATTTGAGAGGGTATCCCGGCGCCCGGCAGCGTCACACGGGGTCACGATCTGCGCGGAAGTGCAAATTTGTTGTGTCAATTGCTTGCATTCCGTGACAGCGTCAGTTACTCTGGCCGTGACCTTCCTGGAGTGACCCTTATGACCAGCCGCTTCCACACCTCTCTCATGGCCAAGACGGCGCCCTGCAGCGGCGCCGCTTTCGGCGTGCGTGGGGGCCGCGTGGGTCGTCCCTCCCTCGGCACGGAGGGCTTCGCCGGGGTCCGGGCCACGATCGTCGAGGCCTCCAACGATATTCATGCCCTTGCTGCGAGGAGCGCAGGCTGACCGAGCGCCTGCGCATAGCGAACTCGAAGCAAGGGCGACCCACGGGTCGCCTTTTTTGTGCCCAAAACCACGTTCACGAGCGATCGGAGACCAGCATGTCCACACCCCGTACCACAGCCTGCTAGCCAGGCACTCCGCCTGACCGGCACACCGCCGGCTCCGCAGTAACCACACGAGCGCGCCACCGCCGGCGCACCGAAGTGACACTCACGAATCGTGGGTCGATCGGTGCTGCCCGAAAGTGACACACGCACGGTGTGACACAACCACGCTTAGGAAAAGGAAACACCATGAATCTCAACCGAGATGAGTTCCTGCTGCTCGCTCGCACGGGCCGGGGCTCGTATTCGACCCG
The DNA here is from genome assembly GCA_035503355.1 of Solirubrobacteraceae bacterium. Taxonomy (GTDB): domain Bacteria; phylum Actinomycetota; class Thermoleophilia; order Solirubrobacterales; family Solirubrobacteraceae; genus Palsa-465. The sequence goes on from DATJTQ010000242.1 coordinate 14,809, forward strand.
CGCCGGACCGGGGCCCGATGAGCGCTTCGAGGCCGGCATGACCAGCCGGCGGTTGCGCCGGCGCCGCCGGAGCGGCCTGCTTCTGCGTCCCGGGATGGGGCGCGGTATGCGGCACGTTCTCGGACCGCGCTCGGAGCGCTCGCCCCGGCTCTCGCGGACGCTGGAGCACGCCGGCGACGAGTACTTCGAGCTGGAGTTCGCGGTCGGGTTCCCGGCCGAGGAGGAGACGCTCCTGTGAGCGTGAGGGCCGTGTGGGGCGAGACCGCTCTCGTGAGGACCAGGGCCGCCCGGGGCGGGGCGGCCCTCACGAGAACCGTGAGGCGGCCCTCGTGAGAACCGCCCCGGCGGCCGGGGCGGTTCTCCGTATCTGTGAACATCTGCGGCGGATGAGCCTCACCGCCGCCCGCAGGGACTTCGCCGCCGACGAGGCGTTGCTCACCGACGTCCTGCGCGAGGTGATCGCCATGGGCGACGGCCCGGACGCGCTGCGCCTGCTCGACGACGCCGTCGCCCTGGGCCAGGAGGCACGCCTCGGCGACGAACGGGCCGCCGATCGGCTGGCCGAGCTGGTGGCCGGCCTCACTCTCGACGAGACCGAGGTGCTGGTCCGCTCGCTGACGCGGTGGTTCCAGCTGATCAACCTGGTGGAGGACAACGAGCGCGTCCGGCGGCTGCGCGCGCGTGACGCGGCGGACCCGCAGCGGCCGCGTGCCGGGTCGCTGCGCCACGTGATCGCCTCACTGCAGGAGGCCGGGACGAGCGCCGAGGAACTCCAGGACGTGCTCGGAAACGCCGAGCTGCGCCTGGTGATGACCGCCCACCCCACGGAGGCGCGCCGGCGCACGACCATCGACAAGCTGGCGCGCGTGTTCGGGGTCCTACGCGAGCTCGACGAACGCACGAACGCCCCGGCGGCCGACGCCCGGCGACGACTGTTGGCCACGGTCCAGGAGCTGTGGGGCTCCGACGATCTGCGCGCCGCCGAGCTCACCGTCACCGACGAGGTCCGCGGCGGGCTCATCCACTTCTCCTCGACGCTGGCCGACACCGTCCCCCGCATCTACCGCGACCTCGAGGAGGCCATCGCCGAGTTCTATCCCGAGAGCGCCGAGCGCCCGCCCGCCGTCCCGCCGCTGCTCAGCTTCGGCTCCTGGATCGGCGGCGACCGGGATGGGAACCCGTTCGTGACGCCGGAGACGACGGTGGCGGCGCTCGAGCTCATGCGCGAGCAGTGCCTGCGGCTGATCGAGGCGCGGCTGGAGCAGCTCGCCGGGCGCCTCTCCCTGTCCGAGCGGCTCACCGGGCCGGCGCCCGGGCTCGAGCCGATCCTCGCCGCCGGGCGCGAGCGCTTCCCCGAGCTGGTGGAGCGGCTGGCCGGCCTCAACGCCGAAGAGCCCTACCGCCGGGCCCTGACCTTCATGCGCGAGCGGATCCGCGCCACGCAGGCTCGCGCCGACGGCGGCTATGCCGAGCCCGAGGAGCTCCTGGCCGACCTACGGCAGATCGAGGCCTCGCTGTACGAGGGCCAGGGCGCGCTCACCGCCGGCTCGGACCTGCGCGACGTCATCCGCCAGGTCGAGGTCTTCGGCTTTCACTTCGCGCGCCTGGACATCCGTGAGCACGCCCGCGTCCACCGCAGCGCCCTGGCCGAGATCTACGGCAACCTGGAGGTGTGCGAGGACTACGAGGGCCTGTCCGACGAGGAGCGGGCGGCCCTGCTGGAGGCACAGATCGCCGATCGCCGGCCGCTGATCCCGACCGACATCGATCGCTTCACCGAGGCGACCCAGCGCACCATCCGCACCTTCCGCACGCTGCGCACCACGCTCGCGGACCGCGACCGCGGCGCCATCCAGACCTACATCATCTCCGGCAGCGAAGGGCCGGCGGACCTCCTGGAGGTGCTGCTGTTCATGAAGGAGGCCAGCCTGTGCCGCGCCGGCGGCGAGCTGGCGGCACTGCGGGTCGTCCCGCTGTTTGAGGCAGGCGCGACGCTCGAGGCGGCGCCGGAGACCATGGCCCGGGTGCTCTCGATGCCCGTCTATCGCGAGGCATTGCGCGCCGTGGGCGACGAGCAGGAGATCATGATCGGCTACTCGGACTCCAACAAGGACGTCGGCTACCTCGGCTCCGCATGGGCGGCCTACACCGCCCAGGTCCGGCTGGCCGAGGTCCTGGCCGGTCATGGCGTCAGCTGGTGCTTCTTTCACGGCCGGGGCGGCGCCGTGGGGCGCGGGGGCGGCCCCACCAACGGGGCGATCCTGTCGCTGCCGCCGGGCACGGTGCGCGGACGGCTGAAGATGACCGAGCAGGGCGAGGTGCTCACCGCCAAGTACGCGGTGCCCGAGATCGCCCACCGCGAGCTGGAGTTGGCCGCCAGCGCCACGCTGGCCACCGGGCGCTCACGGCCCCACCAGGAGTCAGAGCGGTTCGCCCGGCTGCTGGCCGAGATGGCCGAGGACTCGGCAGCCGTCTACCGCTCGCTCGTCCACGACGACCCGGATTTCGTGGCCTTCTTTGAGGCGGTGACGCCGGTGAGCGAGATCAGCCGCCTGCGGCTGGGCAGCCGGCCGGCCAAACGGACCGCGGCGGGCGGGATCGAGGACCTGCGGGCGATCCCGTGGGTGTTCAGCTGGACGCAGGCGCGGATCGTGCTCCCGGCGTGGCTGGGGCTCGGCACCGCGCTGCGCCACGCCCGCGAGCGTCACGGGCTGGACCTGCTGCGGCGGATGGCCGCCGAATGGCCGTTCTTCACCAGCGTCCTCTCCAACGCCGAGATGGGGTGCGCCAAGGCGGACCTGGGGATCGCGCGCCGCTACGTCGAGCTGTGGGATGACGAGGCCGCCCGGGAGCGGATCTGGACCCCGCTCCAAGCCGAGCTGCAGCGCACCATCGAGGAGCTGGTGCTGATCGGCGGCGGGGAGCGGCTGCTGGACGGTGAGCCGGTCCTCCAGGCCTCAATCGACCGCCGCAATCCGTTCGTGGATCCGCTCTCGTTCGTGCAGGTGGAGCTGCTGCGCCGGCTGCGACGAGGGTGGGCGGGCTCCGAGGAGGCGCCCGAGCAGCTGGGGCGGGTGAGCCTGCTGACCATCAACGGAATCGCCAGCGGGCTGCGCAACACCGGGTAGCCTCTGGTGTTCCTGAAGCACCCGCATCAGGACCTCCGACACGCCCATGCCCTACGCCCCCGACCTGTCCGGCTGCGCCCTGGACGACCGCTACGAGCTTCGCGCGATCCTGGGCGAGGGTGCCTTCGGGCGCGTCTACGACGGCTTTGACCGCCGGCTGGAGCGTCCGGTCGCGGTCAAGGTGATCAAACCGTGGTGGGCTGACGATCCCAAGTGGGTGGCGACCTTCGAGCAGGAGACGCGCCTGCTGGCCCGGGTCAGCGACCCGGGGATCGTGCAGATCTACGACGTCGGCCATGCGCCGGAGGGGCTCTACTACGTCTCGGAGCTCGTGCACGGCGAAAGCCTGGCCGCGCGCCTGCGCCGCGGGCCGGTGCCCGCCTGGGAGGCGTGCGGGATCGCCGCGCAGCTGTGCCGCGCGCTGGCCGGCGCCCACGCCCAGCGCATCGTTCACCGCGACGTCAAGCCCGCCAACATCCTGCTCTCGACCGACGGCCGGGTGAAGGTGGGCGATTTCGGCATCGCCCGACTGGCCGAGGGGAGCACCGACGGCACCGCCGCCTCGATCGTCGGCACCCCCCGCTACATGGCGCCCGAGCAGGGCCGCGGGCGCCCCACCACCCCCGCCACCGACGTCTACAGCGCCGGGATCGTCCTCTACGAGATGCTGGCGGGCGCTCCGCCCTTCGCCGCCGGGTCGGTGGTGGACCTCGCGCTGCGCCACATCGAGGAACCCCCGCCGCCGCTGTCGCCGCGGCTCCCCGCCGGGCTGGTCGAGATCGCCATGCGCGCCCTGGCCAAGGATCCGGCGCGGCGCTACGCCGACGGTGGCGAGATGGCCGACGCGCTGCTGCTGGCCCGGGGCAGCGCTGCCCCGGCACCGCGTCGCGAACTGGTGGGCGCCGGCACACCGGCCGAATCGCGGCCCGCCGCCGAGCGGCGCGCCGGGTCGCTGTGGTCAGGCGGGGACGGAGTGCCGACGGGGCCGCCCAACACGCCGATCCGCACCCCCGGGCCACCCATCCCGCCCAAGCCTCGCGGTCCTCACGGGACCCAGCGCGCGCCCCAGTACTCGCCGCGGCGCAACGTCAACCCGTCGCGGCGCCGCCGGGCGATCGCCGCCGTCGGCCTGGTCGTGACCCTGCTCGTGGCGATGGTGGCCGCGGCGCTGGTCATCGGCCACACCGCCTACACCCGCGTCCCGTCGGTCCTGCACCGCTCCCGGGGCCAGGCCCTCTCGGCGCTGCGTCGTGCCCACCTGCGCGCCAGCACCGGCCGGCGCTACAACACGGCGGCGGCCGGCACCGTCATCTCAGAGACGCCCGGCGGGCGCACCCGGGTGGCGCGCGGCACGGTGGTCCACCTGACGGTCAGTCGCGGGCCCGCGCCGGTGCAGGTGATCAGCGTCGTGCATGACACCGTCGCCGACGCGCAGCGGGCCCTGGGCCACCTGGGCCTGCGGACCACGGTCCACAACGTCCCGGCTCCGGGGACCTCACCGGGGACGGTGGTCAGCCAGACGCCCGCCGGCGGGCAGAGGCCTCGCGGCTCGACGGTCACCCTCAACGTGGCCGAGGTGCCCAGCTGGCACACGGTGACGACGTTTGACGGCCGCAGCTCCGGGCTCGTCCACATCCAGGGCGAGCGCTGGCGCGTCGTCTACAAGATGGGCTTTGAGGGCACCTGCACGTGGATCCTGTTCTGCTCGGGGCCAAGCGCGCGGGTCACCGACTCATCCGGCCGCTACGTCGCCGGCTTCGGCCTCCAGAACGGCAGCAACCAGACCCAGACCTTCTCCACCGGCCCGGGCGAGTACGCGATCGCGGTCACCCCGGGCGCGGACCAGGCCGCGTGGTCGGTCCAGGTCCAGGACCTCTACTGATTCTGGCCAAGCCTCAGTCTAAGGCTGAGGGTGAGACTGCGCCGGTTGCGGCCGGGATTGGGCCGCCGTCCAGGCGCCACTCCCGCGCGGCGCCTCGTCAGGGTCACCGTCGCGGGAGGGGTCGGTCTGGCGGGTGAGCAGCGCGCTCTGCAGCGCGGTGATCAGGCCCAGCCAACCCGTGAACGTCCGCTCGCCCCCTTCGCTGGAGAGCTTCCCGGCGATGGGGTCATCACCGGGATCGAACTCCACGCACACCCGAAGCGGATCGTTCACGACCGGGCGAGCCTGGCACGCCGCTCGCCGCCTTCGCATCGTGGTACCGACCACGATCTTTGAGCGGGCCGGCGGCCAAGATCGTGGTTACGACCACGATGCGAACGCGGCGCCGGCATGTGAGGCTCACGACCGTGAATCGCTTCCCCCGCTCTCTCCGCGGGCCCGCCATCATCGGAGCCGCCGTGGCGCTGTTGCTGGCCTGGGCCACCGCCGACGCATCGGCCGCCGGGCGGATTCCCAAGGGCTTTGCCTATGCCGCCGAAGTGCGCGTGACCATCGACTACGACGGGACCTTCACGCGCGACCGCACCTTCGACGGCCAGTGCAGCGACGGCCAGGGCAACACCTTCGACCAGCAGAACTCCGACCACGAGTCCGAGCACATCAAGCGTACGGCCGTCTACCGCCAGATCACCGTCCCGATCGTCTCGCCGGCATCGCTGGGCGCCGCCGCGGGGCGGCTCGCCCTGCGCCCGACGGTCACCGACCCCGGCAAGGTCACCTCCGACGCCTCGAGCTACGAGCTCAGCGGCGTTCAGCTCGTCCAGCTCGCGAACCAATGCCCGTACACCAAGCAGCCCTACAGCTGCCAGGGCGCGATCACCAACATCGGCAACATCGACGGCGAGCTGCTCTCCAAGGCGCACGGGTACGACCCGGAGGCGTTCGTGCTGCCGGTGTTCAGCCGCCAGGTCGCCGACCCTGCGAAGTGCGACGCGCTCGGCGATGACCAGATCCCCGTCGAGCTCGGGATCGACGCCGAGGCCGCGGATCGCACGTGGGCGGCGGTCGAGCTCAACTCGTCGGTCGATCAGAAGTTCAGGATCCTGCAGAGCGAGGACAACGTGGTCTGGAAGGTTCCCGTGACCGGCCACGGGGCCTGCGAGAGCGACGGCCAGTCGACCTGCACCCAGAGCGTGAGCGGCAGCGCGCGCATCACCATGAAGCGGCTGGCCCTCTACAGGACCAGGCGCAGCTATGCCAAGTAGGCGCCGGGCGGCGGGGCTGGCGACGGCCGCCGCCTCGGCGCTCGTGGCGCTCGCCGGCGTTCTCGCCGGACCGGCCCTCGCCGGGCCGGCCCCCGCCGACGGCACGGTGGCGCCCGTCCACCTCTCCACCACGACGTTCGGGCTGCCGATGACGCTCACGGTGTCGGGATCGACCCCCGGACCCAACCCGTCGCCGGGCTACTCCTCATACGAGGTCGCGGCCATGGTCACCCCCGGGGCCAACTCGTGCCCGGCCTACGGGTACGACGACAATCAGGCGCAGGACACCGGTCCGGCCTACCAGCTGTGGGACGTGAGCAACGCGGACGGCCCGTTCACCGAGACCGACACGATGGGCCCCGAGCAGGCCGAGCCGGGCACCTACAGCCTGTGCGCGTGGCTGTTCAACTTCCAGAACGACATGCTCACCGGGGACCACGGGCTCATCGCCCAGACCGAGTCCACCGTTGAGATCACGGTGCCGCACTACGGACTCTCGATGCGCGCGCCCCGGCGCGTCTTCATCGGCCACGTCGCCATCGCCAGCGACTACAAGCGCCTGACGTACTCCACTTTCAAGCTCCGCATCACCGCGCCGGTGGCGCGCAAGCGCATCGTCGCGCTGGTGGTGGAGCCGCCCGGGGTGCGCACCTGCCCGGATGACATCGGGCATCCGTGGAACGCACGCGAAGCGGCGCCGCTGGAGTACCGCCCGGGAGGCGATGACGAGGGGATCAAGCTGCGCCAGGGCGGCCCGTTCACCTACACGTTCAAGATCGCCGAGTTCTGGGAGGGCGGCGCCATCCCCGGACATGCCCTGGCGTGCGCCGCCGTCTACGACACCGCCCAGGAGAACGAGACCGCTCCGCCCGCCGGCCTCGAAGCCGCCGCGCACGCGCGCGTCGACGTCGTGCGCTGACGCCCCGCGACTTGACGTTGCGACGCGGTCGCGCCGAGAATGGGTGTGAACCCCACGCCCTCTGGGAGGACGCTGAATGACCTATGACTACGTGATCGCCGGTGCCGGCTCGGCCGGTTGTGTGCTCGCCGCGCGACTGACCGAGGACCCGAACGTCTCCGTATGCCTGCTGGAGGCCGGTCCGCCCGACGCCGCGGACGAGCTGCACCTTCCGGCCGGTGTCCTGGCGGTGGCCACCAGCAAGTACGACTGGTCGTTCATCTCCGACCCCGAGCCCGGCATGGCCGGCCGGCAGCGCTACCTGCCGCGGGGACGGACCCTGGGCGGATCCTCGGCGGTCAACGCGATGGTCTACATCCGCGGTCACCGCGCCGACTACGACGGCTGGGCTGCTCTCGGGCATCGAGGCTGGGGCTGGGACGACGTGCTCCCGTACTTCCTGCGCGCCGAGGACAACGAGCGCGGGGCCAGCGAACTGCACGGCGTCGGCGGACCCCTGGGTGTGAGCGAGAACCGCAGCCGCTACCGCACCTGCGAGGCCTTCGTGGAGGCCGGCGTGCAGGCGGGACTGCCCGCCAACGACGACTTCAACGGACCGGAGCAGGACGGGGTGGGCTGGTATCAGGTGACCCAGCGCGGCGGGATGCGCTGCTCGGCCGCGGTGGGCTACCTGCACCCGGTGCTGGGCCGCGAGAACCTCACCCTGATCACCGGCGCCCACGTCAACCGCGTGCTGATGGACGGCAACCGCGCCACCGGCGTGGAGATCGACCAGAACGGTGAGGTGGGGGCGATCTCCGCCGAGCGCGAAGTCATCCTCTCGGCGGGCACCTACCAGAGCCCCCAGATCCTCCTGCTCTCGGGGATCGGGCCGGCCGACGATCTCGCGCTGGTCAACGTTCCGTGCGCGCTGGACCTCCCCGTCGGCCAGGGGCTCCAGGACCACCCGTCGACCTGGATCACCTACACCACCAACGAGGCGTCGCTGCTCAGCGCCGAGAGCGAGGAGAACCTGGGGCTGCTCACCACCGAGGGACGTGGCCCCCTGACCTCCAACTTCGCCGAGTCGGGCGGGTTCCTGCGCACCGACCCCACGCTGGCGGCGCCCGACGTCCAGCTGCATCACATCCCGATCCTGTTTCCCGAGGCGGGGGCGGCGGAGATCGCCGTCGACGGGTGGGCGATCTCGGCGTGCCTGCTGCGTCCCAGCAGCGCCGGCTTCGTCAAGCTGCGCTCGCGGGTGCCGACGGCCAAGCCGCGGATCCTGCACAACTACCTGGTCACCGACGAGGACAAGGCCGCCCTCATCAAGGGCGTGCGCCGCGCGGTGGACATCGCCGGGCAGCCGGCGCTGGCCGCTGTGAGCACCGGCACCCACTCCGCGCCCGCGGGCGACGACGACGCCAGCATCCTCAGCTACATCGAGCGCAACACGACCACGATCTATCACCCGGTCGGAACCTGTGGGATGGGTCGCGTCGTCGATGACGAGCTGCGGGTGCTGGGGACGGACTCTCTGCGGGTCGTGGACGCCTCGGTGATGCCGACGCTCGTGCGCGGCAACACCAACGCTCCGACGATCATGATCGCCGAGCGTGCCGCTGACCTCATCCTCGGACGTGAGCCGGCTCGGGCCGGGTCAGAGGCCGCGTCCGCGACCGCCTGAGGACTGCGCAACCGGCTCCCCACGCCCCCGTGGTGGAGCCGGTTCCGTCCCGGGCCACCCTCGTCGCACCGACTAGCCCCCGGCAGTTAGCCCGGTCCTGACGATGAGGGGGACCCGAGACGACCGGGGCGTGGCATCCCCCTGAGCCGCGCCCCGGTGTCCAGAACCGCTGTGCAGGGAACCTACGGGGCGCGAAGGCCCCTGCAAAGCGGGAAAACCCTAGGAGCAAAAAAGTGGTGCGGTCAGGTCACCGGTTCGTCGTCGCGCCGCAACGCCCCCGACAGCCCACCTCGTGAGCGGATCCCGAGCTTGCGATAGGCGCGTGTCAGGTTGGCCTCCACGCCCTTCACGGTGAGGAAGGCGCGCTCGGCCACCTCCTGGTTGGACAGGCCCGAGGCGGCGAGCTCCGCGACCCGGCGCTCGGTGGCGGTCAGCTCATCCGGGTCGCCGCTGCGCTCGCCGGCGCGGCCGACCTCGTGACGGGCCGCCTGCGCCCACAGCGGCGCACCGGTTCGCTCAAACAGCTCCAGGGCCTCGCGCAGGCGCTCGCGCGCGGCGGACCACTGCTTGCGCCGCCGCAGGGCGCGGCCCAGTGCGAGCAGCGTGCGCCCGCGCTCGAAGGGCATCTCGACCCGGTCATGGGCGGCGAGGGCCTCTTCCAGTGCCGCGATCGCCTCCTCGAGATCGCCGTGGGCAGCGGCCAGGATCCCGCGGCCGCGCGCGGCGGCGGCGATCGCCCACGGGCGGTCATGAGCCATTCCCAGGCGCCGCAACAGCTCGATGAGCGGCTGGGCGCGGGCCAGTTCCCCCAGGGCGATGAGCGCCTCGATCTCGTCGGGCAGGAAGACGAGCCCGATCGGATCGGCCAGACCCATGGACGGGAGCATCGCGGTGAGCGGCTCGAGCGCCGAATGGGCAGCCGCCGGCTCGCCGGCCGACAGCTCGGCAAAGCCCAGCGCCCACAGCGGGAACACTGTGGCCGTCCTCCAGTCGAGCTCGGCGAAGTGGGCCAGGGCGGCGCTGGCCTGCCGGCGGGTGGCCTCGACGTCACCTCGCTGCGCGCTGACCAGGGCGTCAGCGCTGAGGGCCAGCGCGCTCAGCGCCGGATCGCCCAGCAGCGCCGCGGCAGCGGAGTCCGCGGCGGCGACCTCGGCGGCGCGGTCGGTCTCACCCAGCCACAGGTAGGCCCACGCCAGGTAGAGAGCGGAGGTGGGGACGTCGCTCTCCACGCCGCGCTCGCGGCGTTCGGCCCGCAGGGCCAGCAGGGTGTCCACCGCCTCGCGCCCGCGCCCGGTCCACATCAGCAACAACCCGGCGATGAGCCTCGGCGAGGAGAAGGCCAGCCGCCGGCGGTCGGGGTCCTCCAGGCGCAGGGCCCGCTCCAGCCGTTCGGTGGCCAGGCCATCGCCGTTGAGGAAGCTGACCATGCTGGCCACCGCCAGCGCGTCGGCCAGGACCCCGGGATCGCCGCCGGGCAGCTCGGCGCGGCCGACGGCCGCCTCGGCGTGACGCAGACCGCCGCCGACGTCGCCGACGCCGACCAGGTAGAACGCGGCGTCAAGATCGATGGCCGCGGCCAGCGAGGGCTCGCCCGCCGCGGCGGCCAGCGCCTCGCGTGAGGTGGCGATCGCCGTCCCGAAGCCGTGGGAACGGCTTTCCAGGGTGGCGCGCAGCCGCAGGCCGTGGGCGCGCACGCGATCTGACGTCGCCGAGTCCAGCAGCTGCGCCAGCAGTTCGCCCGCGCGGGCGCCGCCGCCGGCGTCCAGGTGCAGACCGGCCGCGCGCAGGAGCCGCTCGGCGCGCAGCTCCGCGTCCCCCGCGGGGGTGCGCTCCAGCGCGAGCTCGATGAGCTCGGCGGCCGCGTCGGGGGCGCCGCGCGAGTCGGCCAGCGCAGCGGCGGCGTCGAGCTCGGCGGCGACCGCCTGGTCGGGCCGATCGGCGCTGTAGGCGAGATGCCGGGCGCGTTGCTCGGGGTCACCGACCTCCTCGGCGGCGGCGCGGTGAGCCGCTCGCCGCTGGGCGGCCGACGCCGACGCTGAGATGGCGGCGGCAAACAGCGGGTGCACGAAGGCGATCCGTCCCCGGGCGTCGATGCGGACGATGCCGCTCTCCTCCGCGGGCGCCAGCGGGCCGGCATCGATGGCGCGGGTGGTCGGGTCGGCCAGGACAGCGGCTCGCAGCAGGGCGCGCTGGGTCGCCGCCGGCAGTTCGGAGACGCGTGACTCGGCCAGCGTTCGGACATCGTCGGGGACCGGGAGCAGGGCGTCGGCGCCACCGGCGTCGTCGATCACCAGCCGCGCCACCTCCAGCGCGTAGAAGGGGTTGCCTCGCGAGGCCTGGGCGATGCGGGCCAGCACGGGGCGTGGGAGGGAACGCCCCAGGCGGTCGGCGATGACCTCGCCCAGTGCGGCCAGCTCCAGCGGTCCGACCCGGACGTGGCGGACGCGATGGCGCTCGACGGACTCAAGCAGGCCCGTCCCCGCCGCGCGCGGCCGCGACGCGCACAGCACGCCCACCGGCTCGGCGTCCAGACGCCGGATGGCGAAGGTGACGACGCCCAGCGTCGGGCCGTCGAGCCACTGCGCGTCGTCGATGGCCAGCAGCACCGGGCCCTGGCCGGCGAGCTCGCGCACCAGCGTCAACAGAGCGGTGGCCACCACCCGGGCGTCGAGGGCCGGCCCCTCGGGCGCGGCCCGCAGCAGCGCCACTTCCAGCGCGGTGCGCTGCAGCTCTGGCAGTCCCGCGAAGGTCGCCTCGCCCACCGCGGCCAGCATGTCCGACAGCCCTGAGAAGGACAGCTTGGCCTCGGCGGCGGCCGGCCGGCAGGCGAGGGCCAGGACGCCCGAATCGCTGGCCCGGTCGATCGCCTCCTGCCACAGCGTCGTCTTGCCGATGCCGGCGTCGCCCTCGAGCGCGAGCGCGCAACTGGTGCTCCGCATCTGGGCGAGGAACAGGTCGACTTCGGCCAGCTCGGCGTCGCGGCCTACCGCCGCAGGAGCTCGCATGCCCCCACAGAGTAGACCGCGACGGTTGTGAAACGGTTTAGCTCACGACCACGCCAAGGGTGCGACTACGACAATTCGTCGAGCACCAGCTCGATCGTGCGCTCGCGACCGTCACGCAGGATGATGGCCGGCACGGCCCGGCCGATCCGCTCATGGACCATGAGCCGCTGCAGGTCAGAGGCATCGGTGACCGGCTCGCCATCGAGCTCGAGCAGCAGGTCGCCCCGCCGCAGGCCGGCGGCGGCCGCGGGCCCGTCGTCGATCACCTGGACGATCTGGACGCCGGCGCGCCGTCCCAGCCGCTCGGCGGCTCGCGGCGGCAGGGGCCGTGGGGAGACGGCGACGCCGAGGTGCGCCCGGCGCACGCGGCCGTCGCGGATGAGCGTCGAGATGATCACGCGGGTGGCGTCGTTGATGGGGACGGCCAGGCCGAGTCCGATGCCGGCCAGGGCCGTGTTGATGCCGACCACGCGGCCCGTCCCGTTCACCAATGCTCCGCCCGAGTTGCCCGGGTTCAGCGCGGCGTCGGTCTGGATGACGTTCTCCACCACGCGGCGCGGCCCGCCGCGGGCGCCGACGGGGAGAGAGCGGCCGAGGCCGCTGACGACGCCCGCGGTGACCGAGCTGGCAAAGCCGTTGGGGTTGCCGATGGCGACGACGAGCTGGCCGACGCGCAGGCCAGCGGCGTCGCCGAGCTCGGCGGGCGAGAGGTCATCGCCGTCGGCGCGGAGCACCGCCAGGTCTGACAGGGGGTCGGCGCCGACCACGGTGACCGGCGTCTCGCGGCCGTCGCTGAAGCTGGCGACGCCCTGGCGGGTGCCCTCGACCACATGGGCCGAGGTGACCACGAAGCCGTCGGCGGAGATGGCGACGCCGCTGCCGGCACCGGTGGCCGGGCCGCGGCGCGTGCGCCGCTGGACCTGAAGGTTGGCGACGCTGGCGCTCAGCGCGTCGGCGACCGCGATCACGGTGCGCGAGTAGGCGTCGAGGGCGAGTTCGGACTGCTCAAGGAGGGCTGTCCCATTTCTGCTTGACATGCAATAATCGTACACAATCGTTTGGACTCAAGCAATTGGAGCAAAGCAAATGTCTGATCCCATCACCCCCGAGCGGCAGCTGACCGACACCGTGATCAGCGTCGCCGCCCACGTGGAGGCGGAGCTCGAGGAGGCGCTGGCCGAGTACCGGCTCTCCCGTCCCAGCTTCCTTGTGCTCGACGCGCTGGAGCGCGCCGAGAACCACACCCTCAACCAGCGCGACCTGGTCAGCGCGCTGCGGCGCACCTCCGGGACCCTCTCGGTCCGTCTGGGCCGCCTGGAGCGCGCGCGGATGCTCACCCGCGAGCCTGACCCCGACAACCGCCGCAGCGTCACGGTGACGTTGACCGACCGCGGCCTCGAGCTGGTGCAGCGCGCCCGTCCGGCCTACGCCGACCGTGCCGCGCGGCTCGTGGGCGGCCTGCCTGAGGGCGCCGCGGGCTCGCTCGGCGAGGCCCTCACCGCATGGCAGTCGTTCTTCGAGCCCGGCGAGGGCGAGCACCACCGCCTCGGCGTGGCCGTCGCCGGAGCGGCCGTGGCCAAGAAGATGCGCCGCGCCGTCGGTCTCGATGACGAGCCCGGGCTCCTCATCGTCCGGGTCAAGTCCGGGAGCGCGGCCGACACCGCCGGCCTCTCCCGCGGGGATCTGATCACCGCGGCGGGCGACCGGCCCGTGCGCTCGGTGGGCGATCTCGAGCGCGCGGTGCGCAGCGCCAACGGCACGCTCGCGCTGAGCCTCGTGCGTGGCGTGGAGGCCCGCACGGTGGAGGTCTCGCTGGCGTAGCGGCTGCGCGACGGCGGCGGGTGCGCGCCCGGGCTGGGTGCGCGCCCGCGCCGGACCATCGGGCACACTCGTGGTTCGATCCGTGCGCGCACCCGTCAACACTCGCCGCCGTCTCAGCAAACTGCTCGCCTGCCTCGGGGCGATCGCGGTCCTGGTCGGCTTTCCGCTCACCTACGCCGGTCACGTCCTGGGCAACTCCGCCCAGTTCAGCGCACGCGCCACCGCGCTGCTGGACGAGGGGAGCATTCGCGCGCTCATCGAGCAGCGCGTCCAGGAGCAGGCCATTCAGTCCATCAACGTGCCGGCCCAGTTCGCTCCGCTCCTCAGCCGGGCGGTCGACGCCGCCGTGCGGACCAAGGCCTTCCGGCGCGCCTTCAACGCCGCCATCGACGACCTGCACACCTCGGTGTTCGACTCAGACTCCGACACCGTCACGCTGCGCATCGCCGACGTGGGCGCGCTGATCGTCAAGGCGGTCAAAGGCGTCTCGCCCGCTCTGGCCGCCCAGATCCCGCCCGCGCTCGCGCATCAGGTGATCACCATCTCGAGCGGCGACTTCGGCCAGGCCACGCGCGCCGCACGCGCCATCGAGCGGGCCCACACGGTGGGCATCCTGCTCCTCATCGCCGGCGGGCTGGTGTTCCTGCTCGCCATCGCCCAGGCCGGGGAACGGCGGCGCGCCGCGGCCTACGTCGCCGTCGCCATCGTGGTGGACGGCGTGTTGCTGGTGGCGGCCTACACCGTGATCCGCCCCGTGGTCCTCAGTCGGTTTGCCGTCGGCCAGGACCGGAGCGCCGCCGGAGCGGTGTGGAACGCGTTTCTGTCGGGCCTGCGGCGCGACGCGGTGATCCTGGCCGTGGCCGGCGCGGTCGCCGCGGTGATCATGGTCGCGGCTAGTGCAGTAGGAGGCGGAGGGCCAGGACCAGCACGCCCAGAACCCCGCCGATCGCGGCCTGCCCGATGAGCGCCTTGCCGGTCAGCCCGGCACGGACGCCGATGACGATCTCAGCGCCGATGATGGCCGCGTCAGCGAAGTAGACCGCGGCGATCACCGCGGTGTTGAGCGACGCGCCACCGATCCAGAAGGCGATGAGCGTGAGGAAGGGCACCAGGGCGCCGACAAGGATGGTCAGCTCATGGACGGCGGCGGTCATCAAGCCCTTGACGGTGGCCCCGGTGCCCTGCTCGAGGCGCTCGCCGGTGAAGCGGGCGTAGGTGAGGGCGAGCCAGTAGGTGGCGGTCGCGACCAGAACGCCGATCACTGTCTTGACATAGGTCTCCCGAACGGCGCTCTCGGCCGACAGCAGCGTGGCCACGAGGATGATCCCGTAGACGAGACCGGCCGCGTTGTCGGGCATCGGCGCATTGTCATCGCTGTGCCGGACGCCCGGGGGCGGTTCGCGGCGGTCAGCGCGGGGCGGTGCGCATCATCCGCGGCATCCGCTCGCGCCGGGCGAACACCCAGCTGCGCAGCGCGACGAAGCGGGTGACCGTCGCCACCGTGGTGGCCGCCACCAGCACCACCACCTCGAGCAGGTGGCCGGGATGCGGACGGAGCGCGTCCAGGACGTCGAGGGCCCCAGCGGTCAGCCCAAGCGCGATCAGATAGACCACAGCTCCGGCGGCATGCTGGCGCAGAAGTCCCGCGCGGCCGCGGATTCCGAAGGTGATTCGGCGGTTGGCCTGGGTGTTGGCCACCGCGGTCAGGGCCAGGGCCACGGCGTTGGCCCCGACAGCGCCGAGGGGCACGCGGAGCAGGAGGTAGAGGATCGCGTAGGCGATCGTCGAGGCCACCCCGATCGAGACAAAGCGCGCCAGCCGCGCGACGAAGAGGAGGCGCAGAACGCCTCGCAGGTCGGTCAGCGCGGTGGAGACGACGTCGACGCGCGAGTCGGGGTCATCGATCCAGTCGACGGCCACCTCATGGATGCGCAGGCCTCGCCGCTGGGCCAGGATGAGCAGCTCGGTGTCAAAGAACCAGCCCTCGTCCTGGATCTGGGGCAGCAGCGTGCGGGCTGCGTCGGCGCGGATGGCCTTGAAACCGCACTGGGCGTCGGAGAAGCGCGCGCGCAGAATGTGGCGGAGCAGGAGGTTGTAGCCCCGGGAGATGACCTCGCGTTTGGGGCCGCGCACGATCCGGGCGCCGGGGGCCAGACGGCTCCCGATGGCCACCTCGCTGTGGCCGCATACCAGCGACGAGATGAGCGGGAGCAGGGCCCGCAGGTCGGTGGACAGGTCCACGTCCATGTAACAGAGCACGTCGGCGTCGCTGGCCGTCCACGCCGCCCGCAGCGCCCGGCCCCGGCCCTTCTGAGACAGGTGAAGCACCGTGACGTGCTCGAGCTCGAAGGCCATGGCCCGGGCCATGGCCAGCGTCGCGTCGGTGCTGGCGTTGTCGGCGATGACGATCCGCCACGAGTAGGGCATCTCGTTCGAGAGGAACTCGTGCAGCCGGCGGATCGAGTCCTGGAGCGCGGCCTGCTCGTTGTAGACCGGGACGACGATGTCGATCCGCGCGGCCGGCAGGGCGGGGGCGGCGGGCAGGCCGCGCGGGCGCTCCGGTGCGTCGGACTCGAGGGTGAAGGTCATGGTCAGGCTCACAGTCTCGGGGGAGGGATGACTGCCAGCAGCATCGTCAGCCCGCCGAAGCCGGCCCTATGAACCGTCTAAGACCGACGTGTGAACCCACATGAGAGGGCCGGCTCCCCGGAAAGGAGGGAAGCCGGCCCGCTCACTGAGAGAGAGAAGAGTGCGTACGCGCCCCCTGCTTGCGCGCGTACGCAAGGTGGTTATCGGCATTTCGGCGGATTTCGATAAGTTCTTTCGCGGTGTCCGTTATCCGTCGCCTCGCCGGCCCGTTCTTCGTGTTCGCGGGCATCATGCACTTCGTCATCCCCAGGACCTATCGGCGGATCATGCCGCCGTACGTCCCGGCCCACATGCCGATGGTCTACGCCAGCGGAGTGGCCGAGATCGCGGGCGGCGCCGGTCTGATGTCCGCCCGCCACCGCCGGCGCGCCGGGTGGTGGCTGATCGCGACGCTGGTGGCGGTGTTCCCCGCCAACCTGCATATGGCCCTGAACGCCGAGAAGTTCTCCAAGGTCCCGGGTGGCCGGCCCGCGCTGTGGGCACGGCTGCCGTTTCAGGGCGTGTTCATCGCCTGGGTGATGGCCGCCATGCACCGCCCGGACTGATCGCCCGCCGCACGCGCCAGGGGCATGACGTGAGCGACGGCGAAGCGGGGCGATTCCTGACGCGCCACCCCGGCGTGCGGGCCTTCAGCCAGCCCCGCCGGCCGGGCTTTGCCGATTGCGCTCCCTCGGGCCGGGTGCGCCTCGACGCGCTGGCCTGCTGGCTGCAGGACGTCGCCTACGCCGACGTCCACGACGCCGGCGTGGACCAGGCCGCGGTGTGGGTGGTGCGCCGCACGCGCATCCGCGTCAACCGCTTCCCGCGCTTCGGGCAGGAGTTCGCCCTGACCACGTTCTGCAGCGGCATCGGGCGGATGTGGGCCGAGCGGCGTACGGACATCGTCGACGCCGGCGCTGGTGGGGTCCCCGACGTGGAGGCCGTCTCCCTGTGGGTCCACCTCGACGCCGAGCACTGGCGCCCGTCACCGCTGACCCAGGCCGAGATGGACGTCTACGGCGGTATGCCGCCCCGTCGCGTCAGCGCCCGGTTGCGCCATCCGGGCCCGGACCTGGCCGCTGACAGCAGCGAGTGGCGGTTTCGGGCCACCGAGTGCGACATCGCCGACCACGTCAACAACGCCGCGTACTGGCAGCCCCTCGAGGAGGAACTGCTGGCCGGCGACGATCCTGAGCACATCGACGTCGAGATCGAGTACCGGGCACCCGCTCAACCGGGCGCCAAGCGCGTCGTAGCCGCCGGGAACTACCGCTGGATCGTCGGCGACGAGGACGAGTTGCACGCCTCGATCCGCCTGGGGCCGCCCGATGACGGCAGCATCTAAGCTCGGTGCCATGGCACGCGCTGTCGGCATCCACGAGCCGGGAGGACCCGAGGTCCTGCAGGTCATCGAGCGCGACGTGCGCGAGCCCCGCGACGGCGAGGTCCGGATCGCGGTGGCCGCCGCGGCGGTCAACCCGACCGACATCGGGCTGTGCGCGGCGGGGGCCGAGGGCATCGATCCTCCGTGGACCCCCGGCATGGACGCCGCCGGAACCATCGAGTCTGTCGGACCCGGCGTCCAGGGGTTCTCCGTGGGCGATGAGGTGATGGCCGCCGTCATGCCCCGGCGGCCCGAGGGCGGCGCCCAGGCCGAGCTCCTCGTGGTGCCGGCCGCGTCGGTCGTCGCCATCCCGGACGGCGCGACGCTCGCGGAGGCGGCCACCCTGCCGATGAACGGGCTCACCGCGATGCGCGGGCTGGAGCTGCTGGACCTGGCGCCGGGCGAGACGCTCGCCGTCTGCGGCGGCGCGGGACTGCTCGCCTCCTACGTCATCGGCCTGGCCCGCGAGCGCGGCCTGCGCGTGATCGCTGACGCCAAGACCGGCGAGGAGGATCTGGTGCGCGGCTTCGGCGCCGACATCGTGGTGGCGCGCTCTGACGACTTCGCCGGCGCCGTGCGCGCCGTGGAGCCTGACGGGGTGGCGGGCGTCTACGACACGGCGCTGCTCAACGCCGACGCCTTCGGCGCGGTGCGCGACGGTGGCGGGTTGGTGGTGGTGCGCGGCTGGCAGGGGGGCGAGCCGCCCCGGGGGATCCAGGTGCACCCGGTGTTCGTGCGCGAGGTGCTGGAGCGGACCGAGTGGCTGTCTGAGCTGCGCTCGCTGGCTGGCGCCGGTCGGTTGGCGCTGCGGGTGGCGGGGACGTATGCGCCCGAGGAGGCCGGCGAGGCGCAGCGGGTGATGGATGCGGGGGGCCTGCGGGGGCGCGCTGTGATCACGTTCTCGTAGCCCGTTCCCGCCCCGGGGGCTCGGGGGCTCGGGGCTCGGGGCTCGGGGGCACGGGGGCTCCAGGGCGAACGTCAACTGCGGCTCTGGAAGGGGTGGCCGAGGGGCTTCCGGTGCCCCGCGAAGGCGTTGTCGGTCCGACCGTGGGAGATAACAATCACCACGTAGCCCTTATCTCCCACGGTCCCCTGCAAACGCGGGGATTTCGCTGCCGCGGCTACGGCGTGAAGACGATCTTGCCCACGACGTCGCCCCCGAGCAAAGCCTCGAATCCGTCGCGCGCGTCAGACAGCGGCATCTGGGCGTGCACGGCGGGGTGGATGTCGCGCTCCAGGCAGAAGCGCATCAGCCGCTCGAGCTCGTCGCGGGTGCCCATGGTGGAGCCGACCACCTCGAGTTGGAGGAAGAAGATGCGGGTGAGCTCGGCCGGTGAGGCGTCCCCCGAGGTGGCTCCGGTGACGACGAGCTTCCCGCCCGGCTTCAGGGAGCGGATCGAGTGGCCCCAGGTCGCCTTGCCGACGGTCTCCATCACCGCGTCGACGCGCTCGGGCAGCCGCGCTCCGGCCTCGAAGGCCTGCTCGGCGCCTAGCGCCACCGCCTCGGCGCGCTTGGCCTCAGAGCGGCTGGTGACCCACACGCGCACCCCCGCGGCGCTGCCCAGGACGGTGAGCGCGGTGGCGACGCCGCCACCGGCGCCCTGCACCAGGATGGTCATGCCGGGCGTCACCGCGCCGCGGGTGAAGAGCATGCGGTAGGCGGTGAGCCACGCGGTGGGCAGACACGAGGCGTGCTCGAAGGACAGCTCGGGCGGCTTGGGGATCACGTTGCGCGCGGGCACCGCCACCTTCTCGGCCAGGGTGCCCGGGTAGCGTTCGGAGAGCAGGGAGCGGCGGGGATCCAGGGTCTCGTCGCCACGCCAGGAGTCGCTGCTGATGACGGCGTGGACCAGGACTTCGTTGCCGTCCTCGTCGGTGCCGGCGGCGTCGCAGCCGAGGATCATCGGCAGCGCCTCGGCGCTCAGGCCCACGCCGCGCAGGGACCACAGGTCGTGGTGGTTGAGCGCTGCCGCCTTGACGGTGATCGTGGTCCAGCCCTCCGGCGGCGACGGATCGGGCATGTCGCCGACGGTGAGGCCGGCCAGCGGATCCTCGGGGTTGATCTCGGAGGCGTAGACGGCAAGCACGTTCCCGGGACGGTATCCATCTTTGCCCGACGTAAGCATCTTCGTGCGATGCGACAATCTGGGCATGTCTCGAGTCGTTGCCAGCGCCACCCTGCAGATCCCAGCCGCCCCGGAGAAGATCCTCGACGTCCTGCGCGACTATCGCGAGGGACGCGAGCCGATCCTCACCAGTAACTACACCGCCTATCGCGTCGAGCAGGGCGGGAAGGGTGAGGGCACCGTCTACGCGTACCACTTCGCGGCGGGCCGGCGCGAGCGCGACTACCGCCTCCACGTCTATGAGAGCCCCGGCGGCCTGCAGGAGTCAGATCAGCTGTCCTCGTTTGTCACCACCTGGCACGTGGACCCCTCGCCCAGCGGCAGCGAGGTGACGGTCGAGAGCTCGTGGGACGGGGCCGGCGGGATCGCGGGGATCTTCGAGGGCTTCTTCGCGCCCAAGGGCATGCGCCGGATCTACGGCCAGATGCTGGCCAACCTCGCCGAGGCCGTCGAGGCCTGAGCCACGGCGTGGCGGCCGCGCCCGACAGCAGCAGCCTGGAGATCGGGCCTCTCACCGCGGCTGACCGCGATCTGTGGGAGGTGCTGTTCCGCGGCTACATCGACTTCTACCAGCGCACGCTGCCCGATGAGCGCTACGACCTCGCCTGGGAGGAGTTTCAGAGCGGCGCGCGCATGCAGGCGCTCGGCGCGCGGCTCGACGGCCGGCTGATCGGGATCACTCACTTCCTCATCCACGCCAACACCTCCGGTCCCGACGTCTGCTATCTCCAGGACCTGTTCACCGCGCCCGAGAGCCGCGGCCTCGGCGCGGCCACGGCCCTCATCGAAGCGGTCGCGGCCTGGGCACGCGAACGCGGTTGCCTGCGCGTGTACTGGACCACGCATGAGTCCAACGCGACGGCCCGCCGCGTCTATGACCGCGTGGCGACCAACCGCGGCTTCATCCGCTACGAGCTCGACCTCTGAGCGCCCCCAGCGCTCGGACGCGCGTACTAGGAGGACTTCACCGCGTGTGATGTGGCCAGGACGTGCCCGTGCGAATCCAGGGCGCGCACCGCGACGTAGGTGGACTGATGGCGCAGGGCGATCGGTGTCTCGAACGCCGACTTGCCGGCGCTGGCCACCACCGAGAGCTTCGACGCGCTGCTGCCGCCCAGTACCTGCCAGCGGGCCAGCTGGGTGGAGCCGTTCCAGCTCGCGTACACCGTGGTCTTGCCGTTGCTGGTGCGCGTACCGAGCGCCGGGAGCGTGCTCGGGGTGCCGGTCCACGGGTAGCGGTAGGCGCGGTAGCTCTGGTTGGCGTCGACAAAGCGGCCGTCAAACACGGTCTTGCCCGCGGAGTTGAACTCCGTGACCCACGGTTCGGAGCCGAAGCCCACCAGCGAATCGCCGTTGTGCAGCAGCTGGTCTGAGCCCTCATAGCGCGCGAGCACCGACGGGGAGTGGTTGTCCTGCACCACCACCGACGCGGTCATGTGCGTGGTGTCCAGACGCAGGGTCAGTCCGCGCGACTGCTTGTGGACGTCGGGCGGTCCCCCGCCGTCGTCAAACACGGTCATCAGGGTGGGGGAGACCAGACGCGCGTCGTGCTGGAAGGCGAAGGAGGCGTTGGGGCCCATCTTGAAGCTCGAGGACTTGCCGCCGAGCGTCCACACGATCGCGCCCGTCTGATGCGACACGTTGTAGACGGCCCAGGTGTCGCGGGAGGAGATGATCACGTTGCCGTTGCCGATCAGCTGTGCGGAGTTCAGATGGAAGTAGTCCCACGGGTGACCGGTGTTCTTGGGGATCGGCTGGTAGCTCGCGCTCACGGGAACATGGTCAAGGCTGTCCCACTGAAAGAGGACGAGGCCGGTGGGGATGTCGATCTCCTGCACCACGCCGTCAAGCACGATGCGCGGCTTGGCGCCATTGGCGTTGGACACGTTCCACATCACGGGGTAGTACGCCGTCACCAGTGCCGTGTTCTGGCCGGTGATGGTGAACTCATGCAGATCCGAGTTCACTCCGTTACCCGCCTTGACCGTGGCGAGGTGCTGGTAGGAGCTGTTGTAGATCTCATCGACGCCGTCACCGGTCCCGGCGAAGCTGATGTTGCCCTGCCACCAGGTCAACACCTTCTTGCCCTGGTAGTTCTGCACGTTGAAGTCAGTGGCGGTGTCGTTGTGGGGCACGTTCTGGTACCAGATGAGGCCGCCGTAGGGGCCGATGATCTGGACGCCGTTCTGGACCGGTCCATACTGGGGCGCGACGAACAGGTCACCGCCGGCCGCGGCCGAGGTTGAGGCCCGCTTGGTCACGGTGAACGTGGTGGGCGCCAGATCGGGGCGCGAGACGAACCGCGTGATGTCGTTGCGCACGCGCGGCGCCGGCCGCACGCCGGCCAGGGGGATGGGGCCCGCGGGGGTGGCGACGGTGAAGTGGTAGGTGCCCGCGGTGCCGCCGACGATGTTGAGGTTGGTCTGCACCGTCACCGTCTCGCCCGCCTTGAACGGCTTGCTGGGCAGAAAGCTCGCCCCCTGGCCGTCGGAATCTGAGACCAGACGGCCGGTGTGTCCCCCGCTTTGGGAGCCCACCACGGAGATCGCCCCGATCTGGCTGGCGGGGACGCCCCTCAGCGTGATCTGGGTTGACGGGGCGGCGACATGGCCACCCGGGATCGGGAACACGTTGACCGGAGGCGATGCCGCCTGGGCGACGGCCGTCGGGCCCAGTGCCGCCGCGGCGGACATCAGCAGCGCGGTGGCCGCGAGCCAGAGACGGCGCCGGCGAGGACGGGGCGGACGCAGCAGGTGGGACATCGATCTCCTTCGTGGACGTTTCACTGCTCAGACCGAGCCCGTCACGGCGGCCGAGTGCACGATGTCACACACGCCCGGTCTCATCGTTGGGACCAACCGAACCTGGGGCGGTGACACCTCCCTACAGTGTCACCGCCCCGGTCAGGTCAGCGTAAGGATCGAGGCCTAATAGGACCCGGGAGGGGGCGTCGGCAGCTTGTTGCCGCTGGGGACGCTGAATGCCTTGGACGTGCGCAGCAGGTGCCCCTTGGAGTCAAAGGCCTGCACCTTGAAGACCTTGGCGTTCTTGGGCGGGGTGATTGCCGTCTCGAATCCGGTCTTGGCGTGCGACGCCACCACGCGGAGCTTGTTGGGATTGGACCCGGACAGGACCTTCCACGAGGTGACCTGTGTGTCACCGTCCCAGCTGGCGTACACGACGACCTTGCCGCCCGTGACCCGGTGCGCCGCGCCGCTGGGCGGGAAGAACGGGGTCCCGACCCAGTTGCCGGTGAACAGCGCCCGGTAGCTGAGATCCTTGCCCGGCCACCTGGCGTCGAGCAGGAGCTGGCCCTTCTTGGAGTACTCCGAGAAGTATGGGTTCGAGCCCCAACCCACCAGCGCGTTGCCGTTGGCGAGCACGCTCATGCTGCCCAGGAACGCCGGATCGAGGATCGGGTTCTTGTGGGTGTAGGAGTTGGCCAGCGACACGGTGTGCGCGCCGGTGTTGAGGTTGAGCACCAGGCCGCCCGACGCGCCGTTGCTCGGGCCGAAGACGCCGCCGCCGAGAATCGCGCAGCAGTTGTCGTTGAACACCGAGACCTGGTTGTGGGGCAGCATGCGGACATCGTGCTGCCAGGCGAAGGCGGCGTTGCCGGCGAACTTGAAGCTCGACGCGTTTCCGCCCAGCGTCCAGATGGTCTGGCTGGTCTTGGTGTTGATCAGATACGCGGCCCAGGTGTTGCGCAGCGACACCAGCATCTCGTTGCCGGGCAGCAGCTGAATCGAGTTGATGTGGTACGCGTCCCACGGGTTGGCGGCGGCCGCCGGCGGGGGAGCGTGCTGCTGGGCCTGAGAGAACGGGACGTGATCCATCGCGTCCCACGTGTACTCGAGCTTGCCGGTCTTGATGTTGTACTCCTGCACGCCGGAGTCGTAGAGGATGCCGCTGCTCGAGCCGCCCTCGGCCGACAGGTCCGTGTTCGGCACGGTGCGGTAGACGGTCACCCAGATGTTGGGGCCGCTGATCACCGCGTCGTGCACGCTGATGATCCAGGGCAGCGTGGCCTTGATCGTGGCCACGTGCCGGTAGTGCTGGTCAACGATGTCGACCTCGCCGCTGGTGGAGGCGCCGGTGCTCGTGACCACGCCCTTCCAGTAGGTGAGCACGGGCTTGCCGTTGTAGGTCTGCTGCTGCAGGTTGGTCGACGTGACGTTGGTGCCGATCGGGAGGAACCACACCGGCTGGAGCTTGGAGTCCAGGATGAGGGGCCCGCCCTCGCCCGTCATGGGGCCGGCCGCGGTCAGGTTGGGGAAGTTGTCGACCAGGAAGTCGCCCTTGGCGAGCTTGCTCGTCTGGGTCTTGACCGTGGTGGTCAGCTTCGGCGGATGCAGGTTCGGCGCCGAGATGTAGGAGTACGCCCCCTTGGTCGTGAATGCCCCGATCGGCGCGGGCGTGGCGGCGTGGGCGGTGGTGGCTAAGGCGCCCAGGGCGCTCGCGCCGGCGAGCGCAAACGCGGCAATTGACCTGCACAGCAGCGGTTTCAACGTCATCAGGATCCACCCATGTGTCGAGGGACAGGCTTGCGTGTAGACAAATCCCCGACCGAGACGCCGAGACAGCTCACTGCGCCGCCACAGTACGGGTTCGCTTCTAAGGCGTCAACAAGTTAGCCACGATTAAGATGCGGCGATCCTGGCATTAATTTGATGTCGCGCCTGCCGCGGTGGATTGCGATGGTCGCGTCGAGATGGCCCGCGGCCCAGCAGGCGGCGGTGCCGTGGCACTGCTCAAAACGCGTCAGATCAGCGTGGAGCGCCGCCAGGTCCGCAGGGGACAGCATGGGGGCGAGGTTGTCCAGCTCGTAGGGGTCGTTGCGCAGGTCGTAGAACTCGCGCTGGCCGTTCTTGTACTCGACGTAGAGGTATGCCGGGGTCCGGATCGCCTCGTAAGACGGCGGGTTTCCGCTGGAACGGTCCTGCTCGTCGGGGTCGTCGGGGTCTGGCTTGGGCCCGTGGTGCTCCACCAGGATCGTGTTGCGCCAGTCCGCCGGGATGTCTCCGTGCAGGAGCCCCAGAAGGGTGTGGCCGTCGCTGGTGGCCATGGTGGTCCGGCCCATCTGCGCAAAGGTCTGCGCGAGGTCGACGTTCTCGGTCATGGCGTCGTTCGACGCCCCCGCGGGTACGCCGGGACCGGTCACGATGAGCGGCACGTGGATATCGGTGTCAAAGGCCGTCAGCTTGCCCGGCGTCAGGCGGTATTCGCCGGTGTGCAGGCCGTTGTCGGAGCTGAAGACGATGTAGGTGTCGCGGGTGAGTCCATTGGCGGCCAGCGCCGCGCGGATGTGGGCGATCATGTCGTTGACCGCGAGCACGTCCTGCACCCGTCGGCGAAACACGTAGTTGATCTTCGCGATCTGATGATCGGTCAGCGGGGGATGTCCGGCCAGCCACGACGGTGGGTTGATGGGCAGGACGTCGAAGTTGGGCGGTCGCGGCGCCGTCAGGCCCGGATAGGCATTCCGGTACCGGGGCGCCGGGACATAGGGCGTGTGCGGCGCGAAGGTGGCGAGCTCCAGGAAGAACGGCCGGTCCATGCGTGCCGAGCGGTCGATGAAGTGGACGCCGCGGCGAGCGATGACGTCGGTGAGGTAGTCGCGCGGGGCGTGCCCGAAGTGATGGACGGTTCCATCGATGTTGAGCCGGTAGTTGAACTCGCGGTAGCCCCACCCCGCGACGTCCCACTCTGACCACCCAGGGGGGATAGCGGTCGCCGGGATCGGGGAGCGCCGCTCCAGATACCCGTTGATGTACTTGCCCATCATCGCGGTGCGGTAGCCCTCGTCGTGCAGCGCGATGTTGAACGTCCGGTTCTCGTCGTCGTGTTGATAGAAGGAGGTCAGGCCGCCGCCCGGGCCCGCGTTGGTGAACACGCCCGTGTCGTGGGGGAACTCGCCGGTGAAGATCGACGACCGCGACGGGCAGCACAGCGAGTCCGACACGAAGTAGTTGTTGAACGTCATGCCGGCCTGCTGAAGCTGGTGAACCTGCGGCATGTAGGGCAGCAGGTCCATGGAGAGGTCGTCGGTCAGGACGAACACGATGTTGGGGTGGTTGGGCCCCGGTCGCAGGCCGGCGCCGACGCCGGTGCCGCTCCCATGGCCGATGCCGGGCACGGGGGCGACGTGCGCTCGCGGTCCCCCGCCCGAACCGCCGAAGAGGCCGAGGGCCGCGGCGATGGCCGCGGCGGCGGCGAGGAGAAGTCCGAGCAGGGCAGCGCGGAGCAGCGGCCCGTGACCCGGGATCCGGGTGGGGTAGGTCGTCATGGCGTTGTGATCAGCGGCGAGCGGGTCTGAGGTACGACATCACCTTGTCGACCTGGTCAGGCGCGAGCGGAGCGGTCTCCAGCTCCGGCTCCTGATCAGGGTGCGCCGACAGCCCCCTGGTGATGATTCCAAGATAGCGACGCCACAGGTCGGGCGAGACGTCACGCGAGGCGTCGATGAGCGTGCTCAGCATGAGCTGGATGACCGGCAGGTCGGGGGCGTCGATGTCGCCGCGGATCTGGCCGGCCTCGCGTGCGCGGCGCACGAGCTCGACTCCGATCGGCAGCAGGCGATCGCGGATCTTGGCCACCCGGTCCAGGCCGTCTGTGCTGGCCGTGATCAGGTCCTTGACGCCGCGGTCGTCGGCCTGCAGCTCCATCGCCCGCTGCAAGAACGTCTTCAGGCCGTGCCACGCATCGGGATCGTCGAGGTCGCCGGTGGCGACGCGGACAAGATCCTCGAGGCGCTGCTCGAAGAGCTCCTCGATGAGCACGGTCTTGTCGGGGAACCGCCGGTAGACCGTCCCCACGCCCACTCCGGCATGGTGCGCGATGTCGTTGAGCGTCGCCCCCAGCCCCTCTTCGGCGAACAACTCCCGGGCAGCGTCAAGGATCCGCTGGCGGTTGCGCTCGGCGTCGCGTCGTAGGGGCTTGTCGGGCTGAGTGAGGGGGATAACCGGACAGGTTAACAATAAGTGGATTGTGCTTATCCGGTTAAATCTTAGGGTTGTGTTGAAGTGGACAAAACATGTCCACTTAGCCCGGCGCCTCCGGCCGGGGCAGCCGGGGCAGCCGGGGCAGTCGGGTCCGTCGGGTCAGCGGGTAGGCCGGCGTCGGCCGGGGCGCTACGGGTGAATGCGGGGGAGTCGCGACGCCCACTGGGGCAGCTGCTGGATCGCCGCTCCGTAGACCGGCCCCCAGTTCCCCTGATCGGACTGTGGCGCCTTCGCGGTGTAGCCCTGCGGTGCGATCTCCCACGGCCCCGGTACGCTGTTGCGGAAGCTGTAGGGGGCCGACGACGGTTGCATCGCCCACCAGGACGGCAGGCAGAAGTCAGCAACCATGATCCCCGTCTTGCGCCCCTCGGGGTCGCCGACGTCGTAGTCGCAGCCCTGCACCGGGTCGCAGATCTCGACGAGGTACACGTCGCTGGTGCCGTCGCGCGGCTGCGTGACCGGATGATCGACGTACGGGTCGACCAACATCTCGAGTGCCTCGTGCGAGGCCACGACCGACACCGCGGCCCCCGCCTTACGGGCGGCGGCCACGAACACCTCCGAGTAGGGGATGTCGGCGCCCGCCTCGTCCTGGTGGTAGCCGGCCGCCTCC
>DATJTQ010000243.1:0-32337 GCA_035503355.1 Solirubrobacteraceae bacterium
CAGTTCCGCGGCGCAGCACGACCGGCCTGCCCACGTCCCGCGGCGCGGCCGGCGTGCGCGGGGGCCGGGACACGGGGGTGGGGACGATGCACGCCACGCGTCGCCGCGGCGTTGGCGAGCAGGGCGAGGATCAGCAGCCACAGACCGACGGCGACGACGGCCGCCGCACACACCCTCTGCGTCCTTTGACGCACTGATTCTGCGTCCTTTGACACACCGCGGCGCGCAAACAGTCACACTGTGGCGGTGCAGGACGAAGCCCAGATCGACGAGGGACTGAGCGACACGCTGCGGCGCGAGGGCCGGCTGCGCCACTTCCGGCGTGGCCAGGCGCTCTTCACCGAGGGTGATCGCGCCGAGCGGGTGTTCCTCATCGACAGCGGCTGGGTGATGATCAGCTGCATGTCGGCCGAGGGCCGCGAGATCGTCCTGGGGCTGCGTGGCAGCGGCGACATCATCGGCGAGCTGTCCACGCTCGACGGCGAGGCCCGGTCGGCCACCGCGCTGGCCGTCGCCGACGTGGACGCCATCGTCGCCGCCGGCACGGTCCTCACCCAGGCTCTGGAGCAGGCCGGCGCCGCTCGGGAGCTGATCGGAGTGCTCGCCACCCGCCTGCGCGACGCGGACCGCAAGCGCCTGCAGTTCGCCACCCTCGACACGCTGGGCCGGGTGGCCGAGCGGCTGCTCGAGCTCTCCGAGCGGTTCGGTCAGACCACCGACGACGGGGTGGCGGTGGAGATGCCGTTCTCCCAGGAGCAGCTGGCCAGCTGGTGCGGGGCCTCGCGGGAGGCCACGGTCAAGGCGCTGGCGGCCCTGCGGTCACTGCACTGCATCAGCACCGGGCGCCAGAGCCTGGTCATCCACGACATGGTCGCGCTGCGCGGTCATGCCCAGCGCCGCGCCTGAGACGGCGCGGACCGCGCTCAGGACACCAATGACCAGCGCCAGGAGCTGACCACCGGCTGGCGGACGCGCGGCGGGCGCAGCGACTGGTCCACCGGCGCCCCGTGCTCGCGGGCCACGGAGCGCAGCTGCCGGTGCGGGACCGCCGCCACGCCGAGCTGGTCGGCGACCTGGAGCACATGGCGCCGCTTGGGACCCAGCGACAGCGGGAGCTCCAGCCCGACGATCCGAGCGTGCTCGGCGCGCAGCCCGGTCCCGTGCAGCTCGACGCGGCCCCACATGACCACGGCGCCCGCCACCAGCTCCCGGGTGACCGCCGACGCAGTGCGCGGACACGGGTCGTAGTAGGCGTAGATCCCACAACTGCAGGCGTGCTCTGGGACGACCTCGGGGTGATGGTCACCCCCGTGACAGCGCGCGCTGAGCTGCACGCGCTCCCAGCGCGTGTCGTTGAACAGCGAGGTCAGCGCACCCCTGACCAACCGCCACTGGCGGTAGCCGATGATCGGGTCGATGAGGTCCGGCGCCGGCTCGGCGAGCTCGGGTAAGTCGGTCATCGCGAGGGCACGGGCTCGCGTCGAGGGGTGGGCTCGCGGCGCTCGGGCTCGTGCTGGGGCTCGGTGCGCGGGACCTCGCGCGGCGAGGCGGGGATCTTGATCGGCTCGACCGTGATCGTCCGAGACGGCCCGGGCAGCGAGCCCGACGTCTCGGTTCGGCGGGTTGCCGTGGGGTGGGGCGACATCGTGGAGGCCTCCTGGCTGACAGCGAATTCCCTGCGTGACGGCCAATCCGCCCTGGACGCGCGGCGTGCGGCCTGATCACCTCGACTCGCGGTTCCGGCCGGCCCTGGCCAGGGCTCGTCGGCCGGCATCCGCAGTCACTGTTGGTGTAGA
This sequence comes from Solirubrobacteraceae bacterium, assembly GCA_035503355.1. Classification (GTDB taxonomy): domain Bacteria; phylum Actinomycetota; class Thermoleophilia; order Solirubrobacterales; family Solirubrobacteraceae; genus Palsa-465. Next base: position 1,797 of record DATJTQ010000243.1, read on the forward strand.
TGCCCGATCCTGACCGTCCGTACGCTCAGATTGTCAGGCACCGCACCCTGACCTCGGCTCGCCGCGGGATCCGTGCGTGGCACCGCGCTGGTGGCCGCGGTTCACCACGCGCCGTAGCCCCCCGGCCGCTCAGGCTACGAGGCGCAGCCTCGCGCTGCGGATCGCCGCCGGCGCGCCCCCCACCCTGCGGGAGCCGCTGGTGGCGGCGACGGTCACCCCCAGCGGCGGCGGGTAGGTCACCGTCTCGCGACAGGACAGCCGGGCGCCGGCGTCATGACGACTGGGCGTGAACCGGGGCGAGTGGTGCCCGCCCAGCACCGCGTCGTTGCGCACCCAGCGAAAGCCGTCGAACCGAAAGGCCCCGGCGGAGGGCTGGGAGCCCAACCAGGTGGCAAAGCGCCCGGCCTGGCACGCGACCGCGCCGCCGGCGCTCGGAGCGCCCATGACGCGGGGCGCCGCGAGCTCCCCCGGCCGCGCCCCCACCGTCACGGCCCCGAAGGCCGAGGCGCTCCCCTCATCGGTGAACCACAGCTTCCCGTCGGCGGCCGGCGCGATCGCCGCCGGCTCGGCCCCGGGGGTGATCCCGCGGACGAACTCACGGATCGCGCCGCCGGCGCTGACCCGGCCGACCGCGGGCGTCTGTCCCTCGTCGGTGAACCACATCGCGCCGTCCGGGCCCGCAGCCACCGCCACCGGAGAGCTCCCGGCGCGCAGGCCTCGAGTGTGCTCGGTGATCGCCCCGGCCGGGCTGACTTGGCCGATTGCCCCCGCCGAGTCCGCGAACCACATCTGGCCCGCCGCCCCGGCGGCGATGCCCAGCGGCTGGGCACCCGGGCGCAGCCCGTGGCGCAGCTCGGCGATCTGCCCACTGGCGCTGACCCGCCCCACCGCGCAGCGGCCGCCGTTGCTGCACCCCCGGTCGGTGAACCACACCTGGCCGTCGGTGCCGGTGGCGATCCCGAACGGCTTGCTGCGTCGCCCCAGTCCGTGACCGAACTCGGTGATCTTCCCCGCCAGGGTGATTCGGCCGAGGGCCGGGTGCGCGCCCTGATCGGTGAACCACACGTCGCCGCTCGGGGTGGCGGTGAGCTCGAAGGGCTGGCTGCCGTGACGCAGGCCGCGGCTGAACTCGGTGATGTGGCCCTGCGGCGTGATCCGCCCGATGGCGGGACGGCGGCCGTTGTCGGTGAACCACAGGTCGCCGTCGGCGCCGGTCACCACCGTGAAGGGCAGGCTGCCGGGATTCAGCCCGTGCTCGAAGGTGGTCAGCTGCCCCTGCGGGGTGAGACGGCCGATCGCGCAGTGCCCCACGCCCATGCACCCCTGGTCAGCGAACCACACGTTGCCGTCGGGTCCGGCGGTGAGCCCGAACAGGTAGATCTGCACGTTGGAGCCCAGGGGGATCTCGGTCACCGTGCCGGGCCGCCGGGCCCGAGCGCTCGCCGCCAGGGCACGGGCGGTGGGGCTGAGAGGGTGCACTACCGGACCGCTGAGCCCGCGCGCCGGCAGGGCCTGCGCGCCCGGTCCGGGGAGGACCGCCAGCGCGCCGATGCCGACAGCAGCGGCGATCAGCTTGCGCACGCGTCGATTCTACGATCCGCGGCCGCGCCGGTTGCGCAGCACCCGCGAGTCATCGGCCCGCCGGCGGGTGACGCCCGCGGCATCGAAGTAGTCCAGCAGCGCCTTGGCCTGGCGGCGCGAGACGCCGAGGCGGTCGCGCAGGTCGGGCAGGGTGAGGTGGCCGTCGCGGGCGATGGCGCCTCGCACCTCGGCCTCGGCGCGCGCGAGCTCGGCGGCCCCCAGCCGGTCAGCCAGGGCCAGCGCGTCGGGGCGCCGGACGGACACCACCACCGGCTCGGGTGCCGTCGCCGGGGGCGGCCCCGGGCCCGGCCGCCGGAGCACCACGGCACCCCCCAGCGTCCGTCGCCCGGCGGCGTCGCGGAGGACCAGCGCGTCGCCGGGCGCCACCAGCAGGGGCCGTCCAAGGCGCAGCCGCAGGCCTCCCGCCGCCCCGCCGGTCACCCGGGCCGGGGTCGCCCGCGTCCCGTGGTGGACGTGGACCCGACCGCCGACCTCGCCGTGCAGCGTGCCCGGCGCGGCGTCGATGACGAACGCCGTCCGCAACGCCCCGGGGGTGGCCAGGGCATCGCCGCGGCTGACCGCGGCGCGGGGGACGCCGGCGAGGTTGACGGCGACCCGCTGGCCGGCAACGGCGCGCGGCACGCTCTCATCGTGAACCTCCAGGCCGCGTACGCGCGCCTCGCGCTCATCGGGATAGACCGCGACGCGATCGCCCGCGGCCAGGGCGCCGGCGATGAGGGTGCCGGTGACCACGGTCCCCGCCCCCGCCACCGTGAAGGAGCGATCGACGTGGAGGATGGGGAATGGGTCAGGTCTCGTGGCGCGGGCCCGGAGCCGTCCCGCCAGGGCATCGAGGGCGAGGCCAACGGGCGCCGCGCGGTCAGAGAGCGCCGGTGGGCACACCACCACGGGGGCGCCGGGCATGAGCCGGCGCGCCTGGGCGACGGCCGCGCCCGGCAGCGCGAGGTCGGTCTTGGTGATGACCACGATCCCGGCGGGGATCTGCAGAGCCTCGAGGATCCGCGCGTGCTCAACGGTCTGCTCCTGCACCCCGTCGGTGGCCGCGATCACCATCAGGTAGGCGTCGATGCCGGTGGCGCCGGCCACCATTGTGCGGATGAAGCGCTCGTGGCCGGGGACGTCGACCAGCGACATCGTCCGTCCCGACGGCAGGGGCAGCGCGGCGAAGCCCAGCTCGATCGACAGCCCCCGCGCCTTCTCCTGGGCCAGGCGGTCGGTGTCGATTCCGGTCAGGGCCGCCACCAGGGCGGTCTTGCCGTGGTCAACATGGCCGGCCGTGCCCACGGTGACCGGCGGGAGGCCGCTCACCACCGCCGTGCGGTCTCCACGCAGCGAGCCGCCAGCGCGATCTCATCGGGCGCCAGCGTGCGCGCGCTGAGCAGCACGCGGTCCTCCTGGATGCGCGCGATCAGCGCCGGCCGTCCGCGGCGCAGCCGGGCGGCGAACGCCTCGGCGCCCTCCGGCCCCGGCGCCAGCGCGACCGCCGGGCCGGGCAGCTCGGACAGCGGGAGCGCCCCGCCACCCGGCGTGGCGGCCATCTCGACGATGGCGCCGCCGGTCAGTCCCGCCAGCTCCTCGGTGCGGGCCGCCAGCACCTCGGGCGCGAGCTCCAGCATGGCCAGCACGGGGATCCGGCCCGCCGTGGCGGGATCCAGGTGCAGCTCCAGCGTGGCCTCCAGGCCGGCCAGGCCCAGCTTGTCGATGCGCAGCGCGCGGGCCAGGGGATGGGCGCGGCAGGCGCTCACCGGCTCGGCTGCCCCGACGAGGATCCCGGCCTGGGGCCCGCCCAGCAATTTGTCGCCGGAGAAGCAGGTCAGCGCGGCACCGGCGGCCACCGACCGGCGCACGTCGGGTTCCTCGGCCAGGACGGGACGGCCGGGATCCAGCGCCCCGGAGCCGAGGTCGTCGATGACCGGGACGCCGAGCGCCACCAGCTCGCGCAGGTCGGGGCGCTCGACGAACCCGGTCATGCGGAAGTTGGACTGATGCACGCGCAGGATGGCGGCGGTGGCGGGGCCGACGGCGTGGGCATAGTCGGCGCCCCGTGTGCGGTTGGTGGAGCCCACCTCCACCAGCTCGGCGCCCGACTGGGCCACCACGTCAGCGATGCGCAGGCCGCCGCCGATCTCCACCAGTTCGCCGCGCGACACGATGACCTGGCACCCGGGCCCGGCCAGCGCCGCCACCGCCAGCAGCACGGCGGCTGCCCCGTTGTTGACCACCAGCGCCTCCGGCGCCCCGCTCAGCGCGGTGAGCAGCGCCTCGGCACGGCGCCCGCGCCGCGACCGGCGGCCGGTGAGCAGGTCCACCTCGAGCGCCCCGTATCCCGTGGCCGCCGCCGCGATGGCGGCACGAGCCTCGGGGGCGAGGGGCGCGCGGCCCAGGTTGGTGTGGAGCACGACCCCGGTGGCGTTGAGCACGGGTCCGGCGCCCGGCGCCATCCGCGATAGGGCGCGGGCCACCAGGTCCACCTCGTCCTCCTCCCCTGCGCCGCCCAACAGCTCGCGCCGGCGCGCCTCGAGCTCGGCGCGCGCCACCGCGGTGGCCAGGCGGTCCACGGAGGGCAGCGCCCGCAGGCGCTCGTTGCGCCGCCCGGCGGTCATCGACCTCTCGCCTCGCCGCCCGGGCCAGCGGAGCGACGAAGGAGTCGAACCTTCCCACCGTGGGGCCGCCACGGCTCACCGGCTTTGAAGGCCGGGCGGGGCACCAGCCCCAGTCGCTCCCCGCAGCGCACCACGGTGCTCACTGCACGCGGATCGTACCCGCGGGCCCGTCGATGACCCGCCCGATGACCGCCCCTGGGACAGCCGCGGCGCGGGTCCCGTCAAGCGCCAGCACCAGCCCGCCCGAGGTGGTCGCGTCGGCCACCAGCCACCGCTGCCACTCGGGCACCGAGCCGGCGAACGTGGTGAAGCCCTCCGCCCACTCGGCGTTGCGCCGGGTGCCACCCGAGATCCCGTGACCGGCAGCCAGGAGCGGGACGGCGCCGGCCAGCACCGGCACCGCCGCCGCGTCAAGCACCGCCGCCACCCCGCTCTCGCGCATGAGCCCGTGAACGTGACCGAGCAGCCCGAAGCCGGTCACGTCGGTGGCGGCATGGGCGCCGGCGGCGCGCGCCTGGGCGGCGGCGCCGTCGTTGAGGGTGCGCATGACCGCGACGGCCGCGGGCAGCATGTCGTCCTCACCGGTGCGCTGGGCGTGAGTGACGATCACGCCGGTCCCCAGCGGCTTGCTGAGCACGAGCACGTCGCCCGCGCGGGCGCTGTCGTTGCGCAGGAGGTGGCGCGGCTCCACGAGCCCGGTGACGGCGAGGCCGAACTTGGGCTCGGGGTCGTCGATGGAGTGGCCCCCGACCAGCGGCACCCCCGCATCGCCGAGCGTGACCAGCGCCCCCTCCATCACCCGGCGCAGGATCTGGGCACCGAGCTGCTCGAGGGGGAAGGCGACGATGCTCAGCGCCGAGAGCGGCCGTCCCCCCATGGCGTAGACGTCAGACAGGGCATTGGCGGCGGCGATCGCCCCGAAGTCGTGGGGATCGTCGACCACCGGGGTGAAGAAATCGACGGTCTGGACCAGGGCGAGGTCGTCGGAGAGCGTGACGACGGCGGCGTCGTCGCCGGTGCCGAAGCCCACCAGCACGCGGTCGTCGGCGGCCGCGGGCAGCTCCCCCAGCAGCGCGTGCAGCTCCGCCGCCGGCAGCTTGCAGCCGCACCCGGCCCCGCGGGCGAACGAGGTGAGCCGCGGCGTCGGCTGCGTGCTCGATGATGGTCCGATCACGCCCCGCGCAGTCTACGTCGATTAGGCTGACGCCCGGATGACCGCGCCGATCCGTCACGGGGCACTGGCGCTGCTGGTGGGCGTGACGGTGATCGCGGCCGCGGCCGGACTCGCGCGGGCGGCGCGCGCGCCCGCCGGCGTGGCCGACGCCCGCATCGTCTCGAGCTTCGTCATGCATGGGCGCGTCACCACCGCCGTCCGGGTCCGCGGCGAGCGTCGCGGGCAGCGGGTCACTCGCGCGTGGACCTTCACCGGCCTGGGCTGTGCCGGAGAGATGTGCCCTCGCCTGCGCGTGCGCCGCCAGCGCAGCGCGCACCGGTTCGACACCCTGACCCTGTCACGGGTGGGCGTGGGCAGTTACGCCGGCAGTGGACGGTTCGCCTCGGCGCTGCGCTGCCGCGGCCGGCGCTTCGCGCACGCCCTCGTCGTGCCCTACACGGTGCAGGTGCAGGTGACCCAGGTGGTGGTGATCGAGGGCATCCCCTTTGCCGAGGCCGTGCGCGCCACCTACACCAACCGGCGGCGCATCGACCACACTCGCTGCCCCATCGGTCCCAGCCACGACGCCGCCCGCTACACCGGCACGGCGGCGCCGGTCCCCTCGCCCCCGGCCGCGACCTTCTCGGTGGCCGTGTCCCCCGGCACCGACACGGCGACGTTCACCGACACCTCGACCCCGGGCGCGGGCGGGGCGCCCGTCGTCGGCCGGGTGTGGGATTTCAACGATCCCGCCTCGGGGGCGGCCAACTCCGCCACGGCCAGCCCGGTCGCCCACACCTTCTCGGCACCCGGCACCTACGAGGTGTCGCTGACGGTCATCGACGCCAACGGCCTCACCGGCGCCAGTGCCCAGACCGTGACCGTGCCGGGCCTTCAGCCGTCGAAGGCGACGGTGGCCAGCACCGCGCTCAGCTCGCCGATCAGCTGAGCCGGGCGGCGGCGTACCGGCGCGATGACCGTGTAGAGGCAGAACGGGCGCCGGCCCACGGTGAAGAAGCGCTGGGCGCCGAGATGGCCGGGGCGCATCACCTGCAGGCGGTCGTGGCCGAACTCGCCCACGCGCAGGCGCGGCGGCCAGCGCCGCGAGGCGAACAGGCCCGTCCCCGGCCGGGCATGGCGATCCACCAGGTACTCCACCAGGGCCGCGAAGGCGGTGTCGGGGCCCATGGCCGCGGTCGCCCCCGCCCCGAACTGGCCCACGTCGGCGGTGAGCGCGAAGCTCGCCAGGTGGAGGTACGGCGCGCTCTCGGGCAGGCGCACGATGCGCGCCTCCCAGCCCGCCGGCACATCGACGGAGAGGCCGTGCGCCGTCGTCCTCACAGCAGCCCCACGATCACCAGCGCGATCGCGGCGGCCTCCGCGGCCACGGTGGCGCGGCCCACCGGCACCTCGGCGCGGCCGAGCCGGTCATGCAGGCGCGTGAGCGCCGCGGGGGTGGTGACGCGCCGGGCGGGCACCAGCGACAGCGCCCGGGTGACCCCGAAGGCCGCCCCGATCACCGCCCCCGCGCCCACGCTGCCGGCCAGCAGCGTCCCCAGGAGGGCGGCGTAGACGGCGGCGCTGGTCACGATCGTGGCCACCCCGGCCCCCAGTTCGGCGCCGAAGGCGATCCCGTACACCCACCCCCGGTAGCGGCCCAGCCAGTCCTCGTTGACCTGGCGGCGCGTCGTGGGCAGCCGCCGGCGCAGTGCCGTGGCGTCGACGCCGAGAGCGAGGATGAGCAGCACCAGCGCGGTGACCTCACGCCAGCGCCCGGGCGGGGCCAGCGACCCCAGGGCGCCGCCCACGGCACCGCCCAGCGCGCCCGCGGCGACGGCCCCGACGGCGAAGGCCGACGCGGTCAGGCCCCATGAGAATCCGCGGCTCCGCTCGCCGAGCGGAGTGATGCTGGCCAGCATCGACTGTCCTCAGGGCGACCAGGCGGCGCGGACGGCGCCGGCCACGGCCACGAGGACGAAGGCGGGCAGGAGCACGCGCTCAGCGATCCTGCTCGGCGCCCGCGCTCGCCCCGCTGGGGTAGAGGCTGGGGTGTCCCGGGCCGATCCCGGCTGAGGCCAGCGCGCCCTCGGAGCGCTCGGCGCGCTCCTGGGTGGTGCGCGCCGTGTCGCCTCCTGGGCCGGCCCCGCGGGCCCGCTGGGCGTCGGCGCGCGCGTCGGCCACCATCGTCTGCAGCTGGGACCAGCTGAGCGCCGAGCCGCGGCCCAGGATCCCGCCGGCGCCATCGGTGAGCACGAAGTGGGGCGAGCCGGGCACCGCGTAGTCCGCCCACGCCGCGCTGGACATGATCACCTCGGTCCCGGTGGGCGCGAGTCGGTCCAGCCGCGTGGGGCTCTCGCGCGTCGCGTCATGGGTGACCACCGCGACGCGGTGCGCCATCTCGGGCAGCTCGCGACCCTCGTGCAGTCCTGCCCACAGCGGCGCACAACTCGCACAGCCGCTGGTGAGAAAGGCCAGCAGGGTCACCGGCGAGCCGGGCCCGAACGACAGGGTGACCGAGTCGCCCTGCAACGTGGTGCCGCTGATCGGCCCGGCGCTGGTCACCTCGCCGCCGCCCGGCGACGGGGCGCCGGGACCGGGAGGCGCCGCGGCGCCGAGACCGGCGGGCGCCGCCGCGCGCTCCTCCAGCGCCGTCAGCCGGCGCAGGATGTCGGCGTGGCTGCGCAGCAGGGCGACGATGTAGACCAGCGCGATGACCAGCAGCACGGCGATGACGATCGTGACCACCACTAGGCTCCCCCGCTCCCCGGCAGCTGCACCGCCACCGGCTCCAGGCACCCCGCCTCGTGGCCGCACACCTTGTCGTCGATCATCAGCGGGGCGTTGCAGTTCAGGCCGTCGATGAGGCTCGGCTTCTCGCAGGTGACCACGCGGCACACCACCGTCGTCGTTCCCTTGATGTGCGTGTTGCACTGCCCGTAGCGAAAGACGTTGCAGGCCTGGCGGCGGTGCGAGCAGTCGTCGTCGGCGCAGCGGCAGCCTCCGGGGAAGGGCCGCCCCGGGAAGTTGTTGCAGTCGACGTAGTAGCGCACGCCGGCACCCTGGCACAACTGGTGGCCGCGGTAGTCGGTGCACATCCACCAGCCCCCGACGAAGGTGTCGGCCGGGCAGGTGTTGAGGCCCTGGTGGATCTCACAGCAGAAGGCGGTGTAGCCGTCGGTGCACAGGCCGTCCCGGCAGTCGCCGGGCACCACCACCCCGAGCGCCGACCCGGGATAGAGCAGGTAGCGCAGCGGCGCCACCGCCAGCGCGGAGCCGGCGACGGCCACCCTGGTCAGGGCGGTGCGGCGCGAGAAGCGCGCCTCCAGCACCCGCGCCGAGCCGTCCACCAGGGCCACCGCCGCGGCGTGCCAGCTGCCGGCTCCGGCGCCGCGCAGCCACTGGCGCAGGCCGATGCCCAGGATCACCGCGAGGGCGAGGTCGATGACGGCGAGCCCGGGGCGGTCCGCGGCCAGGCGGGCCAGGCTGGCGGGAGCGGCCAGCGCCGCCGCGGCGGCGGCCAGCGCCGCGGCGAGGTTGGTGGCGACGTGGCGCGGGCCCAGCGGCGCGCCCTCGTCGCCGAAGCACCCGCACGAGCGGTCCCCGGCGCGCCGAGCGCCCACCGCAGCGCCGGCGGTCAGACCGGCGAAGAGCACCGCCACCACGGCCCCGGCGAGGCGACCGGGAGCGGCCAGCACGAGGACGAACACGGCGATCTCGGTGATCGCGACGGCACGGGCGGCCAGGGCCGGCGCGGGGACGCCGGCGGCGCGCAGCATGACGCTCGACGGGCCCGGCCGGCGCAGCTTCGCGGACCCGGCCAACCCCAGCAGGACGGCGAGGCCGGCGAGGACGACGCGGGCGAGGTCTAGCAGCGCGAGCCTCCTGCTCCTGTGCCCCGATCGGCGCTCATCGCGCGCCCAATCTACCAGTGCCCTCGGCCCCGTCCGGCAGTTGACCGTTGAAGACAGCCGCCGCACCCGCGACGATGCCACGATGGCCAGGACGGTCAGCCTCAGCGCCCGCACGACGGCGGGGGCCCTCGCCGTGGCAGCGGTGTGCCTGGCGGTCGCGCTGACCGCGGGCACCGCCCGCGCCCGTCCGGCCGCGCGGTGCCTCGTCCCCGGGACCGGCAGGACCATCGATCAGCTGTGGCGGCCTGACATGTCCGCGGCCACCGCCTACGCCCACACCCGTGTCGGCGACATCGCCTTCGCGGTCCGCACGCCAGGCCGCTTCTATGGCTATCGCCCCGACCATCAGGAGTGGTCAGCCAGCGTGGTCAAGGCGATGCTGTTGGTCACCTACCTCGATAGCGCGCCGGTACGCGACCGCGCCCTGACCGCCCGCGACACCTCGATCCTGGGGCCGATGATCCGCGTCTCCGACAACGACGACGCCCAGGTCATCTTCGACACGGTGGGCCAGGCGGGGTTGCGCGCACTGGCGCAGCGGGTGGGCATGACCGGCTTTGCCACCAACCCCATCTGGGGCGAGACGCACATCACCGCCCGAGACCAGACCCGCTTCTTCCTCCATATCGACGGCTACGTGGCGGCCCGCCACCGCTCCTACGCCATGCGGCTGCTGCGCAGCATCGCCCCGGCCGATCGCTGGGGCATCGGTGAGCTGCCCCAACCCGGGTGGAAGCTCTACTTCAAGGGCGGCTGGGGGTACGGCACCGGCCTGCTCGACCATCAGGTGGCGCTGCTCGCGCGCGGCTGCGCGCGGGTCTCGATTGCGGTGCTGACGATGTACGACGGATCGCATCCGTACGGCAAGGCGACCCTGAAGGGGATCTTCGCGCGGCTGCTGCGCGGCTTCCCGACCGCGGGGGCGACACGTCGTGTGGCGTCCGCCCGGCGCACGGCGTCCGCGGCGGAGGGCCGGCGGGTGGTCATCGGCCACTCGGTCCGCGGCCGCCCCATCGTCGCGCACGTGCTCGGCCCCGGTTCCGCCCCGCGCAAGCTGCTGCTCGTCGGCTGCATCCACGGCAACGAGTGCGCCGGGATCCGGATCCTCTCGGCGCTGGCGCGCCGCCGCGTCCCCGCGCGGGTGCAGCTGTGGCTGGTGCCCGAGCTCAACCCGGACGGCACCGCGGCCGACACCCGCCAGAACGCCCACGGCGTCGATCTGAACCGCAACTTCCCCTACCAGTGGGAGCGGGTGACCGACCCCACCTACTACTCCGGCCCCCGGGCGGCCTCTGAGCCCGAGACCCGCGCGGCGATGGCCCTCATCCGGCGCATCAAGCCGGCGGTGACCATCTGGTACCACCAGCACATGGACCTCGTCGACATGGCCGGCGGCGACCGCGGCGTGGCCCGGCGCTACGCCCAGCTGTCGGGGTTGCGGGCGACGTGCCTCGGCTTCCTCCCGGGGACCGCCCCCGCCTGGTCAAACCACCTGTTGCCCCGGACGACGGCGTTCGTGGTCGAGCTTCCGGCCGGTCCCGTGGACGCATCGGCGCTGGCCGATCACCTGCGCGCCGTCCACGCGATGGAACTGGGTCAACGGTCGGGGTCGCGCACCAGCTGCGCGGCCTGACCCGCCGGGCTCAGCCGGCGGCCCGGGGGCCCGGCGCGCCGTCGTCGACGAGGCGGCGGATGCGGATGTCGCGGACCTCGGCGTCCCCGGCCGGCTCCGCCCCCACCGCGTCGGGAGCCTCGGCCCGCTCGGCGGGCGCGGCCCCCTCGGCGGCCTCCGTGGCCTCGGCGGCGGCGATGAGCGCCTTCAGCTCGCCGACGTTGATCTCGACCGTGTGGGCGTCACCCTCGATCACGTCATCCACCGCGCGGGTGAGCGCCGGCATGTCCGTGGTCGGCTGCGGCGGCTTGATCGTCGCCCGGAAGGCCAGCTGCGTGCCGGCCTCGCCCCACTCCACGGCGAAACGCCCCTCGAGCCGGTGCCCGATCCACGCCACCGCCACCATCAGCGCGCCGACGATGACCAGCGGCAGCGTCCACATGGTGTTGTTGGCGATCAGGGCGCCGATGAGCAGCAGCAGCCCGCCGGCCAGGGTCAGGCGCACCCGCGGGCGCATCAGCCACGCGTAGAGGGCGGTGACGCCCTCGCCGATGATGGGCCATATCGGGGTGGGCGGCTTGGACGGGACCGCGCTCGGCGGCGTCGGGTCCGGAGTCGTGGTGCTGGCGGCCTCGCTCGCCGCGGCCGGGCTCGCCGGGGCCGGGCTCGCCGGGGCCGGGCTCGCCGGGGCCGGCGCTTGAGCCGGAGCGGGGCTGTCAGACGGCGTGTCGCTTGGGACCGTCACCGCCTTCTCCTTTCGACCTCTCACACCAGGTCCCTCCCCCCAACCGTGACCGCGATAATGCGCCACCCATGACCGATCACGCCCAGCCGCTGCGCGAGGAGGACGTCGACAGCGACCCCATCGCCCAGTTCCACGTCTGGTCCGCCGCGGCGGCCGAGGCCGGCGTGAACATGCCCGAGGCGGCCGCGGTCGCCACCGCCGGCGCTGACGGGGCTCCGTCGGCGCGGATGGTGCTGGTCAAGCAGGTGGACGAGCGCGGTTTCGTCTTCTACACCAACTACGACAGCCGCAAGGCGCGTGAGCTGACCGCCAACCCATCCGCCGCGCTGCTCTTCTACTGGGACCCCCTCGGCCGCCAGGTGCGCATCGAGGGTCGCGTCGAGCGCACCAGCGCCGCGGAGTCCGAGGCCTACATCCGCAGTCGCGCCCGCGGGAGCCAGCTCAGCGCGCTCTCGTCCCCGCAGAGCCGGCCGGTCGAGAGCCGTGCCTGGCTCGAGGCGCGCGTGACCGACCTCGCCGGCCGCTACGCCGGCGCCGAGCTGCCCCTCCCCGAGGCCTGGGGCGGCTTCCGGCTGACCCCCGCCACCATCGAGTTCTGGCAGAACCGCGCCGACCGCCTCCACGACCGGCTGCTCTACCGCCCTCGCCCCGAGGGCGGCTGGACGATCGAGCGCCTCGCGCCCTAGTGTCGCGCGGCCGCCGCGCCCCGTCGCAGCCCGGCGGCCTGCCCGGCCTGCTCCGCCGGCGCCTCCAGGTCGTCCAGGACCCCGTCGAGACGGTCGCCGGCCAGGTCAGACAGCTTGGCCGCGAGATCGTGGGCCGAGGCCGGCCGCTCGGGCGCTCCCCGCGGGCAGGGCACGCGGGCCAGCTCACGCTCCTCGGTGCGCAGCACGGCGCCGAAGTCGGGCAGAGACGCGTCGAGCACCACCCTCACCATCGCCGACCGCTCACGCGTCTGCGCCTGCACCGCGGCGAAGTCATCGACGCGCGGCGGGCCATCCATCAGGGCGTGGGCCACGCAGTAGGGGATCGAGAACTTGGCCGACAGGCCGTCGTCGACGTCGTCCAGGTGCGCGGCCTGGCGCGCGTGGGGATGGACCGCCACCGTGACCGGGGCTCTGTCGAGCCGGAAGCCGTCATCGCGGGCCTGGATGGCCGCATCGATGGGGGCATGCGTGCCCAGGCAGCTCGGGTGCAGTTTGATCCAGTTGCCTTCGATCGCGCGTATCCCGTCGGCTGACCCCCCGCCCTCGCCTGAGCCCTCGCCCTCGACAACCGCGGACGGGACCACCGCTCCCACCACGCCCTCAAACCCCACCTCGCCGTGGATCGCGCGCTCGTCCACCACCGCGCCCGCCCGCGCCAGCAGCGCCGCCTGCACACCCGCCGCAGCGGCCAGTCCCACCTGGATGGCCTTGCCGTCAGAGCCGAAGGCGCCGCGCGTCCCGCCGGCCCGGAGCACCGCCAGCGCGACGGCGCGACGGCGCTCGGTCGCGGAGAGCTCCAGCAGCCGGGCCGCCGTCACCGCGGCGCCGATCGGGCCGCACACCGCCGTCGGGTGCCATCCCCCGTCATAGAGCGCGGGATGACTGGCCGACACCACCGTGGCCATCGCCTCCCATCCCTCGGCGAACGCCGCGAGCATCGCGCCGACCGGCCGCCCGAGCTCGGCCGCCAGCACCAGCGCCGCCGGCGCGCAGGGCGCGCTGATGTGAGCGATCCCGTCGGGCAGGGTGTCGTCGTAGTCCAGGACGTGGCCCGCGGCGCCGGCAAAGGCAACCTGTGCCGGGAGATCGTCGCCCAGCGAGAGCATCGCCTGCGCGGCGCGCTCCCCGACGCCCGCGCTCGCGCAACCCAGCCAATCGAGGAAGGCCGCCCGGTAGCCCGGTGGGAGGTGTGTCACCTGAAGCGTCGTGATCGCACTTAGTTTGCCGCACGGGTGATGAATGACGCCCGAGCTGCAAGAAAAGCTTTGAGCTGATCAAGGAGATCAAGCTCTGGCAAAGAACCAATGGCAGGGATAGCGTCGGCCAATGGAAACCACCACTCAGCCCAGCGCCAGCAGTCCGCCCAGCGGGGGCCTCCACAAAGAGCTCAGCCTGGTCGATGCTGCCGCCTTCTCGGTCGGCCTGATCGGGCCCGTGGGAGCGATCGGTCTGCTGGGCACGGGCGCCGCGGTGATCATCGGCCGCGCGGTGACGCTCTCCTTCGTGTTCGCGGTCGTCGGCGTCGCGCTCGTCGCCTACTGCTTCGTCAAGCTCTCCCAGCACATCTCGCACACCGGGTCGGTCTACGCCCTGTGCGGGGTGACCCTCGGACCGCAGGCCGGCTTCTTCGCCGGGTGGGCGCTGATGGGCGCCTACATCGCCATCGGGTGTGGGTCGACGATCGAGATCGGGCTGTTTGCCCGTGCCTTCATCAACGACGCCTTCGGTGCCCACATCACACAGTGGTGGTGGCTGTCCCTCCTCGGTCTGGCAGGTGTGGCGACGGTGGCCTTCATGGAGATCCGCGTGATCACCCGTGCGCTGCTCACCTCCGAGGTCATCGGCGCGATCCTGGTCACGATCCTCAGCATCGTCATCCTGGTCAAGGTCATCTTCAGCCACGGGCCCCAGGGCCAGACCTTCACCTGGAACTTCCTGGCCCTCCCCCACGGCAGCGGGATCAGCACCATCGCCAAGGCCGCCGTCTACGGCTTCCTCGCCTTCGCCGGCTTCGAAGGGGCGGCGGCGCTCGGGGAGGAGACCTCGAGCCCCAAGACCCAGATCCCGCGCGCGATCAAGACCGCGGTGGTGGTGGTCGGGGCCTTCTATCTGCTCACCGCCGCCTCGCAGTCGCTGGGCTACGGCGCCACCGCCAAGGGCGCCGCGGCCTACGCCGGCGGCCTGCCCTTCTCCGATCTCAGCATCGGCTACATCGGCAAGTGGTACGCCGACATCCTCAACCTGATGGCCACCGTCAGCCTCTTCGCCATCTCCCTCGGCGTGGCCAGCGGCGGGGCGCGGATCATGTACGCCCAGGCCCGTGACGCGACCGGCAAGAAGACGGGCCTGGCCGGCCTCTCCAAGCACGGCCAGCCCAAGGCCGCGCTGATCGTGGCCCTGGTCATCATCGGGGTCAACCTGATCATCGAGCAGCTCATCCGCGAGACCGTGCTCAACGCCACCTTCTCGGCGCTCCAGGTCGGCACCGTGCTCATCCTCACCGCCTACGTGGTGGCCGTGGTCGGCGCCATCCGCTTCCTCTTCTTCAGCGGCAAGCCCAAGGTGCCGATGTGGCAGCTGGCCATCCCCGTGCTCGGCGGCATCTTCGTCTGCTACACGATCTACCGCAACGTGTTCGTCGGGCAGACCGGCACGCTGGCCAACACGCCCTACATCGAGATCGCCTATCTCATCGTCGGGCTGCTGGTGGTGCTGGCCACCCCGGGCCTGGCCGGGCGGGTGCGCCGCGGGCTGGCCGCCGGGACGATGCCCTAGTCGCCCGGGCGGCGGTCCGGACAGCTCGCCCGCGGCCGCCGTTCACAGCCGCGCGCGGCCGCCGCTCACAGCCGCGCCACCACGGTCGCCGCCCACTCGTCGACGAGATCCAGCAGCCCCGTCGTGGCCGGGCTGACCCGTACGCCGCGCCGGGTGACGACGGCGAAGAAGTCATAGAAGGGCTCGGCGAAGCCGACCGCCGTCACGCCCTCAGGCACCGCGGCGCGCGCCAGTACGGCGCGCGCGGCGATCGTGCCCCCCAGCCCGCGTCCCACGAGCTGGAGGGCCGTCTCGACGTGCTCCACCTCGATCCGCGGCTCCACCAGCACCCCCGCCTCCTGGGCGCGCGCCGCCAGCTGACGGCGGGTGGGGTCGTTGAAGCCGTGGGTGATGTCGTAGAGGATCAGCGGGGAGCTGGCCAGGGCGGCCACGCCCGCGGGCTCGCGCGTCAGCGACGGGTCGGCGCTGACGAACATGACCTCGTCGCGAAACAGCGAGCGGACCTCGAGCAGCGAGTCGTCGACGGGCAGCACCACCAGGCCGGCCTCGAGGTCACCCTCCTGTACGGCACGAGCGACGTCATAGGAGTTCTGGCCTCGCAGACGCAGCCGAGCGTCGGGGTTGCGGTCGCAGTAGCGCGTAGCCAACTCCGCGATGTCGTAGTAGGGAGCGTTGCGAAAGGTCCCCATCGTGACCACCCGCTCATGCGCCGCGTGGCGCCGGCCGACGGACGCCAGCGCGTCGTCGGCGGCCTCGGTGACCCGCTCGGCGTGACTGAGGAAGACGCGGCCCGCGCTGGTGAGAGTCAGCCCGCGACCGGCCCGCGCAAACAGCGATACACCGAGCTCTGACTCCAGCCGCCGCACCTGGTCTGACACCGCCGGCTGGGTGCAGTGCAACGCTCGGGCGGCGGCGTTGAAGGACCCGAGCTGAGCCGCGGTGCGGAAGTAGAGAAGCTGCTGAAGGGTCAAGGCGCTGCTTTGACGAGGTGAAAGAGGTCTAAGCGTAGTTTTTCTCTCATCGCCGCCCTAGGCTGGCTCGACATGGACGAGCCCGTCTATCTCAAGCGCCCCGCCGAGGCGCCGGCGACCGGTGGCGACCCGGCGGTGCGCAAGCGCGTCTCGGAGATGCTGAGCGAGATCGAGCGCGGCGGCGTGGACGCCGTGCGCGCCTACTCCCGTGAGCTCGACGACTGGGATCCGCCGACCTTCGAGGTCGGCGCCGAGCAGGTCGCGGCCGCCAGCGCCTCCCTCCCGGATGCCCTCAAGGAGAGCATCGCCTTCGCCCAGACCCAGATCCGCCAGTTCGCCGAGCTCCAGCGCGCGACGCTCACCGACTTCGAGGCCGAGACGCTGCCGGGGGTGTTCCTCGGCCAGCGCCAGGTGCCGGTGAGCTCGGTCGGCGCCTATTGCCCCAGCGGCCGCGTCCCCATGCTGGCCTGCGCCTTCATGACCGTGCTCGTTCCCAAGGTCGCCGGGGTGGGGACGGTCATCGCCTGCTCGCCCCCGCGCGGCGGGGAGCTGCACGCTCCCACGCTGCACTCGATCGCCACCTCGGGTGCGGACCGCATCTACGCCCTGGGCGGTGTGCAGGCGCTGGCGGCCATGGCCTTCGGGCTGCTCGACGGGGGCGCGCCCCTCGATGCGGTGGACATGATCGTGGGCCCCGGCAACGCCTTCGTCGCCGAGGCCAAGCGCCAGCTCTTCGGCCGGGTGGGCATCGACCTGCTCGCCGGCCCCTCAGAGGTGGCGGTGATCGCCGATGACAGCGCCGACCCCGAGCTGGTGGCGGCCGACCTGCTGGGCCAGGCTGAGCACGGCCCCACCTCCCCCGCCGTCCTCATCACCACCTCGGAGGCCCTCGGGCGCGCCGTGATCGACGAGGTCGCCCGCCAGCTCGACGAACTGGACCTCCGTGGCGACGGCTCCGCGGACACCCCGCGGCGGGCGTGGAGCGATCACGGGACCGTGATGGTGGCCGCCGATCGCGACCATGCCGCCGCGCTCTCTGACGAGGTGGCCACCGAGCACCTCGAGGTCCACACCTCCGACGACGCCTGGTATCTGGAGCGCCTGCGCAACTACGGGTCGATCTTCCTCGGCAGCCGGGCCACCGTCGCCTTCTCCGACAAGGCGATCGGCACCAACCACACCCTGCCCACCGGCCGTGCCGCCCGCTACACCGGCGGCCTGTCGGTGGCCAAGTTCCTCAAGACGCTGACCTATCAGCGCATCGACGCCGACGAGGGCGTGCGGGCGATCGCACCGCACGTCGTCGAGATCTCCCGCGCGGACCTCATGCCCGCACACGAGGCGACGGCAGCGAAGCGCCTGGCTCGCGTGCAGCCCGACGCCTAGCGGCGGGTCGGCGCCCTCGCGGCGGGGCCTCGTTGACCACGGGGTCGCTCTCCGCGCGGGTCTGGGGCAACGTCCGGCGCCGCTGAAGCTCAACCCACCGTCCGAGTGCGAGGGCGGGAACGAGAAGGGCGATGAGGATGATCCATCCCATATCCCGGATCATCGGACCGCCGGCGTGCAGAGGCCGTGCAGAAACCCGGCCCCGACGTAAAGATTTCGTGCAGATCAGTCGGTAGAGTCGCGCCGCACCGCGACCCAGGAGAGTGCCTGCCATGCCCTTTGCCGACGTCAACGGCCAGCGCATCCGCTTCGAGGACACCGGCGGCGACAACCCGCCGATCATCCTCTCGCACGGCTTTCTCATGGACCGCGAGATGTTCGCCCCGCAGGTGGAGGCGCTGCAATCCGACTACCGCGTCATCACCTGGGACGAACGTGGATTCGGCGAGACCGAGTTCGACGGCCAGCCGTTCACCTACTGGGACTCGGCGCGCGACTGCCTGGGCCTGCTGGACCATCTCGGCATCGAGCAGGCCGTGCTCGGCGGCATGTCCCAGGGCGGCTTTCTCTCCCTGCGCGCCGCGCTGCTGGCCCCCGATCGCGTGCGCGCCCTGGTCCTCATCGACACCCAGTCGGGCGTCGAGGACCCCGAGCGCCTGCCCGCCTATCGCCAGATGCAGGACACCTGGCTGACCGTCGGGCCCGTCGACGACCTGACCGGTGCCATCGCCAACCTCATCATCGGCGACCCCGAGGTGTCAAAGACCTGGATCGCCAAGTGGCACGAGCTCCCGCCCGAGGCGATGATGGAGCCGACCAACTGCCTCTTCGAGCGCGACGACATCACCGACCGCGTGGCCGCCATCACCTGCCCCGCGATCATCTTCCACGGCACCGCCGACCTGTCGATCGAGCCCGACAAAGCCCACGCCCTCTCGGATCTGCTCCCGGGCTGTACCGGGGTGGTCCTCATCGAGGGTGGCCCGCACGCCTCGAACCTGACCCACCCCGAGCAGGTCAACGGGCCGCTGCTGGACTTCCTGGGCTCGCTCTGACGGTCCGCTCAGCCCGCTCGCATGACCGTGTGAGCGGCTCACACGGCGTGTGAGCGCCGTGCGCGCTCGGTGTGAGCGCCGCTCCCGATGCTGCTCACATGCAATCGACGAAGGAGCGAAACATGCCGTACGCGATCGAGGCCGAGGGCCTCGTCAAGCGCTTCGGGGCGACGGTCGCGCTCGATGGGGTCAGCTTCGCGGTCGAGACCGGTTCGGTGCTCGGCGTGCTGGGCCCCAACGGGGCCGGCAAGACCACCGCCGTCCGGATCCTGGCCACCCTGCTGGCCGCTGACGGCGGCAGCGCCCGCGTGGCGGGCCATGACGTCATCAGCCAGGCTGCCGACGTCCGCCGCGCCGTCGGCCTCACCGGCCAGTACGCCTCGGTGGACGAGGCACTCACCGGCCGCCAGAACCTGGTCATGATCGGGCAACTGCTGGACCTGAGCGGGCGCGCCGCCAAGACCCGCGCGGCCGAGCTGCTGGCCTGGTTTGACCTCACCGACGCCGCTGACCGGCCGGCTCGCACCTACTCGGGCGGGATGCGGCGCCGCCTGGACCTGGCGGCCAGCCTCGTCGGGCGCCCGGCCGTCGTCTTCCTTGACGAGCCCACCACCGGCCTTGACCCCTCCAAGCGCGAGGACATGTGGGGCATCGTCCGCTCTTTGGTCAGCGACGGCTCGACGGTCCTGCTCACCACCCAGTACCTCGACGAGGCCGACTCGCTGGCCGACGACATCATCGTCATCGACCACGGCCGCGTCATCGCCCACGACCGGCCCGACGGGCTCAAGCGCATCGTCGGCAGCCAGACGCTGACGGTGCGCCCCGCCGATCCCGGTCAGCTCGGCGCCGCCACCCGGGTGCTCGCCGACGTCAGCGGTGCGGTCCCCAAGCTCGAGCCCGGCCGTACCGTGAGCGTGGCCGTCGGCGGCGACGAGGCCATGACCGCCACCGTGGCGCGGCTGGCCGAGGCGGGCATCGCCGTCACCGAGCTCTCCCTCTCCCTGCCCAGCCTGGACGAGGTGTTCTTCACCCTCACCGGGCGCATCGCCAGCTCCGACGACCTCGAGGAGGCCGCATGAACCCCCAAGCAACAGCGACGGTGGCCGGCGTTCTGCCCGTCGCCACCCGTACGCCGACGCGGCGCTGGCCGCTGCTGCGCCACAGCCTGGTGCTCGCCAAGCGGGGCCTGATCAACATCGTCCGCACCCCCGAGGCGCTGATCGACGTCACCTTGCAGCCGATCATCTTCCTGCTGATGTTCACCTACATCTTCGGCGGGGCGATCTCCCACGGCTCCACCCACGCCTACCTGCAGTTCCTACTGCCGGGCATCCTGGGCCAGACGATCGCCATGGGCGGCATCGCCATCGGGGTGAACCTCAACAACGACATCACCAAGGGCATCTTCGATCGCTTTCGCAGCCTCCCCATCGCCCGCTCGGCCCCGCTGATCGGCGCGGTCCTGGCCGACGTCGTGCGCTACGCGATCCTGTGCGTGGTCACCCTGGGCTTCGGGTACCTGCTGGGCTTCAGGGCCCACACCGGAGTGCCGGAGGTCCTGGCCGCCTGCGGGCTGTCGATCGCCTTCGCGCTGTGCCTCAGCTGGGCGTCGGTGTTTGTCGGGATGATCGCCCGCACCGCCGGCTCGGTGCAGGGGATCATGACCCTGATCGTGCTGCCGCTGAGCTTCGGGTCCAACACGTTTGTCCCCACCAAGACGATGCCCGGGTGGCTGCAGTCCTTCGTCCACGTCAACCCGCTGACGCACCTGGTCGCCGCGGTCCGGGGCCTTCTCCTGGGCGGCGCGGTCGGCTCCGACGTGCTGTGGACCCTGGGCTGGATGGGAGCCCTGCTGGTGGTCTTCGTACCGCTGGCGATGCGCGCCTACCGCCGCCGGGTGTGAGCGGCGCCTACCCCAGGCGTTCGGGATCGAGACAGCGCAGCGCCGCGTCTCGATCCAGCGCCCGCCCGCGATCGTAGGCCGCGTCGAGGCCGGCCTCGCCCAGAGTCTCGCGCAGCTGGGCGGTGAGGGCAACGATCTCGATGTGGGTCCGGTCCTCGGCGCCGCGGAGGCGAACGCCGGCACCGAGGATCCCGGCTGCCGCCTCCGGACGGCCACGCGCGAGCGCGAGGGCGGCGACGGTGACGCCCACCATGGCCACGATCGGCATGTCCTGGGTCGCCACCGCCTTCTCGTAGGCCTCGGCCAGCAGCTCCGCCGCCCGCTCGGTCTCACCGGCCGCCAGGTAGACCTTCGCCAGGCCGCTGAGCACCATCGCCCGGACATGACCCTGGTCAGGACGCGTTCCGCGTGAGGGGCCGATCTCGCGCAGTGCCTCCTCGGCCAGGTCGCGAGCCCGTGCCGGATCGCCGGTGCGCAACGTGAGCGTCGACAGAGTGATCCGCAGCATCGCCTGCTCCTCGGGATAGCGCTCGCGGGCGTCGAGCTCGGCGCCGAGCATGTCCCGCGCCCCCTCGAGGTCCCCCCGCCGCGAACGCAGATCGGCGAGGCGCAGCCCGATCATGATGTTGTCGCTGTGTCCGCCCATCTCGGCCATCAGCTCGCGTGTCTGCTCCAGCGCACCCTCGGCGCCGTCGAGGTCGCCCTCGAGGATGCGCAGCCCGGCCAGCTCTGCCAGGACGGTCCCGAGACCCCACCGATCGCCGACCTCGGTGAACGCCGCCACCGATTCGTGCAGCGCCGAGCGGAGCCCATCCACGTCGCCCTCGTTCTCGAAGATCTGCACGCGGACGAACGGGGCGGTGGCACGGACCCAGGGATCGGGATGGGATTCGGAGTGCTCGAGCAGCTCGAGCATCCGTTCTCGGCCGACGGCCACGGCGAGCATCGGCCGGATGGCGGCCAGCAACGGGTGACGGCTGAGATCCGCGTCGGAGATCCGATCCAGGAGCTGACGCATCAGCGTGAAGGGGTCCGCCTCGCTCTGGTGTCCCGGCAGGACCTCGGCCATGGCGTGCACCGTCTCGATCATCAGGCGGTCCAGAGGGTCGGCGTCGCCCGGCATCTGCCGTGCGAACTCCGTCCACGTCAGCACCTCGTCCCGGCTGGCGCCCGAGGTGAGCCAGAACCACAGCATCGCCACCACCATCGCGCAGGCCGCGCGGGCGTCGCCGCTCTCACCCAGGTGGCGCAGTGCCGCCAGCAGGTTGTCGTGCTCGGCATTCAGTCGCCGCTGCCAGCCCACCTGGTCCGGGCCGCGCAGGTGACGGTCGCCCTCCAGTGCCAGCGCCAGGTAGTGGCGAGCGTGCGCATCCCGGACGGCGGCGAGCTCCCCAGCCTCCTCGGCGCGCTCGAGTCCGTACTCGCGGATGGTCTCGAGCATGCGGTAGCGCGCGCCGCCCGCCGCCGGGGTGGCGATCTGCAGCAACGACTTGTCCACGAGCGCGCTCACCAGGTCAAAGACGTCGGCCTCCTGCACCGGGCCGCCGGCGCACACGGCCTCGGCGGCCTCCAGCGTGGCGCCGCCCGGGAACACCGCCAACCGCCCGAGCATCCGTCGCTCGGCGTCATCGAGCAGGTCCCAGCTCCAGTCCACCACCGCCCGCAGCGTGCGCTGGCGGGCCATCGCCGTGCGGCTGCCGCCGGTGAGCAGCCGGAAGCGATCATCCAGGCGACCGGCCAGCTGCTCGAGGGTCATCGACCGCAGCCGCGCCGCCGCCAGCTCGAGCGCCAGCGGCAGCCCGTCCACCCGCCGGCAGATCTCCACGACGTCGCCCACGGTCGTCTCGTCCACCGTGAACCCGGCGGACGCGGCAGCGGCGCGATCGGCGAACAGACGCACCGCCGGCACCTGCAGCGCCTCGGCGGCCGACATCTCACGGTCGGGAAGCGCGAGCGGCGCCACCGGCACGATCGTCTCGCCGGTGATGGCCAGCGGCTCACGGGTGGTGGTGAGGATGCGCAGACGCGCACACCCGCCGAGCAGCCGCTCGGCGAGCTCGGCCACCGCCCCGATGAGGTGCTCGCAGTTGTCGAGCACCAGCAACGCCCTCCGGTCGGCCACCACCTCGCTGACGTGGGCGATGGCATCGCCCGCCACTGGCGCCTTGCCCGAGCTGAGCAGCTGCGTCTCGCGCACCCCGATGGCGGTCAGCAGCGCAGGGCCGATCCCGGCGGCGTCGCCGACCGGAGCCAGCTCGGCCATCCAGGCCGCCCCGCGCCCCCGCGCCGACCAGCCGTCGGCCAGCTCGGTGGCCAGCCGGGTCTTGCCCGCGCCGCCGGCACCGATCAGGGTCACCAGGCGGTGGTCGGAGAGCAGCTCGGCCACGCGCTCGAGCTCTGACTCGCGCCCCACGAAGCTCGTCAGCCGCGCGGCCACCGGGCTGCCCCCGGCACCCAGTGCCGGCGACGACGCGGGCGCCGTCGCGGGCGGGGGAGTCCCGGTGATCACGGCAAGGTGAGCCTTCTGGAGCTCGGGCGACGGGGCGACGCCGAGCTCCTCGGACAGCCGCAGGCGCACCCGCTCGTAGGCGGCCAGCGCGTCGGCCTGGCGCCCGGCGGCGTACAGGGCCATGATGAGGTGGGCGATCAGCCGCTCGTGCAACGGGTGCTCGGCGGCCAGCGCCTCGAGCTCGCCCACGGTCTCGGCGATGTGGCCCAGCACGAACTCGGCCTCGACGCGGTCACACACCGCGGCCACCCGAGCGTCGGTGAGGCGGGCGATGGTGGACGCGAAGGCCGGGGAGGTGAGGCCGGTCAGCGGGGTGTCACGCCACAGGGCGAGCGCTTCGCCGAGGCGTTCACGCGCCCGTCCGGCATCTCCGTCGCGCAGAAGGACGCTGCCCTCGGCGGCCAGGCGCTCGAAGCGGCCGGCATCCACGTCGTCGGGGTCGATCATGAGGCGGTAGCCGTCCCCGCTGGGCTGGATCGCGTCGCCGTCGTCGAGCGCGCGCCGCAACCGCGACACCAGCGACTGCAGCGCGTGGTTCTCGTCACGGGGCGGATCGCCGTCCCAGATGGCGTCGGCCAGGCTCGTCACCGTCACCGGCCGGCCGGCGTCGACGGCCAGCCGCGCCAGCAGCGCCTGTAGCCGGGCGCCGCTCAGCTCGACCCGATGGCCGCCGCTCTGGACCTCCAGGGACCCGAGAATGGCGATCCGCACACGGATCAGCTCGACTCGGTCAGCCAGGCCAGCAGCTTGCCCAGGCCCTCGTAGACCGCGAAGTGGCCGCCGTCGAGGCGGACCACCGAGGCGTGCGGCACCGTCCGGGCCAGCCACTCGCCGTGGGCCGGGGGCACGAGGGTGTCGGCGACCCCAAACCAGATCGCCACCGGGACCGTGATGGCCGCGACGTCGAAGCCCCACGGCTTGGCCATCATCGCGATGTCGTCGTCGACGAAACCGTCGACGTTCTCCCCGCAGCCGCTCTTCAGGCTGTCGTCGAGCATGGCGCGGATGTCGGCGCGGGCCACCACCGCCATGTCGCTGGGCGACAGCTCATATCCCTCGCCCATCGGCGTGTCGGATTCCTGGCCGAGGTTGGCGAGCATCTCATCGGTCTCGCGCTGGAGCTCGGGGCGGAGCGCCGCCTCTCCGGCGCGGGCGAGGTCAAGCTCGCGCACGTTGCCCTCGACCATGCCGCGCACCCAGTCCTCTCGCGCGAGTCCATTCTCGCCGTAGGGCGCCGGGCCGACGACGCTGGCGCAGCGCGTGACGCGCTCGCTGAGCAGCGCGCCACAGGCCAGCGCGTGGGGAGCGCCCCCGGAGCCGCCGGTCACCGCGAAGCGCTCGATGCCGAGGGCGTCGGCAATGGCCGCGACGTCGGGGGCGACGTCGGCGACCGTCCGGCCCGGCCGGCGGGTCGAGAGGCCGTACCCGGCACGGTCATAGGTGATGACCCGGACCCCGGCGCGGCGATAGACGTCCTCGTCGGGGTGGCGCGTGAGCCGCGAGCCGGGAGTGCCGTGCAGCGAGAACACCGGGGCGCCCTTGGGGTCTCCCCACTCGCAGTAGGCGAGGATGCGGCCGTCGGCAGTGGTCGTGGTGGCGGTGCTGGTGGCGGTCATGGTGCCGATCGTACGTTCACACGGGCGCCCGGTCCACATGGTGCGCGGCGAGGCGCCCCAGCAGCGGCGCGAACTTGAACAGTGCGGGGCCGGTGAGGCCCAGCACCCCGTCGTGCTCCAGCAGGTCCCAGCCGTCGTGAGCCAGTGCCGGATCGGTCGCGGCGACGCGCAGCGGGAACTCGCAGGCGACGACACGCTCGGCGACGGGGCTCAGCCCCGGAAACACCGCGCGGGCGATGCGCACGATCCGCGGGTGGGCGAGGCGCACGTGCTCGGCTTCGGCCAGGCTCGCCGGCTCGCCTCCGCTGAGGCCGATCGAGTAATGATCGGGTCCGTCCATGACGGCATAGAAGGGCTCAGACAGCCGCTCGTCGCGATTGATCCAGCACGGCACCGGCTCCGCCGTCGTCTCGCGCAGGGCAAAGGAGAAGCGCACTGACCGCATCCGCTCCGGCGCGGGGACGCCGAGCAGGCCGTAGGTGTCGGGGCCCGCGCACACGAGCACCCGCTCGGCCTCGATCGTCTCGCCGCCCGCGAGCGTCACCGCCTGCGCCCCGGCGCGCACGACCTCACCCAGCACCAGATGGGCCTCCTGCGCCAGGAAGCGGACGGTGTCCTCAGCCAGGATCGCGGCCCCGGTGGGCTCAAAGACGTAGTCCTCGAGCACCACCGCCAGCGGATGTCGCTGGCCCCGCGCGCGCTCCATCGCGCCGTGGCGGGCCAGGTGGCCCGCTCGGTCGGCCATCTCGCCGGTGAGCAGCAGGCCCACCCGGTCCAACAGGGGCCATCCGGCGCGCCCCTCCCACTCGGCCCACAGGTCCAGCGACGTGGCCGCCGCGTCGGTCAGCTCGCCGTCGGCGTGCGCGAGGCGGAAGATGCGCGTGAGCCCCCGCGACTGGCGCGCGCCCGGCACGTCGGCGCTGACGACGGTGACGCGATGACCCGCGCGCGTGAGCTCGTGGGCAGCGGCCAGGCCCACCACTCCGGCGCCGACGACGATGACCTCCGTCATAGGGCGTGACGGTACGCGATCGGGGCCCTGGACCCGCGCCGCGGGCCTACCGCGGTCATTTATCCTCATACCAGTGGGTTCCGGGAGCCTGAGCACGACCGCATCCCTCCCGGCACTCGGCCGCGATGCCGAGCTGGCGGCGCTCGCCGACGTCGTGGATGGAGCCCGCTCGGGCCGGGGCGGCGCCCTCGTGGTGCGGGGAGAGCCGGGCGTCGGCAAGTCCCTGCTGCTGGCCACGGTGGCCGACACCGCCGAGGACCTGACGCTGGTCATGGTGACCGGAGTCCAGTCAGAGTCAGACCTCGCCTTCGGCGCGCTCTCAGCCCTGCTGCGTCCGCTGCTTGACGGGATCGGCCGGCTCCCCGCGGTGCAGGCCGACGCCCTGCGCGCGGCCGTCGGGCTGGCCGCCGCCTCTCAGGTGGAGCAACTGCCGTGTCATGCCGCGGTGGTGGCCCTGCTGGCCGGCGCCGCCGCCGAGCGCCCGGTGCTCGTCATCGCCGACGACCTGCAGTGGTTTGATGCCGCCTCGCGCGACGCCGTGTTCTTCGCCGCCCGGCGGCTGGCCTCGGACGCCGTGGCCTTCGTCATGGCGGTCCGCGACGGCGAGAGCGAAGAACCCCTGCGCACCGGTCTGCCCGAGCTGCACCTCTCCGGACTCGCCGAGCAGCCGGCGCTCGCCCTCGTGGCGCGCGCCGCCGGCGAGGTCTCCCCCGCGGTGGCGCGCCGCCTGTGGGCGCAGACCGACGGCAATCCGCTGGCGCTGGTCGAGATCCCGCGCAACCTCTCGCCCGAGCAGCGGACCGGTCGCGTCGCCCTCGACGAGCCGCTGCCGGTGGGCCGTCGCCTGGAGGACTCCTTCGCGGCGCGCGCCGCCGCCCTGCCCGAGGCGTCGCGCCAAGCGCTGCTCGTCGCCGCCACCAGCTATACGGGAGCCACCGACACCCTGCTCGCCGCCCTGAGCGACCTGGGGCTGCCGGCCACCGCGCTCGACGCCGCCGAGGAGGAGGACCTCGTCTCGATCGCGCACGGCTCGCTCACGTGGCGCCACCCGCTGGTGCGCTCCGCCGTCTATCACGCCGCCCCCGCCCCGGCACGCCGCGCCGCCCATGCCGCGCTGGCCCGGGCGGGCGGCGAGGCGCGCCTGCCCGACCACCGCGCCTGGCATCTCGCCGCGGCCGCGGCCGCGCCCGACGAGACGGTGGCCGCCGAGCTTGATCAGGTGGCCGTGGAGGCCGCCCGCCGGGGCGCTCCCAGCACGGCGCTGCGCGCCTTCGCCCAGGCGGCGATGCTCAGCCCCGGTGAGGCCGACCGCGCGCGGCGGGAGGTCGAGGCCGCTGAGCTGGCGCTGGCCGTCGGACGCCTCGACGAGGCCCTCGAGCTGCTCGACGGGGCCCGGAGCCGGAGCGACGATCTGCGCCTGCGCGCGCATGGTGAGCGCATCCGCTCGCGCGTGGAGATGCTCCGGGGCAGTCCGCACGCCGCACACGATCGCCTCGTCGCCATCGCCGACGCCATCGCCGACGTCGACCGCCCGCTGGCCGCTGCCGCGATGACCGAGGCGGTGCTGGCGCGGACCGTCACCGGGCCCGTTCCGGCCTATCGCGAGACCGCGGAGCGCGCGTTCGCCCTCGCCCGGGGGCTGGGCGGCGAGGTCGAGGCGATGGCGGCCGTCGCGCTCGGCTGCGGCCTACTGCTCTCCGCCGAGACTGACGCCGGCCTTGAGTTGTTCGCGCGCTATGGCGCGATCGTCGAGAAGCCCGAGGTGTGGCACTCGGCGCCGGAGCTGCCCGGGATGTACGCGTGCCTGCATGCGTCGATCGAACGGTTTGAGACGGCGGATCGCCTGTTCACCGCCATGACCACGAGCGCGCGCGAGCAGGGCGCGCTGCGCGCTCTGCCCTACCCGATGAGCGGACGGGCGCTGGTGGACCTCGAGCTCGGCCGGTGGCCGGCGGCGCTGGCCGGCGCCGAGGAGGCGGTGGAGCTCTCACGCGAGATGGCCGGCCCGGGGATGCTCGCCTCCAGCCTGGCGGCGCTGGCGCAGGTCGAGGCGTCAATGGGGCGGCCGGAGGCCACCCGGGCCCACGCCGAGGAGAGCCTGGCCATCTGCAAGCAGCTCAACGCGTGGGCGGTCGAGCCCGAGCCGGTGCTGGCGCTGGCCTCGCTGGCCCTCAGCCTCGGCGAACACGAGGAGGCGGCCAGCGTCTGGGCCCGGACGACCGTCGACATCCGCGAGTGGGTGCTGGAGCCGGGCTGGGAGCACCTCGACGACGTGATGATCGAGGCCAGCGTGCGCGTGGGGCGGACCGCGCAGGCCGAGCGCGAGCTGGCCGAGCTCGAGGCCAAGGCCCAGCGCACCGGTCGCACGTGGGCCCACGCGGTGGCCGCGCGGTGCCGCGGCCTGCTGGCCACGACGCCCGAGCTCGATGAGCATTTCCAGCGCGCGCTGGAATGGCATGACCGGGCGCCGCTCCCGTTCACCCGCGCGCGCACCCAGCTCTGCTACGGCGAGCGGCTGCGGCGGGCTCGGCGGCGCGTCGACGCCCGTGAGCAGCTCACGCGCGCCTCGGCCACCTTCCACGCCCTCGGCGCCACCATCTGGGCCGAGCGGGCCGAGCGCGAGCTCGCCGCGGCCGGTTACAGCCGCCAGTCGCCGGCCGAGCAGTCCCCATGGGCCGAGTTGACGGCGGCCGAGACCCGCGTCGCGCGCGTGATCCTGGAGGGCGCCACCTACGAGGAGGCGGCCTCGGCACTCTTCGTCAGCCCCCGGACGATCGAGACGCACCTGCGCCAGATCTACCGCAAGGTCGGGGTGCGCTCGCGCAGTGAGATGACGCGCCGCCTGGCCCTCCGCGAAGCTGCCTAGGACGGCCGCTGACGGCGGTGGGTGAAGTTCAGGGTTTTCCCTGATGCGACCCGGGCTGTGACCCGCGACTATGCCCTTGTTCGACGGGGGCGATGGAATACGTCGGACGGGGCGCTTGAACCGAAACTCATCGGGGGCGACAAGCGGGACCAGGCGCGGAGGGGCAGTTGACCTCCGCGCCGCCGGGCCCGGCCGGCGCGGAGGGGTTAGAGCGTGGAGGGTCGGCACACCTCGGCGCCCGCGGCACCCCCACCGCGCCGCCGGCTCGCGCCGGGGCGCGGCGCATCGGCGTGGCGACGGACGATGGACGCGCAACTCTACAGTTGCGCTAGTCTCACCGCATGACACCCAGTCTGCTCGTGCTCGGGGGGTCGGGATTCGTCGGCCCCGCGGTGGTCCTGGAGGGTGTGGCACGCGGCTTCGAGGTCACCACCTTTCACCGGACCGCCGCCGGCTGGACTGACCCGCGGGTGCAGAGCCTCCGCGGTGACCGGCTTGACCCCGCGAGCCTCGCGCCGCTGTACGAGCACCGGTGGGACCTCGTCGTCGACACGTGGTCGGGCGCCCCGCGCGCGGTGCGCGACAGCGCGCAGGCACTGCGTGACCGCGCCGGACGCTACGTCTACATCTCCAGCGAGTCGGTCTACCAGGCGCCGCCGGTACGGGGCGCCGATGAGTCCACGCCGACGGTCGCGGCTGATCCCGATGCCGGCAGCACCGATTATCCGGCCGACAAGCGCGGCGCCGAGATCGCCGTCGAGGACGCGTTCGGCGATCGGGCGCTGCTGGCGCGGGCCGGGCTCATCCTCGGCCCGCGTGAGGATGTCGGCCGTCTCACCTGGTGGCTGAGCCGGATGGCCCGCGGCGGCGAGGTCCTCTGCCCCGCGCCGCCCGATCTGCCCATCCAGTTCGTCGACGCGCGCGACCTGGCGGCCTTTGCCATTGACGTCGCCGGCGCGGGACATCACGGCCCGTTCAACGTCGTGTGCCGCCGTGGCCACGCCACCATGGGCGCCCTCCTGCTCGCCTGCCGCGATGCCGCGGGAGCCCCCGATACGCGGCTGACGTGGGTCGTGCCCGACGCGATCACCGCCGCCGGCATCGAGCCGTGGACCGAGCTGCCGGTGTGGATACCCGAGGACCACGAGTACGCCGGCATGCACGACTCAGACGTCGAGCGCGCCCACGCCGCCGGTCTGCACTGCCGGCCGGTCACCGAGACCGTGCGCGACACGTGGCAGTGGCTCGCGGCGCTGCCGGCGCCACCCGCGCTGCGCGATGGCGCCCTGCCCGCCGGCCTCGCGCCCGAGCGCGAGCGCGAGGTCCTGCGGGCATGGGCCGCACGATGAGGTGCCGCGCGGGAGCTCAGTGGCGGTGTGAGCTCACGCCGTAGGCCCTCAGGCGACGGCGCACCAACATCCCAGCGGTGATGAACACGGCGAGGGCCAGCAGCGGATGCAGCCCACCCACCCACCGGTGCCCCGAGGCCAGGCTCACCTGCACTGTTCCGACGAGTGCCAGGGCGAGGGACAACAGAACGTCACGCCGGGGCAGCCATGCCACCAGCCCACAGATGAGGACCACCAGCTCCAGTTCGTTGGCGCCCCACCCCACGGCCTTGTGGGCGTCCAGCGCCCCCTGACCGGCCCCGAAGATGTAGGCCCCGATGAGGTAGACCTGGGCGAACACGGCCACGAGCACCGCCGCGGCGACCGCCAGATGAAGCCAACCGGCGGCCTGGCGGACCCGGCCCCACCCCCGGGGGCCCGAGTCCGCCAGTTCGATCGCCGCGTCCCGGCGCCCCGGCTCCGACGGCGAAGCCGGCGAGGTCATGCCGGCTGCGTCACGATGTCGCGCTGCCCGGCCGGCGAGGTGAGCTGCGCCACCCCGAGGCCCGCATAGCCCAGCGCGTAGATCACGATGCCGACCCAGACGATGTTGGCCGGCGCCAGCACGAGGAGGGGGAGCGAGAGCAACCCGGTGATGAGCACTGCGTGATCACGCCACGTCGGTGCGACCGGGCGCCGCGAGATCGACAGGCCGGCAGCGATCATGCCCGCTGCCACCAGGATCGACCCGACCCCGAACCCGCTCCACACCCATGACGCCGCG
>DATJTQ010000244.1:0-24134 GCA_035503355.1 Solirubrobacteraceae bacterium
CGACTGCGGCCCACCGCCGACGGTGGCCGCCGGTCCAACGCGTGCCGCGCGCCCGCGAAGGCCACGTGAGCGAGAAACAGCCCGGCCACCGCGGCGAGCAGCAGCCGGCGCCGCCGCGCGGGGGCGGATGGGCGAGAGCGGAGTGACACGCCGGCCAGTCAAGGCCGCCGGGTGTTGCCGGGCCGTATGTCCTTTTTGATACGTCGCTGATATGCCCGGGCTGGCAGCATCCACGGACATGCGCGTCTTGATCGTCGAGGACGAGCCGTATATGGCCCAAGCCATCCGCGATGGCCTGCGGTTAGAGGCCATCGCCGCCGACGTCGCCGGCGACGGCCATGCCGCCCTGGAGCTGCTGGCCGTCAACGCCTACGACATCGCGGTGCTCGATCGAGACATCCCAGGCCCCTCGGGGGATGAGATCGCCCGCCACGTCGTCGCCTCGGGCGCCGGCATGCCGATCCTCATGCTCACCGCTGCCGACCGGATCGGCGACAAGGCCAGCGGGTTCGGGCTCGGCGCCGACGACTACCTCACCAAGCCCTTTGCCCTTCAAGAGCTCGTCCTCCGTCTCCGTGCCCTGGACCGCCGCCGGGCGCACAGCCGCCCGCCGGTCCGTGAGCTCGCGGGGCTGCGCCTGGACCCCTTCCGCCGCGAGGTCTACCGCGACGGTCGCTACGTCGCGCTCACCCGCAAGCAGTTCGCCGTGCTGGATGTCCTCCTCGCTGCCGAGGGGGGTGTGGTCAGCGCCGAAGAGCTGTTGCGGCGAGCGTGGGATGAGAACGCGGACCCATTCACCAACGCGGTGCGCATCACGGTCTCCGCGCTGCGCAAGCGGCTGGGCGAGCCGCCGGTCATCGCCACGGTCCCCGGGGCCGGCTACCGCGTGACCACGCAGGCGGACGGCGACGCCGACGGAGGCGACCGTGGCTAGAGAGCCCGGTCTCAGCGCCCGCCTCAAGCTGACCCTCAGCTACGCCGGCTTCGTCGCGCTGGCCGGCGTCCTCCTGCTCATCGCGGCGTGGGTCTTTCTCAATACGCAGACCCACCTCGGCCTCATCCTCGTCCCGCACTACCGGCTCGCCCTCGTGCGCGAGTTCGCGCCGATCGCCGCGGTCGCGTTCGCCTCCCTGCTGCTGTTCGGCCTCGTCGGAGGATGGCTGCTGGCGGGCCGCATGCTCGCGCCGCTCACTCGCATCACCGATGCCGCTCGCGTGGCCTCGACCGGGGCGCTGTCGCATCGCATCCGTTTGCCGGGGCGCTCAGATGAGTTCCGTGAGCTCGCCGACGCCTTCGACATCATGCTCGCGCGGATCGAGGCACAGGTCGCAGAACAGCAGCGGTTCGCCGCCAACGCCTCTCACGAGCTGCGCACGCCCCTGGCCATCACCCAGGCGCTCCTCGACGTCGCGAGCACCGACCCCAACCGGCACAGCGATGAGCTCGACGAACGCCTCCGCGCGGTCAACGCTCGCGCGATCGACCTCACCGAAGCCCTGCTCATGCTCAGCCG
The DNA here is from genome assembly GCA_035503355.1 of Solirubrobacteraceae bacterium. Lineage (GTDB taxonomy): Bacteria > Actinomycetota > Thermoleophilia > Solirubrobacterales > Solirubrobacteraceae > Palsa-465. Next base: position 1,514 of record DATJTQ010000244.1, read on the forward strand.
CGCCGATCAGCGGGCGTTCGTCTCGGAACCCGTCGATCTGTCGCTCCTCGCCGAGGAGGCCACCGAAACGCTCCTCCCCCTCGCCGAAGAGCGGGGCGCGACCGTCGAGACCTCCGGCGACATCGCCCCGACCACGGGGTCCCATGCCCTGTTGCTCCAGATGATCACCAACCTCGTGCACAACGCGATCGTCCACAACCTGCCCGACCGCGGCAGCGTGTGGGTCACCACCCGGTCGCGCCCCACCGGCGTCGAGCTCACGGTCGAGAACACCGGGGAGCAGCTCACCCCGGAGCTGGTGGCCACGCTCATCGAGCCCTTCCAGCGCGGCTCCAAGCGCGCGCGTACCGAGCACGCCGGCGTGGGCCTCGGCTTGGCCATCGTCGCCAGCATCACCCAGGCGCACGGGGGGAGGCTCAGCCTGACTGCGCGCCCCGCCGGCGGGCTGTGCGTCACCGTGGCGCTCCCCGTAGCGCCCGGCCGGCTCACCGTCCGGCCGCGTAGCCCTGCATCCCACGCGGATTGGCGCCCGCCCGCAGCACCCCGTCGGGCGTCCGGCTGACCGCGCACAGGCGTCCCAGCGACCACGGGTGCGCCACCCCGACGTCGTGCCCGCGGCGGCGCAGCTCCTGCAGGGTCGCGTCGCCCACTCGTGACTCCACCTCGATGTGGCCGGGCTCGGCCTGGCGCGGATAGAAGGAGCTGGGGAAGTGCGTGGTGTGAAACGTCGGGGCGTCGATCGCCTCCTGGAGGTTCATCCCATGGTCCACATGGGAGAGCAGGAACACCAGCGACCATTGGTCCTGCTGGTCACCCCCCGGCGTGCCGAAGGCCAGATACGGCGCGCCGTCGCGCAGGGCGAGCGACGGGGACAGGGTGGTGCGCGGCCGCTTGCCCGGTGCCAGGGAGTTGGGCAGGCCCTCGGTCAGCCAGAACATCTGGCCCCGCGTCCCCAGGCAGAAGCCGAGCCCCGGGATCGCCGGGGAGCTCTGCAGCCATCCCCCGCTGGGGGTGGCCGCCACGATGTTGCCGTGACGGTCCCCCACGTCGACGTGGCAGGTGTCGCCGCGCTCGCCCATGCCGATCATCGTGGGCTCACCGACACCGATTTCGGCCGCCCCGCCGGCGCGAGGCGCGGTCACCACCGCGGGCAGCCGCGGCTCGGGCCCGCCCCCATAGCGACCCGGGCGCAGCTCATGTGACGCCTCGGTGCCCACCATCGCGCGGCGCTCCGCGACGTAGTCATCGGCCAGGAGCGCATCGAGCGCGACGTCGACGGTGCGCGGGTCCCCGTACCAGGCCTCGCGATCGGCGAAGGCGAGCTTGGCGCACTCGACGACGGTGTGGATGAAGTCGGGGCCGTTGCGGTCCATCGCCGCGAGGTCAAACCCTGACAGGAGGGCGAGCTGGGCCAGCAGCACCGGGCCCTGCCCCCACGGCCCGGTCTTGAGGATCGTATGGCCGTGGTAATCGAGGCCGACCGGCGCCTCCAGGGTGGCGGAGAACCCGGCCAGGTCCTCGCCGCTGAGCAGCCCCCGGTGCCGCTCGCCGGAGCTGTCTGACACCTCCGCGCGCGCCAGGAAGTCGGTGATCGCCTCGGCCACGAACCCGCGCAGGAAGCTGTCGCGCGCGGCCTCGATCTGCGCCTCGCGTCCGCCGCCGGCCGCCCGGGACTCGGCGACGATCCGCCGGAAGGTGTCGGCCAGTGGGCGGTTGCGGATGATCGACCCCACCTCCGGCGCCCGGCCTCCGTCCAGCCACAGCTCGGCGGAGGCGGTCCAGTCCTCCCAATAGGACCGCGCGCCCTCGATCTGGGCCACGATGCCGGGCAATGCCGGGAAGCCCTGCTCGGCGTAGTGGATCGGGAACGCGAGGACCTGCTCAGGCGCGAAGGTCCCGAAGTCGCGCAAGAGGAGCATCCACGCATCGAACGCGGCGGGCACGCAGGCGGGCAGCAGTCCCGTGCCGGGGATGAGGTCAAGCCCCAGACCCCGGACGTGCTCAATCGTGGCCGCGGCGGGCGCCGGGCCCTGGCCCGCCACCACGTGCGGTGTCTCGTCGGCTGCGCTCCACAGCAGAATCGGGACCTCGCCGCCGGGTCCGTTGAGGTGCGGCTCGACGACCTGCAGCGTCAAGCCGGCGGCCACCGCCGCGTCGAAGGCGTTACCGCCCTGCTCCAGGACCGCCATGCCTGCCGCGCTGGCCAGCCAGTGCGTCGAGCTGACCATGCCAAACGAGCCGACGAGCTCGGGCCGTGTGGTCATCGGCAAGGTCACAGTGGCCCGAGTGTAAGGAGCCGGGACGGCCCGCGAAGCGGCGTGCCCGCGGGAGGGGCGTGTCATGATCGCCTCATGGCGCGGGTCCGACTCGGCGCACCGGCGGTGTCGGCGCTGGTAGCGATCATGGCTGCCCTCGCCGCCGGCTGCGGCTCCACGTCGCACCCTGCGGCGCACCACACGTCAACCGCGACGCGGTCGCAGACCACCGCCAAGCGCGAGTTCTCGCCGGCGACCACCGTACCCGAGCACGCCCCCCGCGCGGCCGACCCGGCCACCGTGGCGGTGATCCGGCACTGGGCTGACGCGCTGCGCCGTGGCGACGTCCGCGGCGCCGCGAGCTACTTCGAGATCCCGAGCGTTTTCGCGCCCGGGCCCGACCAGGAGGTCACCCTGCACAGCCTCCGCGCCGCCGAGGCGGCCAACGCGGCGCTGCCCTGCGGTGCCAAGCTCATCTCGGTCACGCGCGTGGGCGGCCAGTTGGTGCAGGCGCTGTTCCGGCTCACCGGCCGGCCCGGCCGGGGTGGGAGCTCGTGCAATCCCGGCGCCGGCGAGACGGCGCGGACGAACTTCGTCATCAAGCGCGGCCACATCCGCGTGTGGATCCGAGCCCCCGACCAGCCCGGTGACAACCAGGGACCGCCGCCTGGCGGGTCGCAGGGCGGCGGGCCGACCGTCTGACCGGCCCCTCCGCCCTGCCCTACGCCGTCGTGTTGATCCCCTGCCAGAGGTCGCTCTGGCCGGCCAGGTTGGCGAGCGTCGTGGTGCTGTCCTGTGAGGACGACGGATCGACCAGTGCCGACAGCAGCGAGCTCGCCGAGGTCGCCGCGCTGAGCTGGTCGGCGAAGGAGACGCCGCCGTCATCGGTGGTGGTGGGCGTTGCCGCTGACGGGCCGGCGGCGTCGGTCGAGTCCGTGGAGTCGGTCGAATCGGTGGCCAGCAGGCTCTCGACGCCGCCTCCGCCACCACCGTGGTGGTGATGGTGGCCACCCGCGCCGGGGGTGCGGTTGGCGATGTTCGACGCCATCGTCTGCAGCTGCGAGCCCGACGCGCTGGAGCCGTTCTGGGTCAGTGCGTTCTGGATGGAGCTGAGGAGCGTCTGCTGCGACACGCCCTGGGACGAGGCGATCGAGCTGAGGCTCTGGCCGGACTGGAGCTGCTGCTTGAGCGCCGAGGTGCTCAGGCCCAACGTGCCCGAGACGGAGCTCAGCACGTTCTGCCAGGGACTCTGCGCGGATGCGGACTGCTGCAGCGCCGAAGCGTTGACGCCGTCGATCGAACCGATGGACATGGGACCTCCAAGTGAGGGAGCGGGATCGCTCATGGACATCGGCCACGGTCGATTGGCGAATGAGGAGGATCGCCTGAGAGTTTCCTGAGCGCCCCACCGGCGAAGCGGGCCACGAGCGCCGGCGGCCCGCGCGTGCGTGCGCGGACCGCCGGCTGGAGCAGCAGGCCCCTTTCGGGTCTTTGACAACTCTCCCTGCGTGGCCGCCGCGGCAGCGGCCACAAGCTCGATCTCCCCCGAGCGGACGCGCATCGTGCCGGTCCGGACGAGCAACGTGCGGGCGCCCCACCGATTTGCATCGGTCAAGCGGACGAAACTTCAGCAAGGCTCCCATGCCGCCCCCGGCGTGGAGAAATCCCTGCTCAGCCTCGAGGAATCCCTGCTCAGTGTGGAGGGTGGGGCGGTCCGGCGCTCAGCCGACGGGAGCGGCGGGCGACTTGACGAGCTTGGTCTCGGGTGAGATGTAGGTGCCGCGGTTCTCGCCCTGGCAGATCGCGGCGATCGCGTCGGGCTCCTCGAAGTCAAAGACATGCAGCGGCAGCTCGTAGTCCCGCGCGAGCACGATCGCCTGCTGGTCCATCACCCGCAGGTCGCGCTCCAGCACGTCGCTGTAGCCGAGAGTGTCGTAGCGATGGGCGCTCGGGTCCTTACGCGGGTCGGCGTCGTAGATCCCGTCGGTACCGTGCTTGGCCAGCAGGATGGCGTCGGCGCGCAGCTCGATGGCTCGCTGCACGGCCGGATAATCGGTGGTGACGTAGGGCTGGCCGATGCCACACGAGAGCAGGACGAGCTGGTCACGCTCCAGATGCGCCAGCGCCTTCAGCCGGATGAAGGGCTCAGCCATCGACTGCATCGGCAGTGCGGTCATCAGCCGGACGTCCTCCAGCCCGCGGTGCTTGAGCACGCCGCGGAGGAGGATGCCGTTCATCACCGTGCCGAGCATGCCGATGTTGTCGGCTTCGGCGCGCTCGATGCCCCAGTCCTCGGCGACATTGCCGCGGAAGAAGTTGCCGCCGCCGACGACCACGGCTTCCTCGACGCCGAGGTTGCGCGCGGCGATCAGCTGGTCGGCGACGTACTCGATGGCCTGTGATTCGAGCCCGAAGGCCGCAGCTCCCGCAAAGGCGCGCCCGCTGAGCTTGACCACCACGCGCCGGTAGCGGAGCGAAGACACGGGGCAAGCGTAGCGTATGGGCAGCGCTGGATCGGGTGGCCGCGAGCCGCCGGGAAACGTGTCAGGCTGGTGGTCAGATGCCGCATCCGGGCGCCGCCAGGACGTCGCCACCCCCGCCGGCGGGCGCCGCGCGGGCGCGGGCGCGTAGCTGGTTCTCCTACCAGGCCAACGTCACCGGACGCGGGATCGTTGCCAGCTACAGCGCGCGCTTCTGGCTGATCGTCGCCATGGTCGGCGTGATCGCGGGAGCCGGGGCGTCAGCGCTGGTCGGGCTGCTGCACCTGGTCGAGCACCTCGCCTTCGGCTACCGCAGTGGGCCGTTTCTCGACGGCGTGGCCGCGGCGGCGTCGTGGCGGCGGGTGGCGGCGCTCGTCGTGGCCGCGGGCGTGGTGGCCGTCGGCGTCTACGTGCTGGGACGACTCCCCGTGTCGGGCGGGACCGAGGTGGCGGAGTCGGTGTGGCTGCGCGGGGCGCACATGTCCGTCATCCAGAGCGTCGCCCGGGCGGTGCTGTCGATCATCACCGTCGGCCTGGGGGTGTCGCTGGGCCGCGAGGGCGCCCCGCAGCTGGTCGGGGCGGCGGGCGCGAGCCGGCTGGCTGACTGGGGCGGCCTGCCCACCTGGCAGCGCCGGCTGCTCGTGGCCTCCGGCGCGGGCGCGGGCTTCGCCGCGGTCTACAACGTCCCCCTGGGCGGGACGCTGTTCGCGCTCGAGGTGCTGCTGGGGACGCTGTCGCTGCCCCTGGTGCTTCCGGCGCTGGCCACGTCGGTCATCGCCACCTGCGTGGCGTGGATCTTCCTGGGCACGTCGCCCACCTACCGGCTTCCCTCCTACGCCGTCCATCCCCAGCAGCTCGCCTGGGCCGCGCTGGCGGGCCCGATCATCGGCGCGGTGGCGATCCTGTGGGTGCGGATCATCGCCTGGGCCGGGACTCACCGTCCGACGGGGCGGGGCCGCTACATCGCGCCGCTGGTCGTCTTCCTCATCCTCGGGCTGGTCTCCATCCAGTACCCGGAGCTGCTCGGCAACGGCAAGGGGGTGGTGCAACTCGCCGCCGTGGGGAGCGTCTCGTTCGGCCTGCTCTGGGTCCTCTTCGCCCTCAAGCCATTGGCCACCGCCGCCTGCCTGTGGACCGGCTCGCCCGGGGGCCTGTTCACCCCGTCGCTGACCATCGGCGCCCTGTTGGCGAGCATCCTCGGGTATGGGTGGCTGCACCTGTTCCCCGGCGCCCGGCTCGGCAGCTACGCGATCATCGGCGGCGGCGCCTTCCTGGCGGCATCGATGCAGGGCCCGCTGTCGGGCGTCGTCCTCGTCCTCGAGCTGACCCGCAATTTCGACTCGCTGATGGCGCCCACGCTGCTGGCCGTGGTGGAGGCCACCGTCATCGCCCGCCGCCTGGGCGCGCCGTCGATCTACTCCGCGCGCCTGCGGCCCGACCCCGACGAGCTCACGGCACGGTCGCCGGGGGGTGCGGCGATCGACACCCTGGAGCGCGTGGGGTCATTGTCGGCCGACGCCGACCCTTCGTTCGACAGCCCGGACGCGGGCCCTTAACGACGAAAGCCCCGGCCGCCGTGAGGCGACCGGGGCTTTGGTCAACAGTCAGTCTGATTAGGCGGCGCGCCGCAGCTCCTCGAGCTGATTGCTCATCGCCAGGCGGCTGAGGCCCTGGGCCTCCAGCTCGCGGGCCTTGCTGAGCGGAATGCCCAGCTCGATGCCCGTCTGACGGAGGTTGAGGGGCTCTGCGCCGGCCAGGCCGAACCGCAGGCGGATGACGTTGCGCTCGGCCTCGGGCAGCTGGGCCACCGCGCCGGAGATCAGCTCCTGGCGCTCGGCCGACTCCACCTCTTCGGTGGGCTCGGGCCGATCGGAGGCGAGCAGATCGCCAAAGGCGGTCTCGCCATCCTCGCCAACGGGCTGGTCCAGGCTGGTCAGGCCCCGCGTGAGCTCGCGCAGCTCGGCGACCTCTTCGACGTCGAGCTTGGCCTCGGCCGCAATCTCCTCGTCGGTGGGCTCCCGGCCCAGCTTGGTGCTGAGCTCGGACTCCACCTTGCGCACCTTCGTCTGGCGCTGTGCGACGTGCACAGGCAGGCGGATGGTGCGCCCGTGGTTCTGCAGGCCGCGCTGAAGCGCCTGGCGGATCCACAGGGTGCCGTAGGTCGAGAACTTGAACCCGCGACGCCAGTCGAACTTCTCGACGGCGCGGATCAGACCAAGCATGCCCTCCTGGACCAGGTCCTCCATGGGGAGGCCGTGGCCCTGGTATCGACGAGCCTGAGAGACCACGAGCCGCAGGTTGGAGTTGATCATCTTCTCCTTGGCGGCCAGGTCTCCACGCTCAATGCGCTTGGCCAGCTCGATCTCCTCGTCAGCGGTCAGCAGGGGGTGCTGGCGCGCCGACCGCAGGAACAGGTCGAGCGAGTTTTCAGTCATCGCGCCCGTGGCGCCTGGGGTCAGACGCTCACCGGTCGCCGGACGGCGCTCGGCGGACCGAGCCGCGCGACGCCGGGGCTGGCGGCGTGGCGACGGGGCAGCCGCGGACGAGCCATGCTCGCCACGACCGCGGGCACGCGTGCGCTGCTTTGTATCGTGATGCTCGTTGAGACCCGGTGTGGGGGTCTCGCGAGCGTCGGTTTCAGGGCTGTTCAGAACAATCTCCGTGTCTCGCATGGGGTTTTCTCCATCGGTAATGGTACCAGTTTGTTCGACGATTGTCGAACTAAGGCCGCCGCTACCGGGCTCAGAGCAGAAAAGTGGGCCTGGGGCGCTATTCGCCACAGACCCATCTTTCCCGCCTGCGTACTGATTACGCAGGCACAATCTCAAATGGACGTATTGACGGGCTAAGAATGTCGACAACTTGTGCGTTACCGCACTTTCCGGACCCTGGGTGGGCGGGTCCCATCAGGGTCCGGTTGTCGCTATGTGGGGTTAGACCCGTCGATCAGCGGTTCGGTTCAGGCGCCGCTGACCAGCTTCGTGATGTCGGGAGTGCCCAGACCGGTGACCAGGTCGTAGCCCGGGCCGGCGGTGTAGGCGCCGTTGGAGCCGATGGTGATGTCGTTGAAGGAGCTCGACTCGCCGCTGGAGTAGAGGACCGGGCCGGCGAAGCCGAGTCCGGTGTTCGCGCCGTTGACACGAGCCCAGATGCCCTGCCATGACGGGGCGCTGGCGCTGGTGCCGCCGATGCCCTCGACCGACCCGTCGACCACGACGTCATAACCGCTCTCGGGGTCGGCGTCGAGGCTGACGTCCGGCACACCGCGCGTCGGGGGTGCCGCGACGCCCAGCACCTTGGTGTTGGCCTGGAAGGACGCCGCCGGCTCGATCGGGCTCAGGCCGCCGCCGCCTGCGTACCAACCGATCTCAGACAACGGGTTGTTGTCGAGCACGCTGGTGCCGCCCACGCCGATGCCGTAGGGGCTGGAGGCCGGGTAGTTGGTGTCGGGGATGCCGGCGGGGACGCCGTTGACGCCGGTGACCGCCGGGCACTGCGAGCCGGTGTCACCGGAGGAGAAGAACATCGTCTGGCCCTGGGCGTCGGCCTGCTGCAGCACCGCGTCGAGCCCGGAGGTGAACCCCGAGGCGTCGGCGAGGATGTCGCATTCGCCGGCCGAGAAGCTGCCCTGCTTGGCGATGTCGTCGGTGACCCACTTGTTGATGGTGGTCAGGATGTCGGAGTCGTCGAGCGACGGCCCGACGTAGACGTTGAGGGTGGAGACGCCCGGCGCGAACGCGGTCGAGTACTGGCTGTCGAGGTCCCACTCGTCGTCGCCCGAGGTGTCCGTGGACGGCGTTCCGACGTTGATCTGGTTCCAGGTCACCGTGGGCAGGCCGTAGGTCTTCTCGAACGTGGCCAGGTCCGCCTTGGGCTGGCTGACGTCGCCCTCGGTGATGATGGCCAACTGCTGGCCGGAGCCGGTCGCTGACGACGGAGCGTCGTACATGGCGTTGAGCTGCTGAGGCGTGTAGGTGGCGGGATAGTTGAGCGACGACGGCAGGCCCAGCCCGGATAGGGCGGACTTACCGGCGCTCAGCGCCGCCGCTGACCGGACCGACGGCTTGGGCAGCGCCACCTTGGAGAGGCTCGAGAGCCCGATCACGGCGTCCACGCTCGAGGCGAACGAGGCCGGCAGGTGCGCCGCCTTGGAGGCTCCGAAGAAGGTGCCGTTGGCCGCCGAGTGGAAGCGCTCAAAGCCGGTCTGCAGCGCGCTGGAGAGCTGGCTGGAGCTCCCCGACAGCGTGACCAGCAGCCGGTTGGACGACACCGAGGAGACCGCGAGGCCGTTGGCCGCCGCCCAGCTGCGAATCGAGTCGACGGTGGCGGTCGAGGGAGCGAACTGCGCGTTGAACTGGGCCGGCGTCAGCGGGGCATGGGCCTTGGCGTTCAACGCCTTCAGCGCGCTCTGGTTGCGCTCGGCGAGCGCCAGCGTCACGGACATTCGCGACGCGCTGTAGGCGCCGGACGCGGTGGCGTCGTGGACTCGCCACGCCGACGTCCCGGCGGTCCCTGCCATCGCCGACGGCGCGAAGGCCATCGCGGCGGTTGCGGTTGCGGCTGCAATCGACAGCCACGCACGGCTACTGAGGCCGTTCCTCATCGGTGCTCCCTCCTGAAGGATCGCTCGGACGGCGCCCACCCTGGATACGGGGCACCGACTGCGCGTCTGATTTACCGCAATAGCCCGGAAATCAAACCTTAAGGGGACGTGTCCGTCCGGACCTAGAAGTACAGGCGCTCGATGTCGCTGTTGGCGTCGGCGTCCGGGTCGGCGAAGGTCTCACGCGCGAGGTCCAGAAACGCTGCCGCGGCCGGGGTGAGCCGGCGGCCGTCGCGCCACGCCAGGGTGATGTCGCGGCGCAGCGACGGCTCCACCAGACGCGCCACCGCCACCTCGGCGCCCGGGCGCTCCGCGTCCGAGCGCGGCAGGATCGCCACGCCCAAGCCGCGAGCGACCAGCCGGCGAATACGCTGGCTCTCGTTGGACTCGAGCGTCACCTTCGGCTCAAAGCCCGCCTCGCGGCCCGCGGCGAAGAGGAGCTCGCGCAGGCGGGCGCCGGCGCGGAAGCTGATGAACTGCTCGTCGGCCAGCTCGGCCATGCGCACCTGCGCCCGGCCGTTGAGGGGATGGTCGGGCGGAAGGAGGACCACCAGCTCCTCCGAGACCAGCTGGTGCAGGGCCAGGCCGTGGGACTCGACCCGCTCGGTGACCGACAAGAAGGCGAGGTCGATCTCGTCCACACGCAGCATCTCGGCCATCTCCTCGCTGGACTGCTCGCGGACGGTGAGCCCCACGCCGGGGTGGCGGTCATGGAACAGGGCGAGGGGAAGCGACAGGTCGATCGGCCCCATCGTGTGCATGGCCCCGATGCTCACGTGGCCGGTATCCATCCCGCGCAGGCCCTGCAGCTCGGTACCGGCCGCCTCCAGCTCGGCCAGCACCCGCCGGGCGCGCACCACCAGGACCTCACCGGCCTCGGTCAGGGCGACGTGGCGCGTGGTGCGCTCCACCAGGGCCAGCCCCACCTCGTCCTCCAGCCGGCGGATCTGCTGGGAGAGCGCCGGCTGGGCCACGTGCTCGCGCTCGGCCGCCCGCGTGAAGTTCAACTCCTCGGCAAGAGCCACCAGGTAGCGCAGCTGCCGCAGTTCCATAAGGCCCGATTATAAATCACCGCGACTACGCGTCTTGGACTTCTAGAGCTCCATGGCTCATCATGCTTCGCGCAGTACCTCTCCTCCCTCGAGCGCGCCCCGAGTCCGGCCTCATATCCCGCCGGTTCCGGGGCGCTCTCACTTTAAGCCCGCAGTCGGCTTTGCGCTGTGGATGCGGGCTGGCCTCGAGAGGTGGGATGGCTTGGGAAGAGTGGGGCAGCGCCGCACCATCGCCGCCGGAGGCCCCCAAGCTGGATATCGGGACAAATCGACACGGGCGCCGGCGGTGGGTCCCCAAAACCATGTGGGACCTGGAATCGGTGACACATCGGATCACCGAGCGCTGATTTGCCACGTCTTCCAGGTCACCACCCGCTCGATCATGGCCCCTCGAAAGCCGCAGTTGACGTTCGCTGAGGCCTCGCCAGGACGCCCCGGAGGTCGCGTCAGCTCAGCCCGAACAGCCGGATCGCGTTCTCCTTGAGCACCAGCGGCCGCACCTCGTCCCTGATCGCCAGCTTCTCGAAGTCAGCCAGCCACCGGTCGGGCGTGATCAGCGGGAAGTCAGAGCCGAAGAGCATCTTGTCGCGCAGCCGGGTGTTGATGTACTGCACGAGGATCTCCGGGAAGTACTTGGGTGACCATCCGGACAGGTCGATGTAGACGTTGGGCTTGTGCACGGAGATGGCCAGGGCCTCCTCCTGCCACGGGAAGGACGGGTGGGCGAGGATGATGTTCAGCCCGGGGAACTCCGCGGCGACGTCGTCGACCGCCATCGGGTTGGAGTACTTCAGGTGCACACCGCCGCCGCCCGGCATGCCGGCGCCGATCCCCGTGGTCCCGGAATGGAATAGAGCGATCAATCCAGCCGAGGCGATCACGTCGTACAACGGGAACCAGGCCGGGTCGTTGGGCCAGAAGGCCTGGGTGTTGGGGTGAAACTTGAAGCCGCGCACGCCGGCCTCGATGAGCTCGGTGGCCTCGCGGACCGCGAGCTTGCCCTTGTGGGGGTCCACCGAGCCGAAGGGAATCAGCACGTCCGGGTTGGCCCGGGCTGCCTCCAGCACCTCGGAGTTCCCCAGCCGCCGGCGGCCCATGCCGGCCTCGTCGTCGACGTTGAAGATGACCGCCATCAGGCTGCGCTCGCGGTAGTAGTCGGCCACCTCCTGGGCGGTCGGCTGCGGCGGGTGGCCGCCGAAGTACTTGCCGGCGGCGTCGAGGATCTCGAGCGTCACCGGGTCCTGGGGCTCGTCCTGATTGCGCTCGGCGTGCACGTGCACGTCGATGGCGGCGACCTTGGAGAGGTCGGGCGCGGCGGAGCTCATCGCCAGGTCAGCCGTAGATGCGGACCAGGGACTCCGCGACCATCGCGGGCTTCTCGGCGCCCTTGACCTCGACGGTGACCTTGATCTTCATCTGCTTGCCGCCGGGCACGTCGCTGACCTCCACCACCTCGGCGCCGCCGCGCCACTCGGCGCCCACCGGCAGCGGGGCGGGGAAGCGAACGCGGTCCAGGCCGTAGTTGACCCCGGTCTTGGCGTCGGAGACCTGGACGAGCTCTCCGGAGATGGGCGCCACCAGTGACAGCGTGAGAAAGCCGTGGGCGACCGTCCCGCCGAACGGCGACTCCTTGGCACGCTCGGGGTCGACGTGGATGTACTGGTGGTCGTCGGTGGCGTCGGCGAACTGGTTGACGCGATCCTGCTCCATCACGCGCCATTCCGTGTAGCCGGCGTGCTTGCCGACGAGATCCGGGAGGCCGGCGAGGTCGGTGACGAGGCCGGAAGTCTCTGAAGTGCTCAACGATCGTCCTTTGCCCAGGGGTGGCGCGTCCAGAAAACCTGGACGCGGGCGCGGCGGCCCGTGCGGATGGCTGAACGCTACCAGCGTGCCGGGCCCCGCCGGCTGGGGCCGCGCCGACCCGCTCCGTAGTTCTCCCGGCCAGGCTCCGGGCATCTACTGAAGCCTTGGACGGTCGCACTCCGATAACTGGAGGTATGTCCGCCGGCGCGCAACTCGACCTCGAGTCCCGGAGCGATCTGGGCAAGCATTTCTCCTGCTCGATGAGCGCCGTGCTCATCGCGCGGGTGCGCGCCTACGGGGGCGAGGGGGCCGTCGCCGCGCTGCTCGACGCCGCCGGCTCAGACCGATCCGCGCCGTACCTGACCGACATCGCCAACTGGATCTCCTTCGACGAGGCGGTGGCCCTGTGGCGCGCCGGCGCCCAGGTCACCCACCACCCGGAGTTCGCCCGCGCCGTGGGCGAGGACGCGGTTCGCTACCTCAACGCCTCGCCGGTGGCCAACGTGCTGCGCCAGCTCGGCACCCTCGAGGCCGTCTACGGGCAGGTGGCCACGACGGCGAGCAAGTACAGCACCGCCATCATCATGGAGGCGGTCGACTGCGGGCCCGGCTTCGCCGAGATCCACGCCACGCCCCAGCCCGGCTTCCGCCGCGACGCCAACCACTGTGCGTGGACCTGGGGGATGCTGACCCAGCCCCCGATCCTCTTCGGGCTGCCGCCCGCCACCGTCCACCACGAGCGCTGCGCCGCCTTCGGCGCGCCGCGATGCGAGTACCGCGTCACCTGGCCGGTGGGCAGCGAGGCGGCCGAGACCGAGTCGGGCCAGCAGATCGCGGCGCTCACCGGCCAGCTCGATGCCATGACGCTCCGCCTCAACAGCATGTTCCAGACGGCGTCTGACCTCATCTCCTCCGGTGAGGTGGACGAGGTGCTGGCCCGGATCGCCGACCGCGCCGCCATCGAGGTCCGGGCCCCCCGGCATCTGCTCGCGGTGCGGATGACGCCCGACGGGCCCCTGCACTGTCACCACCGCGGCTTTGACGAGGCCGAGGTGGCCGAACGCGCCGAGCGCCTGCTCTCCGAGGCCGTCGAGGATCTGCCCGACTCGAGTCTTGTGGTCCCGGTGCGGTCCAACCGGCGCGACTACGGCCGCCTGCTCGCCACCTGCGGGGAGGGAGGCCGTTTCTTCGAGCTCGAGCGCGAGCTGCTCGAGGTCTACGCCCGCTACGCCGCCAGCGCGTTGGACAGCGCCGCCGCGCTGGTCGAGGCCGAGCAGCGCTATGACCAGTCAAGCGCGCTGCTGGAGCTGGCGCGAGCGCTCTCGCAGGCCGGCACCAGTGCCGAGATCGCCCGCCGGCTGGCCGACGCGGTACCGGCCGTGGTGGACTGCGACCGCGTGGCCGTCTACCTGTGGGACGACGAAGGTCACGAGCTCGTCCGCTCCGCGCACCACCCGCTCCACGCGGACGCCGGACCGGTGGTCTCCGAGCGCTCGAGCTGGGCTCCCCAGCCCGGGGGCACGCTCGAGCGTTTCCTGCGCGACCCCAACCGCGCCCCCCAGTTCATCGGGCCTGCCGACGGCGGCATCGGGGCGATGTTCTCCGCCATCGGCATGGTGGGCACGATCCTGGTCCCGCTGGCCGTCCCGGGGCAGCTGCTCGGCCTGCTGTCGGTGTCGGTGCGCGAGCGCCCCGAGCGCCTGTGTCTCACCGCGGACCTGACCGACCGCCTCTCCGGCGTCGCCGCTCAGGCCACCACCGCTCTGCAGAACGGCCGCCTCGTCGACCTCATCACCCACCAGGCGACCCATGACCAGCTCACCGGGCTGGCCAACCGCGTGCGCTTCACCACCGAGCTGCGTGAGGCCGTCACCCGCGCCGACGCGGGCGCGGAGAGCGGTGCCCTGCTCTACGTCGACCTTGATCAGTTCAAGCCGGTCAACGACGAGTTCGGACACGAGACCGGCGACGCCCTGCTGGTGGCGGTGGCCGAACGGCTGCAGCACTGCACGCGGGCCTCCGATGTCGTCGCCCGGCTGGGCGGGGATGAGTTCGCCGTCCTGCTCGTCGCGGCGGGCCCAGAGGAGATCGAGAGGGTCTCGGAGCGCATCACCGCCAGCTTCGCCGACCCGTTCGTGGTCGGCGACCTGTGCCTGGTGCTCGGGGTGAGCGTCGGGCGCTCGCTGTACCCCATGGACGCGCGCGACCCCGATGGACTGCTGCGCCGTGCCGACAAGGCGATGTTCGCCGTCAAGCACGCGCACCACGCCGACCGCGTGGCGCTGCGCCGGTCCCAGGCCGCCGCCTGACGCGGCACGCGGCGGCCCGGGCCTCCTCAGGGACGGCGGTGGTGGAGTCTGATTTCAGATCGGGTACTGGCGGGGCAGTTCCTGGACGGTGATCCAGCGCAGCTCGGTGAACTCCTCCAGCGCCGCGCGGCCGCCGAAGCGGCCCCAGCCCGACGCCTTGACCCCGCCGAAGGGCATCTGGGGCTCATCCTGGACGGTGGTGTCGTTGATGTGGCAGATGCCCGACTCGATGCGCTGAGCCAGCTCCAGTGCCGCCGGGACGTTCTGGCTCCACACCGCGGCGGAGAGTCCGTACTCGGTGTCGTTGGCGGTGGCCACGGCCTCGTCGACGCCGTCGACCTCGACCACGGTGACCAGCGGCCCGAAGGACTCCTCGCCGTACACGCGCATGTCGGCGGTCACGCCGGTGATCACGGTCGGGGGGTAGCAGGTGCCGTCGGCCTCGCCGCCGCTGAGCGTGGTGGCGCCCTTGTCCACGGCGTCCTTGACCAGCCCCGTCACCCGCTTCATGGCCGCGCCGTTGATGAGCGGGCCGATCTGGGTCTGCGGATCTCGGGGGTCGCCGACGGTCGCTGCCCTGGCGCGCTGCGCGATTCGCTCGGCCAGGTCCTGCGCGATCGCGCGGTCGGCCACGATGCGCTCGGTCGACATGCAGATCTGACCCTGGTGAAAGAAGGCCCCGAAGTGGGCGGCCGCCGCGGCCTGGTCCAGGTCGGCGTCGGGCAGCACCACCATCGGCGCCTTGCCCCCGAGCTCGAGCAGGACCCGCTTGAGGTGGCGCCCGGCGTTCTCGGCGATGATCCGCCCGACCTTGGTGGAGCCGGTGAAGTTGATCCGGCGGGTGGCGGGGTGGGCGATCAGCTCGTCGACGACGTCGGCGGCGTCGGCCGGGTCGTTGGTGATGAGGTTGATGACGCCCTCGGGCAGCCCGGCGTCCTGCAGGGCGTGGACGACGGCCGCGTGGGTGCGGGGGCACAGCTCCGAGGCCTTGAGCACCACCGTGTTCCCAAAGGCCAGCGGCGTTGCCACCGACCGAGTGGAGAGGATCACCGGAGCGTTCCACGGCGCGATGGCCACCACGACGCCCGCCGGCTGGCGTACGCCCATGGCCAGCTTGCCCGGCACGTCCGAGGGGATCACCTCGCCGATGAGCCCGTAGGTCTGGGCGGCCGCCTCGCGCAGCATGTTGGAGGCCAGGGCGACGTTGAACATCCCCCAGCCAAACACGCCGCCGGTCTCCTCGGTGACCACCTGGGCGATCTGCTCGGCGCGCTCGGAGAGCAGGTCAGCGGCCTTGGTCAGGATGGTGCGCCGCTCGCCAGGGGTGCTGCGCCCCCATTCGCCGAAGGCCGCCTGGGCGGCGTCGACCGCGGCATGGGCGTCGGCGCGTCCGGCCGCCGCGGCTGACCCGACGGCCTCGCCCGTGTAGGGGAAGGTCTGCTCGAAGGTCCTGCCGCCGTCGGCGTCGGTCCAGCGCCCCCCGATCAACAGCTGTTCGCGTGCCAGCTCCACCGTCGCCATCTCGCTCTCCCTTGAAAGATTTGCCCCGGGCGCCCGGCGGCTTGTGCGGTGGGCGGCCGGTTGTTCACGAGGCGAACACTAGTCCGTTTGCGACATCTAGGGGGCGGTTCGCGGGGTCCGCGCAGGCCCTGAAGAGCAGGGAGCGCCGGTGCAGCGGCGAACGGGTAGCTACAGAGAGGCGATTGGGGGGACGCCTATACTGAGCCGACCCGACGAGGAGCGTCGTTTTGCAGGAAATGGTGATCTACGGCGTGAGCTTTGACATGGTCGGCAAGCAACCGATCGTCCTGCTCAAGACCGTTGAGAGCAACAAGTTCCTCCCGATCTGGATCGGTCATCCGGAGGCGGCGGCGATCCTGATGAAGCTCCAGGGGGCGTCGACGCCGCGGCCGATGACCCACGACCTCCTCTCCGACATGCTCGGGGAGCTCGAGGTCGAATGCACCCGGGTCGCGGTGACCGAGCTGCGCGAGAACACCTTCTACGCGTCGATCTCCCTGCGCGCCAACGGCCGCGACCTGGAGATCGATTCGCGCCCCTCCGACGCGCTGGCCCTGGCCGTTCGCTCCGGCGCGCCGATCTTCGCCGCCGACGAGGTCATCACCGAGTCGGCGATCGAGTTCGAGCACGAAGTCGAGGACACCGAAGAGGTCGTCGAGAAGTTCAAGGACTTTCTCGACAAGGTCACTCCCGAGGACTTCGCCTCCGACGAGTAGGCCGATCCGGCGTTGCGCCGTATTCCGGCGTGCCGTACAGTGGCTTCACATGAGGTCAGTGCTGGCGGGGCTGACGGTGGCAGGGGCGATTGCCGTGGCGGGCGCGGGCGGGCCTGCGGTCGCCGTGGCCTCTGCGCCCACACGCCAGGATGTCGCCACGGCGCGATCGGTGATCAAGGCCGTCGCTGCCTATGACCAGGCGGCGCTGGCGCGCCAGGCCCCGGCCACCGCGGCGGCGAAGACTGAGGTCGCGCAGGTGAAGGCGGGATGCGCGGGCGCCATTCCCGCGTCCGCGATCAACGGCACCGGGACCCAGCAGAGCGTGGTCTCCGACCTGCTCGCCGAGGCCTCCCTCGACGTCTCGCTGGCCGTCAATCAGCCACTGCTGCGGCCGCTGCGCACCGTGGCGCGCAGTCTCGGCGCCGCCCGCTTCTCCTCGCGCTCGCTGTCGAGCGCCTTCCAGGAGACCGCGCGCGTGAACCACTTCGTCACCACGCTCTCACCCACTGACCTGTGCGCCGACGTCAAGGCGGCCGCCGCCGATCGCTTCAACGCCGATCCGCCGGCCACGACGACCGCGCTGCGGCACATCTCGTTCCTCTCGACCTCCAAGGCCCTGAGCCTCGGGGCGATCCCGTCCAAGGTGGCCCCGTTCATGACGACCTCGCGCGACCGCGCCGCGCTGGCGCGCGTCAAGAGCCTCAACGCGCGCTACGAGAAAGGGATCCGTGGTGCCGAGGTCACCTGGGAGCGCAAGCTGGAGTCGGTCCTGGACAGATGACCCGTTGCGCCGTATTTCGGCGTCACGTACAGTGCGGGTATTGCTAAACCGGATTTCACCGGTCGAGGATGGCGCGAAAGGGGCGGTGCGGGGATGGGTATGAGGTGGATGTCGCTTGGCGGCGTGGTGTCGGCGGTTCTCGCCCTCGGTGTGCTGGCCGGGCCCGCGATGGCCGCGGCGCCCGCCGCGGCCCCCAATCCCCAGAACGTCAAGGCCGCGCGTGCGGTGGTCCGCGACGAGACGCGTTACAACGAGACGGCGCTGCGTCGGGGAGGTGCCATGACGGCCGCCGCCAGGGCGATGGTGGCCCAGGTCAAGGCCGGGTGTGCCGGCGGGATCCCGGCCTCGCTGGCCAGCGGCACCAAGAAGCAACAGGCGGTCGTCTTTGACCTGCTCTTCGAGGGGGCTTTCGATCTCTCGCTCGCCGTCGACCGCCCCATCGAGGCCCCGACGGTCAATCTCAGCAAGCGCCTGGCGCACATCCGCTTCGCGACGCGCGCGTTCACCCGGGGCATCCGGCAGGTGGCCAAGATGGACCGTGTCCTCATCGGCTTTGCCCCCAGCGACCTGTGCACCGACGTCAAGGCGGCGGGCGCCAACGGCTTCACCGCTGACCCACCGGGGACCAAGCGCATCCTCAAGAGTCTCGGCCGGCTGCTCGAGACGGCCATCGCGCCGGCTCCGAAGGTGCTCAAGAAGCTCAAGAGCTTCCTCGTCACCGGGCCCGACAAGGCCGCGCTCAAGCGGCTGAAGGCGCTCGGAAACCGCGCGGACGCGTTCTCCAGCAAGCTCAGCGCCAAGTGGTCCACCAAGCTGGGCGCGGTGCTCACCCCGCCGGCGCCGGCCGGTGGCACGGGAGGCTTCCCCACCAGTCCTCCGCCTCCGGGGCCCACGGGTGCGCTGCGCCGGCTTGGTATGGCCTCGGCCTTCGCGGCCCTCTGAGAGCGACGGTCAGGCCGGGACGACCACGGCGGCCAGCACCCGCTCCACCAAGTCATCGAAGGAGATGCCCGCCGCCTCGGCGGCCAGCGGCAGCAGGCTCGTCTCGGTGAGCCCCGGGATCGGGTTGACCTCGAGCACGTAGAGCTCGCCGGTGGCCGCCTCGAACATGAGGTCGACCCGAGCAAAGCCCGCACAGCCGAGCAGCCCGTAGGTCTCCAGGGCGATCTCGCCCGCCCGCGCGGTGACGGCCTCGTCGAGCTCGGCGGGGCAGACAAAGCGGGTGCGCCCGATCTCGTAGCGCGCCTCGAAGTCGTAGAAGTCCTCCTGCTCGGGAACCGCCTCGACGATGGGCAGGAGGACCGGCGCGCCGTTCTCCTCCAGAATCGAGACCGCCAGCTCGCGGCCGTCGATGTAGCGCTCGAGCAGGACCTTGCGGTCATAGGAGAAGGCCGCCACCAGGGCGGTGGGCACGTCGGCGGCGGTCCGGGCGAACTTGATGCCGAGCGCCGAACCCTGGCGCGCGGGCTTGACCACGATCGGGAACTCCAGCCGGTCCTCGATCGCCGGTAGCGCCTGCGCGGCTCCCAGGGCGCCGAGGGCGGTCTCGTTGAAGGCGTAGAAGTCCGGGGTCGGAATCCCGTGGTCACGCATCGCGTGCTTGGCCAGCACCTTGTCCGAGGCGCGGATGCACGCCGAGATGCCCGAGCCGGTGTGGGGGACGCCCACCACCTCCAGGAGCTCCTGCACCGTGCCGTCCTCGCCGTCGGAGCCGTGCAGGGCGACGAAGGCGACGTCGGGCCGGTGCGTCGCCAGCTGGGTGACGAGGTCTGAACCGACGTCGATCGGGATGGCCTCGTGGCCCAGCCGTTCCAGGGCGTCCTGCACCCGGGCCCCGGAGCGGAGGGACACCTGTCGTTCGAGCGAGCGCCCGCCCTTGAGCACCGCCACGCGCACGGGGGCCTGCCTCAGCCGGCGCGCTTATGGGTGACCGGCATGTGCAGGACCTTGGCCAGCTCCTCGGCCGCCGGCGCACCGGTCTCAGACCGCGCCGTCTGAGCCGGCTTCGCGGGCTGGGCCGGGTCAACGGGCTGGGCCGGCCGCGCCCCGGTGAGCGTGCCGTACATCGCCACCTGCTCGCGCACGACCTCGCCGATGCGGCGGATGCCCTCGCGGATCGCATCCTCATCCACACCGGAGAAGTTCAGGCGCATCGCCGACCCGCCGCGGCCGTCGACGAAGGCGGCCCGCCCGGGCACGAAGGCGACGTGCTCGCGCAGCGCGCGCGCCAGCAGGTCGGTGGTGTCGATGTAGTCGGGCATCGTGGCCCAGATGAACAGCCCGCCCTGCGGATGGGTCCAGTCGGCCTCGCGCGGGAAGTGCTCGGCGAGCGCGTCGAGCATCACGTCGCGCCGCCGCCGGTAGATCTCCAGCAGCGAGCGGACGTAGTCGTCCCACGGGCCGGCGTCGAAATAGGCCGAGACGAAGTACTGCGAGATCGAGGATGAGCAGAGGTCGGAGCCCTGCTTGCCGATCTGCATCTTGGCCAGGATGGGAGCGGGCGCCGCCGCCCACCCCAGCCGGACGCCGGGGGAGAGGATCTTGGAGAAGGTGCTGGCATAGATGACGAACTCGTCGTCGAGCGAATGCAGCGGCGGCAGCCCGTCTCCCTCGTAGCGCAGCAGCCCGTAAGGGTTGTCCTCCAGGATGATCAGCTCGCGCTCGCCGGCGATCCGCACCAGCTCGCGCCGCCGCTCCAATGACATCGTCACGCCGGCCGGGTTGTGGAAGTTGGGCACGGTGTAGATGAACTTCGGGCGCCGGCCGGTGCGCTCAAGCTCGTCGAGCGTCTCGGAGAGCTCGTCGACGCGCATGCCGTCGCGGTCCATCCTCACCTGTATGACATCGGCCTGGTAGGAGTGAAAGGTCGGGATCGCACCCGGATAGGTCGGCGCCTCGGCGACGACCACGTCGCCGGGGTCCAGCAGCGTCTTGCACACCAGATCGATCACCTGCTGGCCGCCGCTGGTGACCAGCAGCTCGTCGGTGTCGACCTCCATGCCCTCGGCCTCCATCACCCGCGCGA
Source organism: Solirubrobacteraceae bacterium (assembly GCA_035503355.1). Classification (GTDB taxonomy): domain Bacteria; phylum Actinomycetota; class Thermoleophilia; order Solirubrobacterales; family Solirubrobacteraceae; genus Palsa-465. Next base: position 22,059 of record DATJTQ010000244.1, read on the forward strand.
TGCACTCCTTGACCCGGGCGAAACCCTCCGTGGGCCCGTACTGGAGCGCCCGCGCGCACGACTCGCCGGCGATCGAGCTCATCAGCGCGGCGTAGGAGTCGGGCGGGAAGGTGGAGGTGTCCGGCAGCCCGCCGGCCAGGGAGATCACGTCCTCGCGCTCGGTCAGCGCCATCAGGTCGCGCATCGCCGAGGAGCGCATGACCTTGGTGCGCTGCGCGAACAGCGCGGCGTAGCGCTGAATGTCCCGGGCGGACGACCGTCGGCGCGGCGCGGTGCGGTCTGGCTGAGGGCTCGCGCTGCCGGAGAGGACGGGGTCCGGGCCGCGCTCGAGCCCGTCGGGGCTCACGCTGCCGTCTCGTCTATCGTCACCACGGTCACGGTACAGCACGGTGCACCTCGTCTTCGACATCTTCCAGGGGATCGGCATCGCCGCGGCGGTGGGGATGAGGCCGTTCCTGCCCGCCATCGCCGTCGGCGCCCTCGGCGCCGCCGATGCTCAGATCGACTTCTCGCACACCTCCTACTCTTTCCTGGAGCAGGCCCCATTCCTGCTGGTGATGCTCATGGGCGTGGTGCTGCTGGGGGTCACCGAGCGCCGGGCGACCCGCGAACTGCTGCAGGGACGCCTGGTCGTGGCGGCGCTGGCCGCGGTCAGCCTGATCATCGGCGCACTGTTCTTCGCCGGCGCGCTGGCTCAGTATCACCACGCGGTGTGGCCGGGCTTCATCGGCGGCGTCATCTGCGCGGGCGTCGGCCTGATGGCCACGCGCCCGCTGCTCAGCCGCGTCCGCTCTCGGCTCGATGACGAAGCGGCGGCGATGGCGCCGCTGTTCTTCGAGTCGGCGGCCCTCCTCGCCGCGGTGCTCACCGTGCTGCTGCCCCCGGTCGGCGTGATCGTGCTGGCGCTGCTGCTGTGGCTGCTCGTGGCCGGGCGGGGCCGGACCGAGCAGAAGTACGCGGGCCTGCGAATCCTCAGATAGCCCACGGTGGCCACCGCGCCCAAGAAGCTCGTGCTCATCGTGGTCGACGCGATGAAGCCCGCAATGCTCGAACGGGTGGTCGCCTCCGGCCGCGCACCCGCGATGGCGCGCATCCAGGAGGAGGGGGTGTATGTGGGCGACTGCGTGGCCGCCTTCCCGTCGGTGACCCCGGTGTGCGCGGCCACCATCACCACCGGCGTCGGCCCTGACCGCCACCACATCCCCAGCATGAACTGGTATCACCGCGAGGAGAGCCGCTACGTCGAGTACGGGTCCAGCTTCTCGGCCTCGCGCCAGTTCGGCGTGCTGCGCTCGCTCACCGACACCGTGTACCGGATGAACGCTGAGCATCTGTCCCACGACGTGGAGACGGTGTTCGAGTCCCTCGATGACACGCAGGTGCGCACCGCCGGCACCACCTACCTGATCTATCGGGGGCGCCACGAGCACGAGGTGGCCAACGAGTCCGCACTGGCGCGGATTGCCACCTCGACGTTCTTCAGGCGCACCATCGAGGGCCCGCTGGAGCTGTTCTACGCCGACCTGTACGCGTCGCGCAAGACCGGCTGTCGCGGACAGCTGGGCCTCCCCGGCGCGCGCGACCAGCACACCGGGTGCGTGGGCTCCTATCTGGTGGAGAACGACCTCTTCGACTTCCTGCTCTATTCCCTGCCCGACAACGACGCCTACTCGCACCGCAACGGGCCTCACGCCCAGGTGACCTCGCTGGCGGCGGCCGACCGGCAGATCGAGCGGCTCATGCACGCCGCGGGCGGGCCCGACGAGTTCCTGGAGCAGTACGCCGTGATCATCTGCTCCGATCACTCTCAGGCCCCCGTGGAGGAGCGCATCCGCCTCGACCTCGCCTTCGAGGACTTCGAGGTGGCGCGGCCCAGCGCTCGCGCCACCGGCGGGGAGATCGCGCTGAGCCCGGCGCAGCGCTCGGCGATGGTCTACGCGCTCGACGAGGAGCAGGCTGCTGACACGTGCGCGCGGGCGCGCGAGGTGGCAGCGGGGGTGGAGGGCGTGGATCTGGTGATGTGGCGCCACGACGGCGAGGCCATCATCCGCAGCCGCCGCGGGGAGCTGCACTTCT
>DATJTQ010000245.1:0-6104 GCA_035503355.1 Solirubrobacteraceae bacterium
GCTCGAGAATCGGGGCCTCTCTCCGGCAGAGGTCGCGCGGGGGGTGGAGGAGGCGGCGCTCGCTCTGGCCATCGATCATCTCCTTGATCGCTCCACCGCCGAGCTCTCAGGCGGCGAGCTGCAGCGGGTGGCCCTCGGCGCCGCGCTGGCCGGCCGCCCGCGGGTCGTGGTGCTCGACGAACCGACCTCCCAGCTTGATCCGGTGGCCGGCGACGAGCTGATCGGCCTCCTGCGTCGCGTCAACGAGGACTCCGACGCGACCATCGTCCTGGCCGAGCATCGCCTGGAGCGCTGCCTGGGCGCCGCGGACCGGGTCCTCGCCCTCGCCGGCGGGCGCATCGTCTGTGACGCGGCGCCGGCCGAGTTCCTGGAGTGGGCCGGCCGCGAGGCTCCCGCGCTGCAGACCCCGGGCGCGCGGCTGCTCGCCTCGGTGGGCCAGCCGCCGGCCCCAGGCGTCAAGAGCGCTCGCGCGGCGCTGCGGCGAGCCGATCTGCTTCCGCCGGCCGCGGGGCAGGACAGCCACTGGTCACCCCCGCCGCGTGTCGGACGGCGCGCCCGGCGGCGCGCCGCGCGTGGCGGGCCGACGCCCGCGCTGGCCTTTGACCATGTGTGGCACGAGGTGCGCTCGGGCCCGGTCATCCTGCGTGACGTCTCGCTGACGGTGGCGCCAGGCGAGCGGGTGGCGCTGATGGGTCGCAACGGCGCCGGCAAGTCGACGCTGCTGCGTCACGCCGCCGGGCTGATGGCGCCCACGCGAGGGTCGCTGCGCAGCACGGGTCGCGTGGCCCTGCTGCTGCAGAACCCCACCGACTACCTGGTGCACGAGACGGTGGCCGCCGAGGCCCATGCCGACGCGCTGGCCATGGTGAGCCTGAGCGGCGATCGCTTTGCCGATCGCCACCCGCGTGACCTCTCAGGCGGCGAGAAGCAGCGGCTCGCCCTGGCGGTGGTGCTGGGCGACCCCACCGGCGCCCGAGCCGCCGTGGTGTGCCTGGATGAGCCCACCCGCGGCATGGATCGCGACCACAAGCACCAGCTCGTCGAGCTGCTGGGCGGGCTGGACGCGGCGGTGATCGTCGCCACCCATGACCCCGAGTTCGCCGCCGCGTTCGCCGAACGGGTGGTCCTCTTGGCCGACGGGGCGCCGATCGCCGATGGCAGCGCGGGCGAGGTGCTGGCGGGCGGCAGCTACTTCGCCACGGAGACCGCGCGGATCCTCGGCGGCGCCGGCGGGGCCCTGACTCCGGCCGACGGGGCCGCCCTCATCGGGGAGCGCGTCGCCGCGCGGGAGGCGATCGCGAGCCCGACGACTCGCGCCGCCGACATACCGGCGGGGCGGGGGCGGACCGTGTCGGAGGGGAGGCGATCAGCGTGACCTGGCAACTCGGTGCCTTCGGATTGCTGGCCGTGGCGTTGGCGGCAGGCTTTGCCTGGTATGAACGCACGCGGCCCGACGCCCGGATCGTGGCCCTGGTGGGGACGCTGGCGGCCTTCGCGGCGCTGGGGCGGATCGCCTTCGCGGCCGTCCCCAACGTCAAGCCCACCACCGACATCGTGCTCATCGCCGGCTACGCGCTCGGCGGGGCGCCCGGCTTCACCATCGGCGCGCTGGCCGCCCTGACCTCGAACTTCTTCTTCGGCCAGGGCCCGTGGACCCCGTGGCAGATGGCAGCCTGGGGCGCCACGGGCGTGCTGGGCGCGGCACTGGCGTGGGGGATGCGGGCCCGCACCGGTCAGCCCGCGGCTCGGCCGCTCGGGCGCTGGCCCCTGGCCATCGTGTGCTGCGCGGCCGGCTTTGCCTTCACGGTCATCCAGGACGTGGGCGACTGGGTGTCCTACAGCGACCACAGCCTCGCCCAGCTCGGGGTCTACGTCGGTCAGGGGCTGGGGTTCGATGCCGTGCACGCCGCCGGGTGCCTGGCCTTCGCCCTGGCCCTCGGTCCGGCCCTCACCCGGTCCATCCAGCGCTTTGCGCGACGCGTCGAGGTGAACTGGGTACCGCTTGAGCGGGTGGCGGCGCCGGTGCTGGTGGCGGTGGCCGCCCTCGGGATGGTCGGCGCCCTGGGGTCGCGGGCGCCGGTGGCCCGGGCCGCCACTCTGACCTCGCCGGCGTCGCTGTCGACCCGAGCGGCCAACTACCTGCTGGGCTCCGAGAACGCCGACGGTGGCTTCGGGGCCGAGCCGGGCCAGCCGTCAGACCAGCTCTACGCCGGCTGGGCGGCGCTGGGCCTGGCTGCCGCGGGCCACGACCTCAACTCGCTGGGCGACGCCGAGGGTCTCATGGACTACATCGCGCGCGGAGCGGCCACCAACGACGTCGGCGCGCTGGAGCGCACCATCCTCGTCGTCCGGGCGGCTGGGCGCTCGGCCCGCTCGTTCGGCGGCCGGGATCTGATCACCGCTCTGCAAGGCCGGGTCAAGAGCGACGGCTCGATCTCAGATCAGGTCAACCTCACCGACTTCGCCGTGCTGGCCCTTCGGGCCGACGGGGTGGCGCCATCGGCGCGCACGATGGGCTGGCTGGTGCGCCAGCAGGACTCCGACGGCGGCTTCAGCTTCGCCGGCGCCGGGGGCACGAGCGACGTCGACGACACCGGCGCGACGCTCGAGGCCCTGGCCGGCGACGCCGCGGCCGGGCACGCGATGGCGCGCGCGGTCAGCTTCCTGCGCCGCCAGCAGGCTCGCGACGGCGGCTTTCCCTCCCAGCCCGGCATGGGCTCCAACGCGCAATCGACGGCGTGGGCGATCCAGGGGCTGGACGCCGCCGGCGTCTCGCCCGCCACGGTGCGCCGCGACGGGGCGGTGTCGCCGCTGGCCTATCTGGACTCGCTGGTCGCCGCCAACGGCGCCGTGCGCTACAGCCGTGGGGTCACCCAGACCCCGGTGTGGGTGACCGGGGAGGCGCTGATGGCCATGGAGGGCAAGCCGTTGCCCATCGCCGCGCCCGCGCCGCCGCCCGCTGCCACTCAGTCCACGACGAGCTCGCAGACCACCACCTCAGCGCACTCGGCGGCCGCGCCGGCGCGTCATCACAGACGCTCCAAGAGTGCACATGCGCACACAGCGGGGCATCGGCACACGCCGGCGATCGGAGTGACCCTCCCGTCGGTCGTCGCTTCGCCAATGCCCCGAAATCAGGTGTTAGCGGGGGATTTCGCGCATGCCGTTGGCGTCATGACGGCGTTGGCGCTGGCGCCGGTGGGGCTCGGCTGAGTTTCCGGCGTACCGCGACCCGGGCGTCCTCGCGGCGCAGCACCCGGTACGCTGCACCGCCCGCATGCGGATCGGAGTCCCGAAGGAGACAACTGACGGCGAGCGACGCGTGGCCCTGGTGCCCGAGGTCGTGAGCAAACTCACCCGCGCCGCCGGCGAGGACGCGTCTGCGCCGCAGGTCGTCGTTGAGCGGGGGGCCGGGGCGGGCGCGTTGATCGGTGACGAGGCGTTCGAGGAGGCGGGCGCGGAGCTGGTGGACGAGGCGCCGCTTGACTGCGACGTGGTGGTCAAGGTGGCCGCGCCCGACAGCGAGGAGATCGCTCGGCTGGGCTCTGAGACGACGCTGATCGGCTTTCTCGGTCCGCTGACCAATGCCGACGGCGTGCGCGCGCTCGCGTCGGCGGGCGTGACGAGCTTTGCCATGGAGGCGATTCCACGGATCAGCCGCGCGCAGTCGATGGACGCGCTGTCCTCGCAGGCCAACATCTCCGGGTACCGGTCGGCTCTGATCGGCGCGCAGGAGCTCGGACGGTTCTACCCGATGCTGATGACCGCTGCCGGCACTATCCGTCCCGCCACCGTGCTGGTGCTGGGCGCCGGCGTGGCCGGGCTGCAGGCCATCGCCACCGCGCGCCGGTTGGGCGCCGTGGTCCAGGGGTTCGATGTCCGCGCCGCGGTCAAGGAGCAGGTCGAGTCGCTGGGCGCGAAGTTTTTGGAGTTCGATCTCGGTGGTGATCTGGAGGGCGCCGGCGGGTACGCCAAGGAGCTCACCGCTGAGCAGCAGGAGCGCCAGCAGGAGCTGATGGCCGAGGCGATCGGCAAGGTCGACGTGGTCATCACCACCGCGCTGGTGCCGGGGCGGCGTGCTCCGATCCTGGTCACCGAAGCGGCGGTGAAGCTGATGAAGCCCGGCTCGGTGATCGTCGATCTCGCGGGTGAGGCGGGCGGCAACTGCGAGCTGTCTGAGCCCGGCGAGTCCGTGCTGCGCCACGACGTCAAGATCCTGGCGCCGCTGAACGTGCCGTCGACGATGGCCGAGCACGCCTCGCAGCTCTACGCGCGCAACATCCAGGCGCTGCTGGGGCTGATGATCTCCGATGCCGGCGAGCTGTCGCTCGATTTCGAGGACGAGGTCATCGCCGGGGCGTGCATCACTCGCGGGGGCGAGATCGTTCACGAAGGCGCCAAGGCCGCGGCCGGCGTCGCCTGACAGAGAGGACTCGAGAGGACTCCATGGACAGTCTGGTGATCGATATCGGGGTGCTCGTACTCGCGGGTTTTGTCGGGTACGCGGTGATCTCGAAGGTGCCGAACACGTTGCATACGCCGTTGATGTCGGGCACCAACGCGATTCACGGCGTGGTGGTGCTGGGTGGTCTGTTGTTGATGTCGTCGGCGAGCGGGGTGCTTGAGCAGGTGTTGCTGGTGATCGCGGTGGCCTTCGGGACGATCAACGTGGTCGGCGGCTTTTTGGTGACCGACCGGATGCTGGGGATGTTCAAGGCCAAGGAGCCGCCTTCGGCGCAGGAGACCGCCGCGGCGCTGGAGGACGAGAGCTCGTGATCGCGCTGGGCACGGTGTTCTTTCGGACCACCGACTTCATCGATAGCTGTTACATCGTCGCCTTCTCGCTGCTGATCTACGGGATGAGTGGCTTGACCGGCCCGCGGACCGCGGTGCGCGGCAACAAGATCGCGGCGGTCGGCATGGCGGTGGCGGTGGCGGCGACGCTGTTGCGCCCGGGGATCTGGAGCGGCTCGGGGACCGTGATCCTGATCCTGGTGGGGCTGGCCATCGGTACCGCGGTGGGGGTCCCGGCGGCGCGCAACGTGAAGATGACCGCGATGCCGCAGATGGTGGCGCTGTTTAACGGTGTCGGCGGCGGCGCGGTGGCCCTGGTGGCGTGGGTGGAGTTCCGCCACCATTTCGGCCCCGGCTACTTCCCGGAGCGGGTCGAGATCTTTGAGCTGTTCGGCGCGATCGTGGGGTCGATCTCGTTCTGGGGTTCGAACATCGCCTTCGGCAAGCTCCAGGAGATCCTGCCCGGCCGGCCGATCAAGCTGCCCGGCCAGGCGCAGACCGTGGTCAACCTGGCCCTGTTCGTCGTTGCGGTCGGTTCGGCGGTGGCGCTGTGCGCCGGCGTCCATTCCCAGGCGCTGTTCATCGGGGGGATCCTGGTGGTGTCGGCGATCCTGGGCAACATGCTGGTGTTGCCGATCGGGGGTGCCGACATGCCGGTCGTCATCTCGCTTTTGAACGCGTTCACGGGGCTGTCGGCGGCCGCGACCGGCGTGGCTTTGAGTAACCCGGTGATGATCGTGGCCGGGATGATCGTCGGCGCGTCGGGAACGATCCTGACCGACCAGATGGCCAAGGCGATGAACCGCTCGGTGCCGGCCATCATCGCCGGCGGGTTCGGCGGCGCGGTCGCCGCGCCGGTCGGCGGCGCGGGAGAGACCGGCGGGACGGTGCGCTCCACCTCGCCCTCGGATGTCGCCATCCAGCTGTCCTACGCGCGCCAGGTGGTCATCGCCCCCGGCTACGGCATGGCGGTGGCCCAGGCCCAGCACGCGGTGCGCGAGCTCGAGCGCGCGCTGGAGGCCAAGGGCGTCACCGTCAAGTACGCCATCCACCCGGTTGCCGGGCGCATGCCGGGCCACATGAACGTGCTCTTAGCGGAGGCCGACGTGCCCTATGACCTGCTGCGCGAGATGGACGACATCAACCCCGAGTTCGGTCGCACCGACGTGACCCTGGTCATCGGCGCCAACGACGTCACCAACCCGGCGGCCAAGAACGAGCCGGGCAGCCCGATCTACGGCATGCCCATCCTGGAGGTCGACAAGTCCAGCTCGGTCATCGTGCTCAAGCGCTCGATGGCCTCGGGCTTC
>DATJTQ010000246.1:0-5509 GCA_035503355.1 Solirubrobacteraceae bacterium
ACCTTTCTGCGCTGCATCAACCACCTGGAGAAGATCAACTCGGGCCGGCTGTCGGTCGACGGCGAGCTCGTCGGCTACCGCGAGGCCGACGGCAAGATCTACGAGCTGCATGAGAACGTCATCAGCCGCAAGCGGGCCGAGATCGGGATGGTCTTTCAGAACTTCAACCTGTTCCCGCACATGACCGCGGCCCAGAACGTCATGCTCGCCCCGACCCGGGTGAAGGGGCTCAGCCGGGCGCAGGCGCGCGATCGCGCCGTCGAGCTGTTGGCTCGCGTCGGCCTGTCGGACAAGATCGACACCTACCCCGTGGCCCTGTCGGGCGGCCAGCAGCAGCGGGTGGCCATCGCCCGGGCGCTGGCCATGGAGCCCAAGCTGATGCTCTTTGACGAGCCCACGTCGGCGCTGGACCCCGAGTTGGTCGGCGATGTCCTGGACGCGATGCGGCTGCTGGCCCACGAGGGCATGACGATGATCGTGGTCACACACGAGGTCGGCTTCGCTCGCGAGGTCGGAGACACGGTCGTGTTCATGGACGACGGCGTCGTCGTCGAGTCCGGAACGCCCGCCGAAGTGCTCGACAATCCGCGCCATGACCGCACCCGGACCTTCCTGCACAAGGTCCTGTAGCTGTCAGCAAGTACACTTATCAGTTTAGTTGACTAGGCGGACCGGGTGGGTGGCGCCAGGCCCCTCCGGGTAACCTCCGGAGGCGATGGCCACCGCCGACGAGCACCGCACGATCGCCCCGATTGTCGGTCCCGACGACCCGCGTCACTTCACGGACTCGGGGATCGAGATCAACCCGCTCTATGACGAGCGCGATCTCCCGGATGATCTCGACAAGCGCCTGGGCCAGCCCGGCGAGTACCCCTACACCCGCGGCGTGCACCGCGAGATGTACCGCACGCAGCTGTGGACGATGCGCCAGTACGCGGGCTACGCCTCGGCCAAGGAGTCCAACGAGCGCTACCGCTACCTGCTCAAGAACGGATCCACCGGCCTGAGCATGGCCTTTGACCTGCCCACCCAGCTGGGCCTGGACTCCGACGACCCGCGCTGTCTGGGCGAGGTCGGCCGCACCGGCGTGGCCATCGACACCATCGACGACATGCGCACGGCGTTTGACCAGATCCCGCTGGACCAGGTCTCGACCTCGATGACCATCAACGCGCCGGCCAGCGTGCTGCTGCTCCTCTACGAGCTCGTGGGCGAGGAGCAGGGCGTGAGCTCCGAGCAACTGCGCGGGACCACGCAGAACGACATCCTCAAGGAGTACATCGCCCGCGGGAACTTCATCTATCCGCCCGAGGGCGCGATCCGCCTCACCACCGACCTGTTCGCCTACTGCAACGAGCGCGTCCCCAAGTGGAACACGGTGTCGATCAGCGGCTATCACTTCCGCGAGAAGGGGTGCTCGGCGGTGCAGGAGGTGGCCTTCACGCTGGCCAACGGCATCGCCTACGTGCAGGCCGCGCTGGACGCGGGCCTGGAGATCGATCGCTTCGCCCCCCGCCTGGCCTTCTTCTTCAACGGCCACAACAACGTCTTTCAGGAGGTGGCCAAGTTCCGCGCCGCCCGCCGGATGTGGGCCGAGATCATGCGCGAGCGGTTCGGCGCCCAGGATGAGCGGTCCTGGCGCCTGCGCTTTCACACCCAGACCGGGGGCGTGACGCTCACCGCCCAGCAGCCCGAGAACAACATCGTCCGGGTCGCTCTGCAGGGGTTCGCCGCCGTGTGCGGCGGGACCCAGTCGCTGCACACCAACGGCTTTGACGAGGCACTGGCCCTGCCCACCGAGCGGGCCGCCAAGATCGCGCTGCGCACCCAGCAGATCATCGGCTACGAGTCGGGCGCCGCGGACACCGTCGACCCCTTTGCCGGCTCCTACTTCGTCGAGGCGCTCACCGACGAGATCGAGCTGCGCGCCCAGGAGCTGATCGACAAGGTGGACGAGCTCGGCGGCTCGGTGGCGGCGATCGACTTCATCAAGTCAGAGATCGAGGAGTCGGCCTTCGGGTATCACGAGCGCTACCGCACCGAGCAGGACATCGTGGTCGGCGTCAACAAGTTCGTCGAGGACACGCCGGAGGTGCCCGACATCCTCCGCGTCGACCCCGAGTCAGAGCGCGAGCAGGTGGCGCGGCTCAAGGCCTTCAAGGAACACCGCGACGCCGAGGTGGTCAGCGCCCGGCTCGAGGAAGTCCGCGAGTGCGCTCGCGGCACCGGCAACATGCTGCCCGTGCTGCGCCAGGCGCTGAAGGACCGCTGCTCGATCGGCGAGGTGTCCGGGGCGATGCGCGACGTGTTCGGCGACTACAAGCCGAACTACTAAGTGGTCGTCGCCACCGTCACCTTCCTCCAGGTCGTCCTGGCCATCCACATCCTGGCCGTGGTCATCGCCTTCGGCGGGGTGTTCGCGTTCCCGCTGATGCTCGCCGCGGCGCTGCGCAGCAACCCCGAGGTCATTCCCTGGCTGCTGCGCGCGCGTCAGCAGGTGGGCCGCTTTCTCATCAATCCGGGCCTGCTCTTCATCGTGCTGGCCGGGATCTACCTGGCCTCCAAGGAGCACCAGTGGGGCAACTTCTACGTCGGCTGGGGCGTCTTCGCGGCGATCGTCCTCGGCGCCCTGGAGGGCTCCCTCGTGATCCGGCCGGCCGGGCGGCTGGCCGCCATCGCCGAGCGCGACCTCGACGCCACCGCGGTGGCCGCGGGCGGGCAGCGCACGAGTGCGCAGTGGAGCGGGGAGTACACCGCGGCCCTGCGCCGCTTCACGCTGGCCGGCAACGCGATGGTGGCCATCGTGGTGCTGACGATCTTCTTCATGGCCACCCACCTCGGGGCCTGAGCGGCGCCGCGGCCCGGCCCGGGCCTAGTGGCCGGCCTCCTCCCGGGCCCGCATCGGCAGCTTGAAGGCCAGCGCGAAGGTGAGCGCCAGCGGGATGAGCGTCACCCACGCGGTGATCTGGAGCGCATCGGTGGGCAGGTGCCCCCCGGTCAGCCGCGAGAAGAACACCGTGCCGAGCACGGCCACGCCCAGCGCTGAGGCCAGCTGCTGCACCGCGTTGAGCAGACCGGAGGCTGAGCCGACCTCGTCCATGGCCACCCCGGCGAGGATGATGTCGAACAGCTGCCCGAAGACGAAGCCGGCGCCGAGCCCGAGGAGCAGCAGCGCGGGGACCAGCGCCCACGTGCTCGCGCCGGTGGCTCCCGAGACCGTCAGCGCCAGCACCACGGCGCCCGCGCCGGCGAGCGCGATGCCGAAATGCAGCAGGTGGCGGCCGAACTTGGCCACCAGCGCGAACGAGATGACCATGGAGACGACCATGCCGGCGGTCATCGGGACCAGGGTCAGGCCCGCGTGCACCGGCGAGAAGCCCTCGCCGATCTGGCAGAACAGCGACACGATGAGGATGAGGCCCGCGAACACCGCGAAGAAGCCGAGCGCGACCAGGATGCCATCGGTGTAGGTGCGATTGCGCAGCAGGCTGAGCTCGATCAGCGGCGCCTCCTTGCGGCGGCGCTCATAGAGCATGAACACGACGAGAAGCGCGACGCCGGCGGCGAGCATGGCGAAGATCCACACAGGCCAGCCCTCGGCGCGGCCCTGGATCAGGGGGTAGATGATCGCCACCGAGGCCAGGCCCACCAGGGTCATGCCGCCGAGGTCCAGCCGCGTGCCCGGCTTGGCCGCCCCGTGGGGCAGGTAGCGCAGCGCCCCCGCGAAGGCCACCACCCCGACCGGGACGTTGATGAGGAACACCATCCGCCAGCTGGTGGAAAGGATGTTGGCGTCGATCAGCACGCCGGCCAGGATGGGCGCCGCGATCGCCGACAGGCCCATGACCGGGCCGAAGCTGCCGAACACCTTGCCCATCTCCTCCTCCGGGAACACCTCCTTGAGCAGGCCGAAGCCCTGCGGGATGAGCAGGGCGCCGAACCCACCCTGCAGCGCGCGGGTGATGATGAGCAGCTCGGCGGAGGGGGCCACGGCGCACAACGCGGACATCAGCGTGAAGCCGAAGGACCCGACCAGGAACAGGCGGCGACGGCCGAAGATGTCGCCCAGGCGGGCGCCGGTGACCAGCAGCACCGCGAAGCTGAGGGTGTAGGCGGCACCCAGCCACTGCAGGGTGGTGGCACCGCCGCCGAGGTCGCGGCGGATGGAGGGGCCGGCGACGTTGACGATGGTGGCATCGATGAGGTCCATGACCTCCGCGCACAGGACGATGGCCAGGACGAGCCAGCGGGCGGCGTAGAGGCCGTCGCCGTCCGGGGCGGGACCGGTGGTGGTGAGCGGTGGGTGGGCGGCCGCGTCGGGCGGGGATGGGGCGGTGGTGGACATCGTGCCTCTCGCTGGGGTTCGTGTGGTGATTCGTCTGAACGGTGTTCGTGCGGAACGTCGTTCGTAACGAACACCGTACGTTACGAACGGTGATCGGTCAAGCGGGTAAGATTCTTGAGGTGGAACCACCCATCCGCTCGCGCAGCACGCGAGCCCGCCCCGCCAAGGCCCCGCTGAGCGAGGACGTCATCCTCGACACCGCCATGCGGATCCTGCGCGAGGAGGGGCTCGACGCGGTGACCATGCGGCGACTCGCCACCGAGCTCGACACCGGCCCGGCGTCGCTCTACGTCTACATCCGCAGCCGCGACGAGCTGCTCAACGCCCTGCTGGACCGCGTCGGGGCCATGGTGCCCCTCCAGGAGCCGGATCCGGCCTGCTGGCGCGAGCAGATCCATCGCATGGTCCGCGGCATCCTCGAGGTCATGGAGGAGCACCGGGGGATCGCCCGGGTCGCGGTGGCCAATGTCCCCACCGGCGAGAACTCCCTCCGCTTTGCCGACAACCTCGCCGCGGTGCTCCTGGCCGGAGGGGTGACGCCGCGCGACGCCGCCTGGGCCTGCGACATCCTGCCGCTCATCACGGTGGCCTCGGCGGTGGAGACCGCGACCTATCAGGAGCGCGGCGACGAGCGGGTGGAGGTGGCCGGCGAGCTCGCTGAGGTCTTCACCACCCTGCCGTCGGACCGCTATCCCCACCTCGCCCGCCTGGGCGAGCACCTCGTCAGCGGCGACGGGGACGAGCGGTTCCGCTTCGCCATCGACACCTTCCTCGACGGCCTCGTGGCCCGGGCCCAGCGGGTGCGATAGCGCTGTATTGCAAGTGTCGCAGCGACGGCAGGACTCCCGTGGACCCGGGCGAACCCTGGTGTCATGACTGAGCATCAGAGCAGCCGAACGCTCGTCAAGTCGGCGCCCGAGCTGTGGGCGGAGTGCAGCGACGCGGCGTCGCTGGCCCGGCATCTGGGGGCGTTCGGCGAGATTCGCATCACCAAGCTCGAACCCGAGACGGCCGTCGCCTGGGAGGGCGCCGCGGCCAGCGGCACGGTCCGTCTCGAGTCCTCGGGATGGGGAACCAAGGTGACCTTGACGGTCACGCAGGAGGCGCCGCCGGCTGAGCCCGAGCCGGTGGCGACCGAGCCGCCTGAGCCGGACCCCGTACCCG
>DATJTQ010000247.1:0-10079 GCA_035503355.1 Solirubrobacteraceae bacterium
CGCGGTGTCGCCGAGGTGGTAGACGAGCGTGTCCTTGAAGTTGACCAGCAGCCCGGCGGGGGTGTTGACGGTCCCCTTCGGGGTGGTGGAGGTGTGCCAGGCGGGCACGAGCTTGGCCCAGCCCCAGTCGAAGTCGTGCGATCCGCCGAGGTTGCAGTTGACGACCTCGACCCCTTCGCCCTCCAGCTCGCCGGCCAGCTCGGTGATGGCCAGCACGGGCGCGCCGGCGCGCTTGGCGATGTCGACGGTGTCGCCGACGTGGTCGCCGTGCCCGTGGGTGAGCAGGATCGTGGTGGGGTTGACGTCGTCTGCCGTGACGGCGGCCTTGGGGTTCCCCGTGAGGAACGGGTCGATCAGGACGCTGGTGTCACCGTCGGACAGTTCAAAAGCGGCGTGGCCGAGAAAATGGATGTCCATCGGGTTCTAGTCCTCCTGTGGGTCGTCTGGATTGCGTTCCAGCGCGCGCGAGAGCTCGAAGCCGACCGCGACTCCCACCAGCATCCCCAGTCGCGTCTCCTCGGCCAGGAGCGTCTTGACCGCTCGCAGCCGGGCCTCGCCTTCGGCTTCGTTGGCCGCCTCGCGGACGGCCTGCTCGTGCGCGGCGTCAAACCATCCGCCTTCGGCGATGGCCGCCGCCAGCACGCGCTGCAGTGACGGGGCGGCGCGCATGACGATGTCCTGCGCGTCTTGCAGCCGCGTCGGGTCAGTGAGCTCGGCAATGGCGGCATCGAGCTCGGCGTCGGTGTAGGCGCGCTCCGGCACTGGCGCCGATCATACGAAGCGGCGCGCCGCGGGGACCCCGGGGTCCCGGAACGGCCGTGGGGCGGCGTCAGCGCTCGCCGATGAGCGCCAGCGGGATGCCCACCGCGAACCCGGCGACGATCCCCACGCCGTCAGACACCCAGCTGGCGGCGACATCGGCCAGCGGCATCAGGGCGACCGCGGCGGCGATCACGGCGGCGCCGATGAGATCCCCGTCCACCTCCCCGCCGGAGCGCAGGGTGAGCAGGTCCGGCGTCGCCCACGCGCACACCAACGCCAGCGCGCCGCCCTGCGCGCCGAGCAGGATCGCGTTGGGCTGGATCGCCGTGGTGGCGGCCAGGCCGCCGACGCCGCCGATGACGAACAGCGCCATCACTGGCAGCGGGCCGTGCCGGCGCTCGAGCAGCCATCCGAACAGCCCCACCGTGCCGAGGGTGATCATCGCGTACCCGACGTTGTCGTAGGTGAAGGCCGCGGTGAAGAGCCGCCACCACTCAGAGCCGGGCTGGCCGATGACGATCAGCTTGCCGGAGGAGCCGCCGAGGTCGGTGCGCCACAGCAAGCAGCCCACCAGCCCGAGGACGACGAGCACGACGGTGGCGTAGGGGCGGGTGTCCCCGCGGATCCCCGGGATCTCGTCGCGCTTGAGGCGGGTGAGCAGCGGAGGCGGCTGGCGGCGCGCCTTGCGCTCGGCCACGCGCTGGTCGCGGTCGAGCTTGGGGGCCCGTTTGCGCAGCCGATTGCCGCAGTAGGGACACTCGGTGATGTAGGGGCTGACCTCGGACCCACAGCTCTTGCAGATCACGAACAGGTCTGGTCCGCCGGTGCTCACGATCCGATTGTAGAACCGGCTCGACCTCGTCTGAGGCGCTTTCCCGTGACCGACGGGCCGGTGGTTCGCCGTCAGACCACTGTGGCGGCCACGATCTCTGCCATGACCTCACGCAGATCGTGGTTGGCTTCATAGACGACGACCTGCCGGGCGGCCCCATTGCCACGCGTCAGGAGGTCCTCGACCGCCTCCAGCTCCGACAACGTCCCCAGGTCGGCGCAGTGCTCGCGCATGCGGTCCAGGAGCCGGCGCGCCAACGCCCGGGTCGGCACCCGGTCAGAGCTGGGGAGGTCGACGATCTCGCCCTCCAGGCCGTGGCGAGCCGCCAGCCACTTGTTCTCGTCGAGCATCTCGAACGGGTAGGGCGAGAGCTTCTTGCCGGCGTCGTAGTGCTCTGCGAGCTCGCGGACCATCGCCTGCACGAGGGCGGCCAGGCCCAGCGAGTGCTCGACGTGGGTCTGGGAGTCCATGACGCGGATCTCGACGGTGCCGAACATCGGATGCGGGCGGACGTCGTGCCACAGATAGGTGTAGTCCTCGATGACCCCGGCCTTGATCATGAACTCGATCCGCCGCTCGTAGTCCTCCCAGTCCTCGTAGTGGGGTGGGATCCCGACGCGGGGAAAGGCGCGGAAGATCGGCGTCCGCGTCGAGGCCAGCCCGGTGGTGCCCGCGCGCCAGAACGGCGAGTTGGCCGACAGGCCCAACAGGACCGGAATGTGGACGCACATGCCGTTGGCGACGTGGATGGCCTTGTCGGGGTCGTCGAGGCCGACGTGGACGTGCATGCCGAAGATGAGCTCCTGGCGGGCGACGAAGCGCAGGGCGGAGATGAGGTCGCGGTAGCGCGGGCGGGCGACGATGCGCTGGTCCTCCCACATCGCGAACGGGTGCGTCCCCGCCGAGCCGATGGCCAGGTCCTTGCTCGCCGCCGTCTCCACCACCTGGCGGCGCAGCGCCCGCAGCTGGCGCCCCGCCTCCGGGACCCCTTCGCAGGGATCGGTGGAGATCTCCAGGACCGACTCCATCAGCTCCGGCTTGATGTCGCCCTCGGGCGCTGCTTCGAGCATCGCCTCGATGGCGTTGACGAGCTCGTAGCTCTGGGCATCGAGGATCATGAGCTCTTCCTCGATCCCGATGGAGTATTCGTGTCCGGCGAAGCGGTGCTCCACTGCGCGCAAGGGTAAGGGATCGCCCGGAAACGATCCCTTTTGGGATGTCAGCGCCCGCCGATCGGTCCTAGACTGGATCCCGAACTTCGAAAACGGTACGGGAAGGGCGGATCGCCATGGCGCTCGGTTACGACGGAAAGCTGTACATCCTCGCGTTCGACCATCGTGGGTCATTCCAGAAGAAGATGTTCGGGATCCAGGGCGACCCCACGGCCGAGGAGACCGCCACCATCGCCGACGCCAAGCACCTCATCTACGAGGGCATGGAGGTCGCCGTCACGCGCGGGCTCGACGCCTCCGCGACAGGCGTGCTCGTCGACGAGCAGTTCGGCGGCGACATTCCCGAGGAGGCGCGCGCCGCGGGCCTGAAGCTGTCCATGCCGGTCGAGAAGTCGGGCCAGAACGAGTTCGACTTCGAGTACGGCGCGGACTTCGGCGCCCACATCGAGAAGTTCAACCCCGACTTCTCCAAGGTCCTGGTCCGCTACAACCCCGACGACCCGGATACCGAGCTCAACGAGCGCCAGCTCGGACGGCTCAAGGAGCTGGCCGACTGGCTGCACGCCAATGACCGTAAGTTCCTCTTCGAGCTGCTGGTGCCGGCCACCGACGCCCAGCTGGAGTCGGTGGATGGGTCATCGGACCGCTACGACGCGGAGCTGCGCCCCGAGCTGATGCGCCGCGCCATCGAGGGCTGCCAGAAGTTCGGCATCGAGGTGGACGTCTGGAAGATCGAGGGCGTCGATGAGCAGTCCGACGCGGCCATGCTGGCCGAGCAGGCTCGCTCGGGCGAGGGTCGCGAGGGTGTCACCTGCGTGCTGCTGGGCCGCGGAGCCTCCACCGAGAAGGTGGAGGAGTGGCTGCGGGCGGCCTCGCCGGTGCAGGGCTTCATCGGCTTTGCCATCGGACGCTCGATCTGGTGGGACGCGCTCAAGAGCTTCCTGGACAAGGAGATCGACCGGGAGGCGGCGGCCGCCAAGATTGCCGATAACTACCTGCATTTCGTCGACGTCTACGAAAAGCAGCACGTCGCCTGAGGGCGGCGTGAGACGGCGGGGCGCGGCCCCATGTATGCCCCGCAGTTGCACCAATTGGTAGGCTCGCGCCGATGGCGATGAAGATGCGCCAGAGCCTTGCGCAGCTGGAACAGGAGTTCCGGCAGGAGACGCAACTTGACCGCAACCGGCGCGAGACGCTGCGGCGTCAAGCCGTGCGCCGATCGCGGCTGCGCACCCACGTCCGCCGCCGCAAGCGCAGCTCGGTGCGCTACTGGCTGCTCATCATCTCGCTTATCGCGACGGCGTTGATCGTGACCGCCGGGATGTTCGAGACGCTGTACCGCCTGCTGGGCTAGGCACGCGGCCGGCGTGGCCGGACCGACGCCGGGGGGACTGCGCCGGGGCCGGTGTCTGCGCCGTGCCGGCGGCGGCAACAACCGAGCTCGTCACGCTCGGCCCGCCGGCAGCAGCGAGCTCGGCCACCAGGGCTAAGTATCGGTGCGGTCCCCGAGGCTGCGCAGCGCCGCGTCGACCTCTTCGCGCGCGCCCTTGTGGCTGTCTGAGCCCTCTTCCTGAATCTCGATGTAGACCTCCTTGCGGAACACCGGGATGTCACGAGGGGCCTGGATTCCGATCCTGACCTTCTCACCCATGATGGCCAGCACCGACACCTCGATGTCGTCGCCGATCATGATGCTTTGGTTGGACTTGCGGGTGAGTACCAACATAGATGCCTCCCTGCAATTGGCCGCTAAAAACAGGAGCGTCATGCCCACGCGTAGCGCGACGCCTGCCCTCGAACGAGCATAGCGGCATCGCTTTTCGAAGATCAAGCACACAGAAGGTTTTGCACGGGTAGTTCCACGCCCGCCCCACCCTGACGGGCGGTGACCCCGGGGCGGCGGCGCGCAGGCGCCGGGGGCGGCGGCGCGCAGGCCCCGGGCGAGCGGCGCGCGGGCCCCGGGGGCGGCGGCGCGCGGGCCCCGGGCGAGCGGCGCGAGGGCACGACCCGCCGACGAAACCACTAGTCTCCGCTCCCGATATGGCACGCCGATCTCTCAGACCCGAGCTCAACCGCATCCGCGCATGGGTCCGCCAGGGGCGGACCGACGCGTGGATCGCCCATCAGCTCGAGGTGACAGTCCAACAGATCCAAGCCTTCAAGCGCGACCAGCAGCTCGAGGGCGGTGACGAGACCGATGGGACCACCACCACGGTCGAATACGACGATGACATCGACCTGCGCGCCGAGGATGACGCGCTCATCGCCGCGGAACTCGACGCCGCCGCTGCCGAGCAACCTGATGAGGACGACGAGGACGATGACGACGACGACGACGCTGAGAAGCCGTCCCGCCGCCGTCGCGGACGCCGCGGAGGACGCGGCGGACGGACCACTCGCCGCCGCTCATCCGGCCCGCTTGAGGCCACGTTTGACCACGGTGACGAGGGCTACGGATTGTGGCTCGACCCCGCCGTGCAGGATGACCCGGTGTACGCCGAGTACTGGGCGGGTCACCGCCCCGTCGAAGTGGCGATCGAGGAGGATCAGATCGTCATCCGCCGTGCCGGCGCCGCCGATTCCGATTCAGACGACGACGACTGATTCGTCGCTGACCTGACGACGCGGACGACAGGGCCGCCGGGCGCTCACTCGCTCTCGGCGGTCCGGCGTCCCGTCGTGTAATCGATCGCCTGGCGGGCGTAGACGGCGAACGCCGCCCCCGCCACCGTGGTGAGATCCCACGCCGCGGGGCGGTTGGGCGCCACCCGCACCGCGACGTCAAAGCACCAGTCGGTGCCCTGCTCGACGTACAGCTGCGCGAGCTCGTCGACGGTGAACGGCCCGCCGAGGCGGCGACGGAGCCCCACCACCAGCTCGTCGACCACGCGGTCCATCGCGGAGCGGTCGGCGGGATCAGCGGCGGCCAGGCGGCGCTGACCGTCCTGCCACAGCCCGATCAGGTCATCGTAGGTGACCGGCCCGCGGGCTCCGGAGCTCATGCCCGGCCGCCCCCTCTCCATCGGAATGTGGGAGCGCGACGCCAGTCGTCGGCCGCGCGCCGCCCTGGGCTCAGGGCGCCGACTTGCCTGTGATCACGTAGGGGCGCTCGTTGGGGCGCACCATGCCGAGCGCCCGCGCCTGCGCGATGATGGTCGAGGGCGAGTTCAGCGACTTGGTCTCCCGGGTCAGCTGCGCGTTCTGGCGCGTGAGCCGGGTGACGATGGCCTGTTGCTGCTCGGCCTGCGAGCGCGTGGAGAAGTAGGACAGGGTGTGCTCGACATACAGGCCCACCACGACCGCGAGCACCACCAGCAGCCCGATCCTCCCCACCCGCTCCCAGCGGACGCGCAACCTCGGCGCATGCGTGATCAGCCGCGGCCGCTTGCGCGGCGCCGGCCGGGGATGGCGGCGAGGAGCGGCGGTGGAGCGAGCGGCGGAGCGAGCGGGCGGCATCCCTTGCGGCCTTCGTTCGACGCGGCGCGGTTCCTTCCTGCCGCAACGCGGGATGCACGCGGACGCCCGAGGCACGGGCGCCCGGTGCCCGGGCGCCCGCTGCGCGGCGTGGCTGCGCTACGCCCGGAACGCCGACCGCCCGGGGTAGCTGGCCTCCGCGCCCAGCGCCTCCTCGATGCGCAGCAGCTGGTTGTACTTGGCCACGCGATCGGTGCGCGACGGAGCGCCGGTCTTGATCTGGCCACAGCCGGTGGCGACGGCCAGATCGGCGATGGTCACGTCCTCGGTCTCGCCCGAACGATGCGACATCACCGCGGCGTAGCCGGCCTCGCGCGCCATCCGGATGGCGGCGAAGGTCTCGGTGAGCGTGCCGATCTGGTTGACCTTGATGAGGATGGCGTTGGCCACGCCGTTCTCGATCCCGCGCTTGAGCCGCTGGGTGTTGGTGACGAAGATGTCGTCGCCGACCAGCTGGATGTGGTTGCCGATCCGCTGGGTCAGCGCCGCCCACCCGTCCCAGTCCTCCTCGTCCATCCCGTCCTCGATCGAGATGATCGGGTAGCGGTCGCACAGGTCGGCCCAGTAGGCCCCGAGGTCCTCGGCGTTGAGCGTCCGGCCCTCGTGCTCGAGCACGTAGCCCTCGCCCTCCTTGTAGAGCTCGGACACGGCCGGGTCCAGGGCGATGGCCACCTGGTCACCGGGGACGTAGCCCGCGGCCCGGATGCCCGTCATCAGCGTCTCGAGCGCCTGCTCGTTTGACTCGAAGTCGGGCGCGAAGCCTCCCTCGTCACCGACCGAGGTGGCATGGCCCTCGTCGTGCAGCGTCTTCTTGAGGTGGTGGAAGACCTCGGCGCCCATGCGCAGCCCCTCGCTGAAGGTGCGGGCGCCGACGGGGACGATCATGAACTCCTGGAAGTCGACGGCGTTGTCGGCGTGGGCGCCGCCGTTGAGGACGTTCATCATCGGGACCGGCAGGATGTGGGCCGTCTCGCCGCCCAGATACCGCCACAGCGGCAGGCGCTGCTCGGCCGCGGACGCCTGCGCCGCCGCCAGCGACACCGCCAGCATGGCGTTGGCGCCCAGGCGCGACTTGTTGGGCGTCCCGTCGAGCGAGATGAGCATCCGGTCCAGCGCCGCCTGGCTGGCGGCGTCCTGGCCATGGACGGCGGTGGCGATCTCGCCGTTGACGTTCTCGACGGCCTTGGTCACGCCCTTGCCCATCCAGTCCGAGCCGCCGTCGCGCAGCTCGGTGGCCTCGAACTCCCCGGTGGATGCCCCTGACGGCACTGCGGCGCGGCCCCAGGCACCGGAGCGCACGCTCAGCTCCACCTCGACGGTCGGATTCCCGCGACTGTCGAGGATCTGGCGGGCGTGCACATGCTCGATCTGGCTCATCTCTCCGGGACGTCTCCTTCGGTCAGGCGTGCGCGGGCGTAGTAGGTGAGCTGCTGCTCAGGCGGGAGATCGTCCCAGCTTCCGCCCTCGGATGCCGCCAGGTCGCTTGCCGCCGTCACCCGGCTCCGGAATCGCTCGGACGCTGAGCGCAGCGCGAGTTCCGGATCGACCTTGAGCTTGCGCGCCACGTTGACCACCGCGAACAGCACGTCGCCGAGCTCGTGGTAGAGGTCATCAGGCGTCGTCGCGGCCTCGAGCTCATCCAGCTCGTCGCGCGCCGATTGCAGTGGGCCTTCGACGCCGGGGAAGTCAAATCCGGTGGAGGCGACGCGCCGCTGCACCTTGCGGGCGTGCAGGAGCGAGGGCAGGTTCTCGGGCACCTCGCCGAAGATCCCCGGCTCGCGGCCCGCCTCGGTGCGCTTGATCGCGTCCCAGTTGCGCAGAACCTGGTCCGCGTTCTCCACCTCGGTCTCGCCGAAGATGTGCGGATGGCGGCGGATGAGCTTGTCGGTGACGTGCTGCGCCACCTCGGCCAGGTCGCCGGCGCCCCGTTCCTCGAGCAGAAGCGCCAGGAAGTGCACCTGAAAGAGGACGTCGCCGAGCTCGTCGACCATCTTGGGGTCGTCGCGCTGGTGGGCGGCGTCGGCCAGCTCGTAGGCCTCCTCCACCGTGTGGGGAACGATCGTGCGCTCGTCCTGCTCGCGGTCCCAGGGGCACTCGCGCCGCAGGCGGCGGGTGATCTCATCCAGCGTCGTGAGAGCTTTGGCCGCGTCCTCGGAGGACGACACGGTTAGGGAGCGGCGGTGGAGGTACCTGCGGGGGCAGGCGTCGTGGCGGCGCCGGCGGCACCGGCCGCGCCGGTCGTTCCGGCGGCGCCGGAAGCCCCGGCGGCTCCGGCAGCTCCGGCGGTGGAGGTCGTCTTGGGCGCCTTGTAGCCGTTGCAGTCAGCCATCGCGTAGAGCTTGCGGCACGAGGTCTTCTTCAGCCAATCGGCCTTGGCGTGATTGTCGACCGCGGTCTGCGCCGAGGTGGTGAGCTGGCTCTTGAGGGTCTGCTTGATCAGCGCCGTGGACTGCGCGAGGCTGCGCTGCGTGGCCGGCGTGATCTTGGTGACCCGGATGACGTAGTAGCCGAACTGGCTCTTCACCGGGCCGAGCAGCTTGTTGACGGGGGCCGCGAACGCGGCCTTGGAGAGGGTGGAGTCCTGCTGGCCGGCAGTGACCCCGGTGAGCACGCCGCCCTTGCTCTTGCTCGGGTCAATCGAGTACTTCTTGGCCACCGCGGCCCAGCTCTGGCCCTTCTCGATCGCCGACTTGGCCGCGTTGGCCTCAGCCTGCGTCTTGGTGAGGACGATCTCCATGTTGCGCGTCTCGGGCGAGCCGAACTGCGACTTGTGGCTGTTGTAGTAGCTGGAGATCGCGGCGGGGGTCACCGTCGTGGGGTGCTTGGCGGTGAGCTTCTCGAAGATCTGGTTGACGCGGACGCGGAAGAGGAGGTCCTGGAGCGTCTGGCCCGAGCTCTTGAGGAATGACTGGAACTGGGCGTCGGTGGAGAACTGCGACTTCTTGGCCTTGGCCAGCGCGCTGTTCACCTGGGCGTTGGTGATGTTGATGCCCATCTTGTGGGCGTCGGCCTGGTACCAGTAGGCCTTGATCAGGAAGTCCATGACCTGCCCGGAGAGCGTGGTGAAGAGCTGGCTGCAGTCCGCCTTCAGCGTCTTGTCAGCGGTCTTCTTCAGCGACGGGATGTCCTTGCGGGCATCGGCCATGCACTGGGTGTAGTTCGGCGGGTCGGGGATGATCACCGGCGAGCCGGGGGACTGAGCCGCCTGGCCCTGCGCCGCGACGTACATCCAGTGCTTGAAGGCCTTGGTGGTGATCGGGTTGCCGGCCACCACGGCCACCGAGTCGCCGGGGACACCGGCGCTCGAGCCGGTGCTGGAGCCGCAGCCGGCGACGGCAGCCGCCAAGACCACAAAAAAGGCGCCGAGCGCCA
This sequence comes from Solirubrobacteraceae bacterium, assembly GCA_035503355.1. Classification (GTDB taxonomy): domain Bacteria; phylum Actinomycetota; class Thermoleophilia; order Solirubrobacterales; family Solirubrobacteraceae; genus Palsa-465. The sequence goes on from DATJTQ010000247.1 coordinate 9,613, forward strand.
GGATGGACCGCAGAGACTTCATAAGGACCCGGCCGATAGTAGCGGCCCTTCGGCGCTCCGGTCGTAAGTATTAGTGAAGTGCCGCGAGGCGCCGCAGCCGCGGGCGTCTAGGCCGCGGCGGCCTCGGCCTCGGCCTCGCGGGTCACCGAGAGCAGCACGTCGGCCGCGCGCACGATGGCCGGAAAGCGCTGCGCCGGGTCCTTGGGCACGCGCACCGAGAGCTGGGATTTGCCCGACTCATACAGGGCCTCGGGGATCTCCGCGCGGATCTTCTTGGCGCGGACCGAGTCCAGCTCGATCGGCGTCACCGCCAGCCGGTCACCGCGCACCGTCACCGCCCGCGCGCCGGCCTGGCCGAGCTTGATGCGGGCCTGCTGGAGTGCGATGAGGTTGTGCAGCGGGTCGGGGATGTCGCCGAAGCGATCCTCGAGCTCGTCGCGCAGCGCCGCCAGATCGGCCACCTCGCG
>DATJTQ010000248.1:0-37323 GCA_035503355.1 Solirubrobacteraceae bacterium
TGCGTCCGCGCGCGCTCCTCGGTGGCCAGCTGGGCGATCATGGCGTTGGCTGAGTCGGCCAGCCCGCTCAGCTCATCGCGCGCCGCGGTGTGGATCGTCACCGCGCGCTCGCCCCGGGCGACGGCGTTGAGCCCGTGCCCGATGGCGGCGACGTCATCGGTGATCTGGCGCGCGAAGAGCCGGGCCCCGCCGACCGCAATCGCACCGGCGGCGACGACGATCGCGGCGATCTCCACGAAGGCGTCGCCCGAGATGACCATGAGCCACCCGAAGACGACGAGTGCGACGAGCACCGGCGCGGTGGCGAGCGCCACCGCGATCGAGAACTGTCGCGGCAGCGACCCGGCCAGCGAGCGGACACGGGCCACCGCCCCTTCGCCGGTGCGGGGAACCGTCATGGCGCGAAGCGGTAGCCCAGCCCCCACACCGTCTGGATGTGGGCCGGCCGTGACGGGTCAGACTCGAGCTTGGCGCGCAGGCGCCGGATGTGCACGGTCACCGTCGAGGTGTCGGAGTAGAACGAGTACTGCCAGACGGCGTCCATCAGCTGTTCACGTGAGAACACCTGAAGGGGGTGGCGCGCCATGAACAGCAGCACGTCGAACTCTCGCTGAGTGAGTGAGATCTCCTCGCCGCGGACGAACACCTGCCGGGCGACCGGATCGATCCGGATGGTCCCGAGCTCGAGCACGCGGTCCTCACCGTCGGGCGCCTTGTCCACCCGCCGCAGCACCGCGTCGACACGAGCCACCAGCTCCACCGGCGAGAACGGCTTGACCACGTAGTCATCGGCCCCGAGCCTGAGGCCGGCCACTCGGTCGGCCTCCTCGCCGCGCGCGGTGAGCAGGATCACCCCGACCGGCTCCGAGGCCTGGTCACGTAATCGCCGCATCACCCGGAGACCGTCGATGCCCGGCATCATCAGGTCCAGCACCACCAGGTCGGGCCGCTCCTCGGCGGCCGCCGCCAGTGCCTGCTCGCCGTTGGCGGCGGTGCGCGTCGCGTAGCCCGCTCGTTCCAGGTAGCGCGCCACCACCTCGACGATGGTGGGCTCGTCATCGACGATCAGGACCGACCGCTGCGCCTCGCTGGCCATCCGGAGATCGTGGCATGCCTCGCCACAGTCGTGAGCCGGGGCCGGCCGGCGTTCATCAGACGTTCATCGCCGGCCGATCGCCGGTCATCACCGGCGGCCTCGGCGAGCGCGGCTCAGAACCTGGCCGCCAGCGGCGTGGGGCCGAGCGGCGCCGCGCCGGCGAGCGCCTGCGTCAGCGCCACCAGGGCATCGAGCACCGCGTCGAGCTCACCCGCCGCACGCTCGCCGGGGACCCCGTCGGCGAAGTCGCGAGACGAGAGGTAGACCGCGGTCGGGAGGGGGTGGGCGCCGAAGAAGGACAGCACGTCGCGCAGGTGACGCTCGGCGCCGAGGTAGTGGTGGTCACTGCCTCCCATCGAGACGATGGCCACCGGCGTGTCGCGCAGGGCGGTCACGGGCACATGGTCAAGCAGGTTCTTGAGTGACCCGGTCAGCGAGCCGCGGTAGACCGGGGTGGCGAGGAGCACCGCGTCGGCGCGCTCGATCGTCTGCACCAGCGCGACGGTGTCGTCACCGAGGGCATCCGGCGGCCGGCCGTCGGCAAAGGCGATCTGCCGTGTGGCGAGGTCGACCAGCTCGGTGTTCACGGTGCTGCGGGAAGCGAGCCGGTCAAGCGCCTCGCTGACCGCGCGGTGCAGGCGGCCCGGCGGGGTCACGCTGCCGAGGATCGCGGCGATGGAGATTGGCTGGGACATCTCAGGGCTCAGTAAAGTACATAAAGATAATCGAGTTAGTGTGATAGACCTTCCACCATGGCCCTTTTCGGCATCCCCTCGTTCGCGGCGCGGGCCGAGCCGGTGACCGCTCCCGCCGGGGTGGACGGCGATAGTCTGCGCCTGGCCATGAGCCAGTTTGCCACCGGGGTGACCGTCATCACCACCCGCGACGGATCCGGGCGACCGTTCGGCAGTACCGCCAACGCGGTCAGCTCGGTCTCGCTGCGACCGCCCCTGGTACTGGCCTGCCTGCGACAGGAATCAGAGACGCTGGCGGCGCTCTACGAACGCCGCCGGTTTGCCATCAACGTGCTGCACAGCTCTCAGGCTGAGCTCTCCGATCGCTTCGCGCGGCGCGCGAGCGCCGAGACCTGGGATGAGGTGGCCCATCGCTCGGCGGACGGCATCCCCCTGCTCGACGGAGCAATCGCCACGCTCGAGTGTGAGCTGCACGACGTCGCGGACGCCGGCGATCACGCGGTCGTGGTGGGCCATGTTGTGGCCCTTGAGCACGCCGAGCCGGGCGCCGATCCGCTTCTGTTCTACGGCGGCGGCTACCGCCGGATCGGCGAGCCGGAGCAATGAGCGCGCGATGAGCGTCACGCTGCACTGGTTCCTGCCTACCAACGGGGACTCTCGCTCTGATCTGAGCCTCGGCAATGCGGTCGGCATCCGCGGGAGTCGCGCGGGAGAGGGGGCCGAGGATCGCGCTCCCGACGTCGGCTACATCGGGCAGATCGCCCGCTCGGCCGAGCAGCTGGGCTTTGATGCGGCGCTGACGCCGACCAGCAGCTGGTGCGAGGACGCCTGGCTGATGACGGCGGCGCTCACGCAGGTGACGGAGCGCTTCCGCTTCCTGGTGGCCTTCCGGCCCGGCTTGACCTCGCCCACGCTGGCCGCCCAGATGGCGGCCACCTTCCAGCGCGTGTCCGGAGGGCGGCTGCTGCTCAACGTGGTCACCGGCGGCGACGACGCCGAGCAGCGCCGCTTCGGCGATCACCTCGCCAAGGCAGACCGCTACGCGCGCGCCGGAGAGTTTCTGGCCATCGTGCGCGCCCTATGGGAGGGTGAACCGGTGAACTTCAGCGGGGAGCACTACGAGATCGCCGACGCCCAGATCATCCCGGCGCCGGTGTGGCCGGACCTCTATTTCGGCGGCTCCTCGGCTCCCGCCATCGAGGTGGCCGCGGCCCAGGCCGACGTGTACCTCACCTGGGGTGAGCCGCCCGAGGCCGTCGCCGAGAAGATCGACCGTGTCCGTGTCCGCGCCGCCGAGCTGGGACGCGAACTGCGCTACGGGATCCGCCTGCACGTCATCGCCCGTGAGACGAGCGCCGAGGCGTGGGCGGAGGCTGACCGTCTGCTGGCCGGGCTCGATCCGGAGCAGATCCAGCGCGCCCAGGCGACGCAGCGCAACTCCCAATCCGAGGGCCAGCGCCGCATGACGGCGCTGCACAACGGGCGCACCGATTCGCTGGAGGTCTACCCCAACCTGTGGGCCGGCGTGGGCCTCGTGCGCGGGGGCGCCGGCACGGCGCTGGTCGGCAGCCACGACGAGGTGTGCGATCGCATCGCCGAGTACCACGAGGTGGGGATCGACGAGTTCATCTTCTCGGGCTATCCACACCTGGAGGAGGCCTACCGCGTGGGCGAGGGCGTGATCCCCGAGCTGCGCCGCCGCGGGCTGATGGCCGGCTCGACCCACGCCGCCCATGTCGGCGCCTGACCGCATCGTCGCGCCCCGCCTCGCCACCCACGCCGAAGCGGTGGCGGCGGCGCAGGCATTCGCTGATTCGATTGCCGAGGGGGTGGTGGAGCGTGACCGTTCGGGGAGCGCGCCCTTTGCCGAGATGGCGCGCTTTGATGCCAGCGGCCTGCTCGGCATCACCGTCGGCCACGCCGAGGGCGGACCGGCGCTCGGGCCCTCGACCCTGGCCGAGGTCATCCGGGTCATTGCCGCCGTCGATCCCGCGATCGCGCAGACCCCGCAGGCGCACTACCTGTTCGTCGATGTCATGGCGCTGCTGGGGACCGAGGCGCAGAAGCAGCGTCTGCTCGGTGAGGTGCTGGCCGGGCACCGCGTCGGCAATGCGCTGGCCGAGCGTGGCACCAAGCACGCTCAGGACCTCCAGACCCGACTGGCGCGGGACGAGAGCGGGACCCTGCGGCTCAACGGGCGCAAGTACTACTGCACCGGAACGCTGACCGCGCAGTGGATCGCCGTGACCGCGCTCGACGAGTCCGATCGCCTGGTCGTCGCTTACGTTGGACGCCAGGACGACGGGGTGACGGTGACCGAGGACTGGAACGTCATGGGCCAGCGCGCCACCGTGAGCGGGACCACGGATCTCGACGACGTGCGGGTGGATGCGGACCTGGTGCTGCCGTACTGGTCGGCCTTCGAGGGGCCCCAGGCCCTCGGGTCGCGCGCCCAGCTGGTCCATGCCGCGATCGAGGTGGGCATCGCGGCGGGCGCGTTGCGCGACGCCCGGACCTTCCTGCGCGACAAGGCACGCCCGTTCTTTGAGGCGGTGCGCGGGGGCTGGGCGCAGAAGGCGGCCGATGACCCGCACTCGCTCCTGCGCTACGGGCGGCTGGCCACCCAGGTCCGGGCCGCCGAGGCATTGCTTGACTCGGCGGCGCGTGAGCTCGACGGGATCGGCCTGAACCCGTGCACGCCCGAGGCGGCGGCACGGGGCTCACTGGCGGTGGCCCAGGCCAAGGCCTTCGGCTCCGAGGTGGCGGTCAACGTGTCGTCGGAGCTCTTCGCCCTCTCGGGAGCGAGCGCCGCCGACGCCAAGTACGACCTGGACCGGCACTGGCGCAACGCCCGCACGCACAGCATTCACGACCCGGCTGACTGGAAGTACCACCACGTGGCGCAGTACGAGGTCAACGGCGTGCTCCCGCCCAACCACGCGCAGCTGTAAGCCTGGGGCGGCCCGAGGCGCTGGACGCGTCAAGGGCCTCGGGCACCCCTGACGCGTCCACCGCCCCGCGCCGTCGGGGCGCGCCTCCCTACCGGTTGCCGTCGACGAACGACGAGAGCAGGCGCCAGGTGGATGCGACGGCGGCGGTCTCATCCCGTGTGACGGCGCCCAGCAACCGCTTGACGTCGTGACGGTCTGCGTCCGATGTCGCCCAGCCCTCGATCGTCTCCGGCGTGGCCTCGGGGTGAAACTGCACTCCGAGGTGGCGGCCGAGGCGGAACGCCTGGGGACCGAGCAGGTTGTGCGCAAGCACCTCGGCGTGCGCGGGCAGCGAGATGACGTCGTGCTGCCAGCTGAGCCACGGCCCGGTGGGAACGAGGTGGGGGACCGAGGTATCGACGAGGGTCCATCCACGCAGGGGGCGCTCGGCGCGGGCTGCGTCGCCGCCGAAGGCCAGCGCGAGCGCCCGGGCCCCGTGGCCGACACCCAGGATGGCGATTCCGGCGGCATCGGCGCGCCGGATCCAGTCGAGCTCCGCCTGCAGCCGGCCGTCGCCGCGAGCCTCGTCCAGCGGCTCTGACCCGACGAGGATGGCCAGGGGCGAGGCGCCAGGGTCCGGCAGATCCTCGGCCGGAGCGACTGTGACCGCGACATCGAAGTCGTGGGCGAGCAGGACGTCCACGAAGGCGGTGGCGGGCCGGCCGCGGCGCTGCTGGACGATCAGGGCGGCGTGGCGCCGGTCGGTGATGGGGGCCGGTGAGAGGAGGTCGAGGTCGAGGTCGGAGCGGACGTCGGTCGGGTCAAGCAGGGCGGCGGGGGAGAGAGCGGTCATCGCTGGGACACCTCATGAGCGATCGGGGCGCAGACACAGCGTTGCGCCGTGGGGATGAGGAACGTGGAAGGCGAGCGTCGGACCGGCGCGCCGTGGCGGCCGGGGGAGCCGATGCTCGGTCTCAGCGGCTACATCGAGAGGAGGGATGCCCGGCCTGCGCGCGGGGCGGCCGCTCCGTGGGAGCGAACAGCGGCGGTAGCGCGGGTCCGATCATCTCTACTGAGTCTATCGAAAAGGTTTAGCGCTTGAGCGAAGCGTCCGCCATCTCATTCGGAGACGGGGCGGCTGGGGTCGGCGAGACGCAGCAGACCGCGCAGGAAGGCGTCGAAGACCAGGCTGACGATGCCGATGGCGATGATGCCGGACAACACCAGGTTCGTGATGCTGTAGTTGCCGGCCTGCAGGATGAGGAAGCCCACGCCGCTGGTGGCGGCGATCATCTCGACGGCGACGATGCTGGTCCAGGCGCCGCCCATCGAGAGCCGCATGCCGGTGATGATGCCGGGCACAGCCGCGCGGAGCTGGACGTGAAACAGGGTGTAGAGCCGCGAAGCGCCGAGCGTCCGGGCGCACTGGTCGAGCTCCGGCGGAACGCCATCGAGCGCGGCGACCGTGGAGACGATCATGATCGGCAGCACCCCGATGATGATGAGGACGACCTTGGGGAGCTCGCCGATGCCGAACCAGACGATGAGCAGCGGAATGAAGGCCAGAGGCGGCAGCGGCCGCGTGAGCTCGATCACCGGATCGATCATGTCGCGCAGGGGTCGCCAGCTCCACATCGCCGATCCGATGAGCACGCCCCCGGCGACCGCGAGGACAAAGCCGATGAGGATGCGCCGTCCGCTGACCACGATGTCCTTCCACAGCGGGTCGCTGGCTGCGGGATAGGGGCGGTTGAGGTAGTGCACCAGCGTCGAGAAGGTGTTCTGAACGCTGGGGAGGATCGAGGAGTCGTTGATGATCAGGGCGCCGATCTCCCACGCCCCGAGGAGGATGAGCACGCCGGTGATCTTGAGCGCGGTGCGATGCAGCCGAGCCCGCCGGGCGCGGCGGCGCTGCGCGGCGAGATCGACGGTCTCCTCGCCCGCCTCCCAGGCCGGGGTGTGGCGATCGGCGACGTTGATGTCAATGGCGGTCATCGGCGGTCCTCCGCGCTCGTGGCTCCAACGGGCTGCCGGCGTCCGCGGCCGGGCGTCTCGGGCATCAGGATCTGGCGGATGCGCCGCTTGATCCCCAGGAACTCGGGCGTCTCGAGGTCCTCGTAGCCGCGTGGCCGGCCCAGTTCGATCGGGATCTCCTCCACGATCCCGGCCGGCCGCCCGCCCATGACGCAGACACGGTCGCCCAACAGGATCGATTCTTCGATGTCGTGCGTGACGAAGACGATCGTGATCTGGAAGCGCTCCCACATGTCGAGCAGGAACTCCTGCATCTTGGCCCGCGTGAGCGCGTCGAGGGCTCCGAAGGGCTCGTCCATGAGCAGGACCGATGGGCGGCTGATGATGGCCCGAGCGAACGCAGCGCGGTGGCGCATCCCGCCCGAGAGCTCTTTGGGATAGGCATCTTCGAAGCCTGCGAGCCCCACCGTGGTCAGGATTTCGTCGACGTCCGCCGCGGTGGTGGTGGCGGCGGTTGGGGCGGAGCGCCGCCATCGCCGCTGGGCCTTGGGTCCAAAGGCGACGTTCTGGCGCGTGGTGAGCCACGGAAACAGCATCGGGCTCTGGAACATCATCCCCCGCTCGGCGCTCGGCCCTTTGACCTGGTGGCCGTTGACCTCGGCGGTCCCTTCCTCGTAGGGCAGGATCCCGGCCAGGATGTTGAGCAGGGTTGATTTGCCGCAGCCGGACGGACCCAGCAGGCACACGAACTCACCGCGAGCCACGGTGAGATCGACGCCGGACAGCGCGGTGGTCCTCCGACCACCGCGCTGGAAGGTCTTCCCGACGCCGGTGACCTTGACGAGCTCGCGCTCGGCTGGGCTCAGCTGCATTTCCCGGCCAGCGCGTTCTTGGCGAACGTGTCGTTGATGTGCGCCCCGAGGATGGACGCCGACGGCACGGACTGGATCCGCCCCTGCTGCTTATCGAAGGTGGCGGTCTTCTCGTACGAGGCGAGGATCGGACTCCCCGAGCCGCCGCTCAGCCAGTGCAGCTCCTGGTTGATGGGGATGTAATAGGGCAGGTAGGCGGAGGTGGCGCTGACCGCCTGGTTGGCGGGGACGCCGAGCAGCTTGGCGCTGTCGGAGAAGTAGGTCTTGTTGTTCGGGCCGAACAGATCCTTGGTGGCCGAGACCTCCGCGCAGGCGTACTTCTGGACGGTCGCGGGGGCGTTCTTGATGTCGCTTTCGGTCGCGACCAGCACATCGAGCGAGGGGTAGCCGAGGTTGGCGATCTGCTTGGCGTTGGTCAGAGCATGCGCCCCCTTGGCGGTGAGCTGCTCCTCGAGCGCCCCCTCGACGTAGGCGCCGGAGATCTTGCCGCCGATGTAGGCCGCGGTGGCCGCCTGCTCTGAGGCGAAGCCGAGCACGTTGACCTTGCCCGTGAGGTGCTGGACGTTCAGCCAGCCGCGCAGCTCGTAGTCCTCAGAGGAGCCCTCGAGATCGCCGATGGTCTTGCCCTTGAGCTGGCTCGGGGAGGTGATCGACTTGGGGACGAGCAGGGAGTCGGCGTCGAAGCTCTGTGCCCAGACCACGTCGATCGGGGTCCCGTTGGCGATCGCGGCCACCGTGGGCGGATTGCCCACTCCCGCGACGAGGTCAAAGGCTCCGGCGCGCATCTCGGCCAGCGCCGTGGCTCCGGCGGTGATCGGGACCCACTTGATCTTGGCCCCGGTCTGGGCCGCCAGCGAGGGGACGCTGCCGATCACGGTCTCCGGCTCGGCCACCAGGCCGGTGAAGTAGCCCACCGACAGGTTGGATTTCGTCCCGCCGCCCGCCGGATCGCCGGCGGCTGAGGATGAGGACGCTCCGGCTCCGCCGGAGGCCGATGACGCACTGCCAGAGCTCGATGACGCGCTGCTGGAACCGCACGCGGCCAGACAACTCGCCGCGAGAAGCCCGAGGGCTAGCAGGGCGGCCATACGGCGCGCGAGAGGGGTCAGGTATCTCATGCGGGGTGCTCCTTGCGGATCGGTTCTGAAGGCGCGCAGCCGGCGCGTCAGTTGCAGTGGACGGAGAGCGAGCGCCGAAGGCGACCTCGCTTCTTAATTAAATCTATCAAGTTAGTGCTGTTAAGCGAAGTTGCCGATCGCGCCTGCGTTGCGTAGTGGCCGAACGTCCGGGTAGCCCCGAGAGACGTCCAGTTGATGACCGTCAGGAGCTGTGTATGTCAGATGAGCTGCAGGGCAAGAGAATCGCGATCATCGCCACCGACGGAGTCGAGCAGGTGGAGCTCACCGAGCCCCGCAAGGCCGTTGAGGCCGCCGGCGCCGCCACCGAACTGATCGCGCCTTCGACCGGCGAGATCCAGGCGATGAACTCCGACATCAATCCAGCCGACACCTTCGCCGTCGACAAGGCGATTAGCGACGCGTCGCCCGACAGCTACGACGGGCTCATCCTCCCGGGCGGAACGGTCAACGCCGACCGGCTGCGCCTGGAGGGCGACGTCGTTGCCTTCGTCCAGGAGTTCTTCAAGTCCGGCAAGCCCGCCGGGGTGATCTGCCATGGCCCATGGGCGCTGGTGGAGGCGGACCTCGTGCGCGACCGCACCCTGACCTCCTTCCCCAGCCTGCGGACCGACATCGGCAATGCCGGCGGCAACTGGGTCGACGAGGAGGTCGTGGTCGACCAGGGCCTGGTCACGTCACGCAACCCCGATGACCTGCCCGCGTTCTGCGCCAAGATCGTCGAGGAGTTCGCCGAGGGCAAGCACGAGGTCGCCTCGGCCGGCGCGACAGCCTGACGCCGCCGGCACCGGGGCGCCGCCGTCAAAGATCAAGCGCGGGCGACCGCAGCGTGCACGAGACGATCTCGTCCAGGTTGACGACGCGGTTGTTGATGCGAAACGTCCGGGCGTATCCGCTGTCGTCGACCTGGTCCTCACCGGTCGTTTGCCGGATGGAGGCGGGGACGCCCACGGCGATGAGGAATTGAGCGTGACGGTCGTCCATGAGGGTCGGCCCCGGTCCGCTCCTGAGTGCCCGCACGCGGTGAGCGCAAGCAAATCGGGGCCGCGAAGGTTCAAAACGAACGGCAGCGCGTCGCTGCCCGTTTTCGCCGGGCCGACATGGGTAGTCGCTTGCGGTGCCCGCTCTCGCGCTCACCTTCGACGACGGTCCCGATCCCGTGTGGACACCCCGGCTGTTGGAGCTGCTCCGATCCCTGGATGCCCGCGCCACCTTCTTTCCCATCGCCTCGCGGGCGGCGGCCCATCCCGAGATCGTCGCCGCCATCCGCGCCGACGGGCATGCCGTCGGCCTGCACTGCGACGAGCACGTCCGCCACAGCGAGCGCGACGCCGCGTGGCTGGCACGCGATACCGACAGGGCCCTGAAGAGGCTGGCCGGTCTCGGCGTGAGGCCGAAGTTCTGGCGCACGCCCTGGGGTGACACGGCGCCGTGGACGACGCGGATCGCCCTGGAGCGCGCGCTGCGGGTCATCGGCTGGACGACCGACACGAACGACTGGCGGGGAGACGCCGCGGCCGAGATGTTCGAGGCCACACGCGGCGAGCTCACCGACGGCGCCATCGTCTTGGCCCACGACGGGTTGGGGCCGGGGGCGCAGCGCGACACCGCGGAGACGACGCTCGAGTACGTGAACCTGGTCGGTGCGCATGCTCGGGAGCACCGCCTCACCCTCCGGGCGCTGACATGAGCATCGCCATGCCCGCGGAGCTCGACATGAACAGCCTCGACGACGCGTTGGCACGCGTGGCCCGGGGCGCCACCGGGCGCGATCGGGCGGACCCTCCCGTGTTCCCCGACGATGCGATCGGTGACCTGGAGGCCGTCGGCGTCTTGGCCTGGAACGCGCAGCCAGGCCTCCGGCGCCCGCCCGCCGCCGGCGAACTGGACCTGGTCCGCAGCGTCGCCCGAGCCGACGGATCGGTCGGCCGCATCGTCGATGGTCACCTCAACGGGGTGGAGCGGCTGGCCGTGCAGGCGCCCGGCGAGCTGCGCGATCGCGACCTGGCCGAGGTGCGCGCCGGCCGGTTGCGCGTCGGCGTGTGGGGCGGGGATCCCCGGCCCGGCGAAGGCGAGCCGGCAACCGTCACGTCGGGCGGAGGCAGGGCCGTGCTCACCGGCGTCAAGACATTCTGCTCGGGCGCGGGTGGCCTGGACCGGGCGCTGATCCTCGCCCGTGACCCCGATGCCCGTGCGCCGGTGGCCGTCTGGGTCGATCTCACCGACCCCGCGACCGTGGCCGTCGACGGGGAGTGGTTTGCCGGCGCGGGGATGCGTGCCTCGGTCTCTCATCGCGTCATCTTCGACCGCGCGCCGGTGCTGGCCCGGTTCGGCGGTCCGGGGGCGCTGGCGCAGCAGCCGTGGTTTGGTCGTGACGCCCTTCGTACCGCTGCCAGCTGGGCGGGCATGGCCGACGGAGCCGTGGACGCGGCGCTCGCCGATCTGGCACGACGGCCGAGTCGCGGCGCGCTCGAGGAGATCGCGGCCGGGCGTATGCTCGCCGCACAGGCGACGATCTCGGCCTGGCTGGAGCGGGCCGCGCGCGCGATGGACGAGGCGTCTGACGACCTCGCCGACGTGGCGCTGAACGCCCGGGTGGCCATCGCGCAGTCCGCCCGCGACATCCTCGCGGAGGCGGAGAGAGCGTGCGGCTCTCATCCCTTTGCCACCGGCGGGGCGCTGGACCGTTCGCGCCGCGACCTCGAGTTGTTCCTGCTGCAGCACCGACTGGATCCGGCGCTGGCCGCTGCCGGCGCGCGGGCCCTCGACGCGCGAGGCGGCGGAGCGTGACCACGGCCGATCACTTCGAGGCGCAGTATCAAGCCAACCCCGACCCCTGGGGATATCGCGCGAGCTCCTATGAGCGGGCCAAGTACGCGGCGACGCTGAGCGCCTGCGGGCCAGGCCCGTTCGAGAATGCGCTCGAGTTGGGCGGTTCGATCGGCGTGTTCAGCGCGCAGCTGGCGCCGCGGTGCCGGAGGCTGACCACCATCGACTATTCGCCCACGGCCGTCCGGCGCGCGGGCGCTGCTCTGGCACAGCACCGTCAGGCGCGCGTCCTGCTCGGCGCGATTCCCGATGACCTGCCTGAGGGCAGCTTTGATCTCGTGGTTGCCTCCGAGGTCCTGTATTACCTCGAGGCGCCGGCGTTGGCTCTCGCGCTGGAGGCGCTCAAGGTCCGCATGACGGCGGGAGCGCGCCTCGTCTGCGTGCACTGGCGACCGTCGGGACCTGAGCGGCCGCTGACTTCGGCCTACGTCCACGAGAAGATCCGCCAGCAGCCGTGGCTGCGCCGGCTCACCAGTGAATGCCGACCCGAGTATCTGCTCGACGTGCTGGAGCGACGATGACCGATCCCTACGCACTGTTGGTCGTCGGGGGTGGGCCCGCCGCGCTCTCGGCGGTTCGCGCCTATCGCGAGGCCGCCACCGACGGCGCGGTGGCGATCGTCTCTGACGAGGGGCGGATGCCGTACAGCCGGCCGCCGCTGACCAAGGACCTGTTGCGCGGCGAGAGCACCGAATCCGAGCTCCCGCTGGAGGAGGACCGGTGGCTCGACGACAATCGGGTCGACCTCATCGCCGGCCGGGCGGTGGCCGTGGACTCCGACGAACGCGAGGTGCTGCTCTCAGGGGGCCGGACGCTGGGCTACGCGTGCTGCCTGCTGGCGACCGGAGCAGAGCCCACGCGGCTGCCGATCCCCGGCGCCGACCATCCCGCGGTCCACGTCATCAGGACCCCCGAGCATGTGCGCCGGCTGACGGCGCGTCTGCGCGACGACAGCCACGTGGTGGTGGTCGGCTCGGGGTTCATCGGCTGCGAGATCGCCGCTTCGCTGCGCGTCCGCGGCCACGCCGTGGAGCTGGTCAGCGACGAGTCGGAGCCCAACATCGCCCGTCTCGGCGAGGCTCAGGCCAGAATCCTGCGCGAGTGGCTCGCGCAGGATGGGGTGGGCCTGCACCTGGGGGCGTCCGTGTCGGATATCTCCCACGGCGCTGACGGAGTCGTCGTCACCGCAGGCGACGAACGGATCGTGGGGGACCTGGTGGTGATGGCCGCCGGGGTCGCCCCGCGCTCCGAACTGGCCTCGCAGGCAGGGATCGAGCTGGCTGGGGGAGCGATCCCGGTGAGCGCCGCCATGCGCACCGAGCGCGACGGGCTGCTCGCCGCCGGTGATGTGTGCCTCGCCGACAACCTCGCCGCAGGCCGCCCGCTACGGGTCGAGCACTGGGGTGACGCCCTCGGCCAGGGGGAGATCGCCGGCGCGACGGCGGCCGGCGTCGAGGCCGGTTGGGACGCCGTGCCCGGCTTCTGGTCGACCATCGGCGCGCGCACCCTGAAGTACGCGGCGTGGGGCGACGGTTTTGACGCCACGCGGCTGCACCGTGACGACGACGGCGCCTTCGTGGCCTGGTACGGGCGAGAGGGGAAGATCGCCGGCGTCCTCACCCACCAGCGTGACGGCGACTATGAGCGCGGTCGCGAGCTCATCGCCGGGGGATCGCCATGGCCCCCGTGAGCGTCGTCGTCATCCCGGCGCGCGACGAGCAGGGTGCCATCGCCACCTGCCTGGAGGCGCTCGCCCGGCAGACGGTCGGGACGGGCGCCTTCGAAGTGATCGTGGTCGCCGATGCCTGCCGCGACGACACCGAGGCGGCGGCGCGCCGGGCGGCCACGCGGTTGGGCCTGTCGGTCACGATCATCCCGGGCCCCGGCGCGGGCTCCGGTGCAGCCCGGCGCGTGGGCATGGACGCGGCGGCTGCGCGGTTGGAGTCACTTGGCCAGCCTCACGGCCTCATCGCCAGCACCGACGCCGACTCGACTCCGGCCGAGGATTGGCTCGAACGCCAACTCGGCCATGTCGCCCGAGGCGCCGAGGTGGTGGCGGGCCTCATCGAGCTCGACCCGGCCGACGCGGCGCGGCTACCGGACCCGGTAGTGCGCCGCCGCGAGCGCGACGCGCGGCGGCGGCTCACCGACGTCACAGCGCGAGAGCCCGCCGCGCAACATCATCACTTCGCGGGGGCCTCGCTGGGCGTCACCGCGCAGACCTACCGCAGCGTCGGTGGTCTCGAGGGGCGTGTGGCGCTGGAGGACGAGGCCTTCGCCGCCAAGCTGGCCAATCGCGGTGTCGCCGTCCTGCGGCCCTCCGACGTCCGGGTGCGCACCTCGGCGCGCATCGACGGCCGCGCGCGCCGAGGACTCTCGGTGGACCTCGCCGTGTCGATGTGGCGAGAGCAGCGGCGCTACCGCGCGTGCGACTTCGAGCCCGAGGCGGTGCGAGCGGCCAAGGCGGCGACGACGGTGTCGGTCGTGCTGCCGGCCAAGGACTGCGCGCGGACCATCGCCGGAGTCCTGGAGACCACAGTCGCTCCTGCCACTGGGGCAGGGTTGGTCGACGAGGTCATCGTCGTCGACGCAGCCTCGCGTGACGGCACAGCGGCATGCGCCGCGGAGGCCGGCGCGGTGGTGGTCCAGCAGGATGAGCTGCTGCCCGAGTACGGCCCGGCGTTGGGCAAGGGCGATGCAATGTGGCGCGCTCTGCACCGCAGCCGCGGCGACGTGGTCTGCTTTCTGGACGCCGACACCGAGGATCCGCACCCCGACCATCTACTCGGACTGCTCGGCCCGCTGCTGGAGCACCCGGACATCGCACTGGTCAAGGGCGCCTTCGAGCGGCCGTTTCGCGCGGGCGAACGGACCCTGCCTCATGAAGGCGGACGCGTCACCGAGGTGATGGCGCGGCCGTTGCTCAACCTGCACTTTCCTCTACTGGCGGGATTTGACCAGCCGCTGGCCGGCGAGTTCGGCGCCCGCCGTGACCTGTTGACCCGCATGTCGTTCCCGGTCGGCTATGGCGTGGAGATCGCCGTCTTGATCGACGCTCTCTCGCTGTGCGGCCTGCAGGTGCTGGCCGAGTGCCACGTCGGCACCAGGCAGAACCGCCATCAGCCGCTACGGGCGCTCGGCGAGATGGCGTTCGCGGTGCTGGCGGCGACCGAGCGGCGAATTGAGGGCTCCCCCCGGAGCGTCACCGGGGGCCAGTACCTGCGACCGTGGGAGGAGGACCCAATGGTCCGCGTCCCGATCGATGAGCGCCCGCCGTTGACGCGGCGAGACGCTGATCAGCGCAGCGGAGAGCGGTCGAGGGACTGCGTGAGCTCGGCGACCGACTGAAAGACCGCGACGGCACCCGCCGTGCGCAACTCACCCTGCGAGAACCCTCCGGTGAGAACCGCCAGGGTGGGAACCTCGGCGGCTCCGGCGGCCTTCACGTCCCATGGGGTGTCGCCCACCATCACGGCATTGGCCAGATCGGCCCCGACCCGATCAACGGCAGCATGGACGAGGTCGGGAGCGGGCTTGGTGGACTCGACGTCGGCCGAGGTCGTCCAGGCGTCGGCCAGATCGCGTGCGTCCAGCAGATCGAGGTACGCCTCGACCTCATCCTGCTTGGCCGAACTGGCCAGCACCACGACGTGCCCGCGCTGTTTGAGTGACTCGATCAGCTCGCGCGAGCCCTCCATGGTGCGCACTTCGCCGATGAGCTTGCCGTACTCCTCGCCCTCGGCATCACGGATGTCGTCGCCGAGCTCGGTCTCCGTGTCCTCGCCGCACAGCGCGGTCACCAACTGGTCGCCTCCCATGCCAATGTGGCGATGGATGCGCCAGATCGGCAGGACGATGCCGTGATGCACGAAGGCCCGGAACCACGCGAGTGAATGGTGGTAGTTGGTGTCGACGAGGGTGCCGTCGATGTCGAGAACCGCGGTGGTCATCCGGGAAGCGGACTGCCCCGACGATCGCCCGGCAAACACTGGGGACGACGCTGAGCCTGGTCTCCGTCTTCGAGCAGGCGCCGCCCCGTCACTCCTCAGGGTTGAGGAACTCGATGAGGGAGTGCGCGACCGCTTCCGGCGCCTGCTCGGCCTGGTGGTGGCCGGACTGGATCGGCCTGGTGCGTAGCTCTCCCGCGACCCAGGGTCGCCAGATCTCCGCGGGGTCGCCATGGATGTCGATGTCGTCTTCGGTGGCTGCCAGGAGCATCATCGGACACGCGATCTGGCGGCCGGCGGCACGATCGGCTTCCTCAGCGGTGCGGTCGACGGTCAGACCGGCGCGGTAGTCCTCGCACATACCATGCACGACGGCCGGCTTGCGCAGCGCCGTCCATACGTCGGCGTGATTCTCCCGGCCCATCTCATCGGCTGAGGGCGTGCGATACCACGCCTCGGGATCGAGGTTGATGACCCGCTCCGCTGGCTGATCGGTCTGCCCGAGAAACCACCAGTGCCACCAGTCGCGGACGAAGGCCTCGTTGAGACGCTCGAGGTGCTCAATCACCGGCAGCCCGTCCATCACCACCAGCCGTCTCACTGCCTCCGGGTAATCCATCGCGGCACGAGAGGCGACCAGGGAGCCGCGGTCGTGCCCGACGACGGCAAACCGCTCATGGCCGAGATGACGCATGAGGGCGACGACGTCACCTGCCATCGCCCGCTTGGACGATTGAGCGTGATTCAGCGCGTCGGGAGGCAGGGTCGACTCGCCGTAACCGCGTAGGTCCGGGCAGACGACGAAGAACGAGCCGGCCAGCATTGGAGCGACGTGGTGCCACGTCGTATGCGTGCGCGGGTGACCGTGCAACAGGACCACCGGATGCCCCTGACCTCCGTGCCGCACCCGCAGGGTCACGTCTCCGACATCGACGAAATCGAGCGTGAAGTCCTCGAACATCGACTACGGCCTACCCCGCGCGCGGCTTGCGAACCCCACACGGCGCCGCCGATCGCGAGCTCGCTGCAGGTCCGCTACGACTTCGCCGACGGTGCGGACGCCCGACGGTGAAAAGATGCTGGAGCCAGGCGATGTCGTCTGCTTCCCGGTGGGCCCTGCCGGAGCGCACCGGGTCCACAACGCGAGCGACGGCGTCACCCGCGTCACCCTGTTCTCCAACAAGCACGAGTTCGGGATCATCGAATATCCCGACAGCGACAAGATGGGCGTCTGGGGTCGCCAGGACGAGGCGCTCGACCACATGGTCCGGCGCCGCCCGGACCTCGACTACTGGGAGGGTGAGCGAAGCTGAGGCGCCCGAAGTCTCGGTCCGGTGCAGCGCGAGCCCGTCACAGCAGCTTGTCCAGGGTGATCGGCAGGTCACGGACACGACGGCCGGTCGCGTTGTAGATCGCGTTGGCAATCGCAGCGGCCACGCCGGTGATCCCGATCTCACCGATCCCGCGTGCGCCGGCCGGCGCGTGCGGGTCGGGGATGTCCGTCCAGATCACGTCGATCCTCGGAACATCCATATGGACGGGCACGTGGTACTCGGCGAGACTCGGGTTCATGATCCGCCCGGTCCTCTCGTCGAACTCGGTCTCCTCCATGAGGGCGAGGCCGATTCCCATGATGATCCCGCCGCGGAACTGGCTGGCGGCTGTCGTGGGGTTGATGATGCGACCGCAATCGTAGGAGCCGAGGAAGCGAGAGACACGGGTCTCACCGGTCACCGCATTGACCCGGACCTCGCAGAACAGCGCGCCCGTGGAGTGCATCGAATAGGCCTGCATCTCCTCGGGGTCGGAGGCGGAGGCGACGACGACCACCTCATCGCGGCCGGTCCGCTGGACGATCTGCGCGTAGCTCTCCCACCGGCTCGGATCGGCGAGCTCGCAGAGGCCCTCGTCGCGGCCGCCGACCTCGTCGGCGGTCAGCCCGGCCAGCGGGGAGTCGTCACCGGCGAGCGCGAGCAACTGCTCGACGAGCGCGCGCTGCGCGGCGATCACCGCGCCACTGATGGAGGCCGTCTGCCCCGACCCGCCCGCGAGCATGCTCCCGGGGAACGCGGAATCCCCGTAGGCGACGGTGACCCGCTCCAGCGGCAGGCCGAGCCGTTCGGCGGTGATGATCGTCTGGGTCGTGGCGGTGGCCATGCCCATGTCGGCGGCCGGCACCTCGACGGTCGCATGCCCGGTCTTGTCAAGCCTGAGCCGCGCGACTCCACCCGGAAAGCGGTGATAGGGATAGGTCGCGGCGGCACATCCCGTGCCGACCAGCCACTCGCCCTCGCGGCGAGTTCCCGGCGCCATCCGCTCCTCCCAGGCGAACCGCTCCGCCCCAGTGCGCCACGCCTGCACCAGGTTCCGGGCCGAGAACGGCAGCCCGGAGCTTGGATCCCGCTCAGGGTCGTTGCGGATCCGCAGCTCGATCGGGTCCACGTCAAGCTCGACGGCGAGCTCGTCGATCGCCGACTCGAGCGCGAAGGTGCCCACCGACTCTCCGGGTGCGCGCATGAACGAGTTGGCCAGCATGTCCATGTCGACGACCTGCTGATCGGTCTTGAGTGTCTCCGTGGCGTACATATGCCGGGCCGGGAAGGTGAACTGCTCGGCCAGCGCGTTGTACGGCGTCATCGCGGAGATGCCGGTGTGGATGAGCGCGGTGAACCGCCCCTGATCATCGGTGCCGATCGCGACGCGCTGCTCGGTGTTCGTGCGTCCGCCAACCAGGCGGTACACGCCCTCCCGTGACAGCGTGACGCGCACAGGACGCCCGGCGAGCTTGGACGCCGCCGCCCCGAGGAGGTGATGTGACCACAGCGTCTTGCCGCCGAACCCACCGCCGACGTACGGCGAGGTGAGATGAACCTGGTCCTCCTCGAGTCCGAACGCCTGGGCATACGTCCAGGCGTGGAGCTTCACGCCCTGGCTGGCGTCGTGGACGATGAGGTCGTCGCCGTCCCAGCCGAGCGTGACGGCATGGGGCTCGATCGCGTTGTGGTTGTGGCGCGGCGTGCGATAGGTGAGGTCGACCGATTGCGCCGCGTCAGCGAGCGCGGCCTCGGCGTCGCCCACCAGTACCTCGACCGGCTGGCCCACGAGGCTGTCGGGCGTGCGCGGGTGCTGCCGGGCCTCCTCGAAGGTCCGCGGCGTGGACGATGTGTAGTGGACCTCGATCAGCGTGGCGGCGTGGTCGGCTTGCTCCTGCGTGTCGGCCAGAACGACCGCGACGGGCTCGCCGTTCCAGTGGATGCTGTCGTCTTGCATGACCGGCAGGCTGCTGCCCCCGGCCGCCTTCGGGGCGGTGAGGAACAGCGGGGGCGGCTGCATCTGGGGCGCGTTGCGATGGGTCATCACCAGCACGACGCCCGGCGCGGCCTCGGCGGCCGCGGTGTCGAGCGCGGTGACGTGACCGCGAGCGATCGTGCTGTAGCGCAGCGCGGCGTACACCATCCCCTCCATCAGGTACTCGGCGGCGAAGCGCGCCTCGCCACGCACCTTGAGCGGCCCGTCCAGGCGTGATACCTGCGCGCCGATGAGGCCGTGCTTGTCGCGCACCACCGGGTCGTCGCCGCTCTTCGGGGTCCAGCCCTCGGGGACGATCGGCACGGCGGAGCGGGATTCGGTGCCGCTCATCGGCGGGCCTCCTCGGTCAGCTGTTGGAGGACGGCCGCGAGCGTGCGCCGGGCCAGTTCGACCTTGAACGCGTTGCCGGCGAGGCCGCGCGCCTCGGCAAGCTCCGCGTCGGCAGCGGCCAGGAACGTGGCCTCGGTGGCCGGCCGGCCGAGCAGGGCCTTCTCGGCGCGCCATGCCCGCCACGGCCTGGCGGCCACGCCGCCGAGAGCGACCCGCACATCGGCGATCGTGTCCCCATCGAGTTCGAGAGCGGCCGCGACCGAGACGAGCGCGAAGGCGTAGCTCGACCGGTCGCGCACCTTGCGATACGTCGAGCGCGACGCGATCTCGGACGGCGGGATCTCCACCGCGGTGATCAGTTCGCCCGGCTCAAGGACGGTCTCGACGTCAGGACGGTCGCCGGGCAGCGTGTGCAGGTCGCAGATCGCGACCGTGCGCTCGCCCGACCCGGCGCGCAGGTGGACGACCGCGTCCAGCGCGGCGAGCGCGACGCACATGTCCGAGGGGTGGGTGGCGACACAGTTCTCCGAGGCTCCGAGGATCGCGTGGTAGCGGTTGAAGCCATCGATCGCGTCGCAGCCCTCGCCCGGGGAGCGCTTGTTGCAGCGCGAGCCGTCGGTGTCGTAGAAGTAGGTGCAGCGGGTGCGCTGGAGCAGGTTGCCGCCGACCGTCGCCATGTTGCGGATCTGCGGCGAGGCGCCGGCCACGATGGCGCGCGTCAGCATGGGGTAGCGCGCGCGCACGGCGGCGTGCTCGGCCACCGCGGTGTTGCGCGCCGCCGCCCCGATGATCAGTCCACCGTCGGGGGTCTGGTGGATGTCGGCCTGAAGGCCGGTCACATCCACCACGGCCGCGGGCGTCTCGACGGTCTCGCGCATCAGGTCCACGAGGTTCGTGCCGCCGCCGAGATATTTCGCGTTCGCATCGGCTGCGCGGCGGATCGCGTCGGAGGCGTCGGAGGCACGGACATAGGCCAGCTCGATCATGCGCCGCCCCCAACGTAGACCTGGGCGATGGCGTCGACGATCCCGTTGTGGGCGCCGCAGCGGCACAGATTGCCGCTCATCCGCTCGCGCAGCTCGTCGTGATCGAAGTCGATCTCGGGGGCCTTCAGATCGCTGGTGACGTGGCTGGGCACACCGCGGGAGATCTCCTCTGCCATCGCCACGGCGGAGCAGATCTGGCCGGGCGTGCAGTATCCGCACTGAAACCCGTCGTGGTCGATGAAGGCCTGTTGCAACGGGTGCAGAGCGCCGTTGTCTGCGAGCCCCTCCACGGTGGTCACCTCGCGTCCTTCGTACTGGACGGCCAGCGCGAGGCAGGAGACGATCCGCTCCCCATCCACCAGCACCGTGCAGGCGCCGCACGCGCCCTGGTTGCAGCCCTTCTTCGTCCCGTACAACTCGAGGTGGTCACGCAGGAAGTCGAGCAGCGACACCCGAGCGTCGTCGGGCGTCGGTGACTCGCGGCCGTTGACGGTGATCGGCACAGCTGGATTCCCCTTTCAGCGGCGAATGCCTGGATGCCGATCCAGACTACTCGGCCCCAACCGCCGCTCTCCGGTGAGTCGCACGCCGTACGCTGAGGCGATGAGTCGCTACGGCAAGCGCGACGACCTGATCGTCCACGCGTCCGAGCCGTTCAACGCGGAGACCGGACTGAGATCGCTGGGCACGCCGGTGACGGACACGGAGGCGTTCTACGTCCGCGGTCATGGACCGATCCCGGACACCGATCGGGAGTCGTGGCGGTTGGACGTGGTTGGCCTCGTCGAGCGCGAGCTGAGCCTGTCGTTCGAAACTCTGCGAGAGGCGTTCCGCGAACGGACGGTGACCGCGACGCTCCAGTGCGCCGGGAACAGGCGCGCGGGACTGGTGGCCATCCGCGACATTCCCGGCGAGGCGCCCTGGGGTCCGGGGGCGACCGGCACCGCGACCTGGACCGGGGTTGCACTCGCCGACGTGCTGACTCTCGCCAAGCCAGTACACCCCGCCTCGGATGTCGGCTTTGAGGGTGCGGACCTCAGCACCGAAGTGACGCCCGCGGAGCGTTTCGGGGGGTCAATCCCGCTCGACAAGGCGCTGCGCTCGGAGGTGTTACTGGCGTGGTCGATGAACGGAGAGCGGCTGGCACCCGTGCACGGCGCTCCGCTCCGGGTGATCGTGCCCGGGTACATCGGCGCGCGCAGCGTCAAATGGCTGGAGCGCATCGAGGTGCGCAGTGCCCCGTGGACGGGCCATTTCCAACATGTCGCGTACCGTTTGGTCGCCGCTGATGAGACTCCTGGCCCAGGGGTGGGGACGCCGCTGGGTCTGGTGGCGCTCAACTCCGACCTGTTGTCTCCGCGCGCCGGGGAGACCGTGCGAGCGGGGCAGGTCGAGGTGCGCGGCTATGCGTTTGCCGGCGGCGATCGCTACGTCGCCCGCGTCGACGTCTCGATCGACGGCGGTGAGAACTGGCGTCAGGCGGAGCTCCTCGACGATCTGGGCAGATGGGCGTGGCGGCAATGGCGCACGACCGTGAGCCTGGTGCCCGGCGATCATGAGATCCTCGTCCGCGCCTGGGACTCGTCGGCAGCCACCCAACCCGAGGACGAAGCCGGGCTGTGGAACCCGAAGGGCTACGTCAACAACGCGCGTCCGCGCGTCCGTGTTCGTGCGGTCCACGAGCCATAGAGCCCCGACCCTCGCGCGGTCCACCCGCCATAGAGACCCGACCTGTCAGTCGAACTCCAGTTGGTAGAACCAGGCGACGAGGACCTTCGGCCCCTCCGGCGCCCAGCGCAGTGCGCCATCGCCTTCGCCCAGGCCGGCCCTGACCGTGAGAGTGATCGGCTGGCCGGCGGACACGTGCGCCGGCAGCGGGGAGCCGTGCGTCCCGGTGACCGCCGGATGGACGATCTGACCCTCGCCGGTGAGGATCGAGAACGCACGGGCGTTCAACGCGATCGTTCCTCTGGGAGCCGCAACGGTCACGGTGAAGGTCGCCGGCGCGAGGCTTCCCTGGCTCAGGTGGCCACTGTGCGCGTCGACGGTGACCCACTGCGGGATCGCGGGGCCGACCGTGGTGACCATCGCTGACCCGTGGGTCAGGCGGGCGTCCACGGTGTCGCCCTCGACAGCCGCGAGCGCCGGGTGATCGGCGGTGGCGGTGACGACCTGATCGGCCGGCGGCACCGGCTTGGGGAGCCACGCCGGGATCTGCCCGTACTTCAGGGACGCCGCGGAACCCTCCGTGGCGGATGGCTGCGGAGCGGCGCGGCCCGCGGTGTGACCGCTCGAGACCTGACGCCGGCCCGCACCCCCGCACCCCGCCACCAGCAGCAGCGCTCCGGCGGCCACCATCGCCGCCAGGAATCGAGCCCGAGTCATCCAGCGGCGGGGGCCGGGCCTGAGACCCGGCCCCCCGCCGCGATTCACGATGGCGATGGGCGTACGGCCACTCGCCATTGGCTCACCGGCCGCCCGAGCTCACCGCGTCGACGCTGTAGCCGCGGCCGAACATGGGATAGCCCTGGGGGTTGGTGAACACGTCGGAGCCGAACGGCGCCAGCCCCGGCTGGTCGGCGTAACCCAGGTGGCCCTCGCCGTCGAGGCCCGGCGAGGCCCGCGACACCCTGAAGAGATCCTCCAGGGTGCGCAGCGTGGCGTAGTGGTTGTAGTCACGCGTGCTCACCGTGCCCGGCCTGATGTACGGGCTGATCAGGACGTCACCCGAGTCGCCGCCGCCCGTGGTCGGGTCGTAGGCGTCGTACTTGGGGTCGGTCGCCGGCGTCTGCGCCCCGAGCGTGACCGAGGTGACCGCGGCCGTGGTGTTGAGCGGCTGCCCGCTCGAGTTGACCAGGACGAACGACCCGGTGTGCGAGATGCCGCCGGAGTTGGCCTCCACCGTGGCGGTCGCCGGCGTGTCGGTGACGGTGCCGACATAGGCGCCGGCCGGAATGCCGGTGCCCGTGACGGTCCGGCCCTCGTCGGGGAGGTTGACCGAGTTGTCGCCGATGGTGGACGTGCCCGCCGCCGCTGATGCGGTTTGCGTGCTCGGCCCGGGGACGTTGCCGCCGCCGCCCAGGTAGCACTGCCCCTGGGAGACGATTCCCGACCCGGTGCAGGCGACGAGGTTGGTCCCGGCGATGGTGCTGGCGCTCGGCCGGTCGAGGTTCTCGTTGAACCCGGGCCCGGCCGAGAGCTGCTGGCCGTTGGCGGCGGTCACGTTCGGCACGTTGGGGCCCGTCGGCTCCCACGGCACCGAGCGGCCCCAGAGCGTCTCGCCGGCACTGTCGGTGGAGAACAGGTCGGTCGCCGCGGTGGGCGCAAACAGCGTCGCGTTGGCGAAGCTGTTGCTGTAGGTGAACTGCGGGTACGCCTCGTCGAACGTGATGTCGATCAGGCCGCCGTCGCGGAATGCCGGGGAGGCCTCGATCTCAGGGATGATGTGCTCGAGGTAAAGGTCCGCCGAGCACAGGCCGCCCGTGTAGTTGACGGGACTCTTGGGCGTGGTCGGATTTGCCCAGCCGCCCGACAGGTTGTTGCCCTTGCAGACGGCGTCGTGGCCGTCGGAGCAGTCGTTGGGGAGCAGGAAGCTGAACGTCGGGGTCGTCGAGTCGTGCTGGAGGTCGCGGAACAGCCCGTCGGTCGAGCTGAACATGTTGGCCAGGTGCCGGTCATTGCAGTCCCCGGACTTCAGGATCGACTCGTACCAGGGCAGCGGGTTGTGGTAGGCGACGTACTGGTCGGTCTCGTTGGCGCTGCCGTTCACCGGGTACTGGCTGCCGCTGGCGCCGAGCGGGCCGACCGCCGGATCGTCCGCGCCGCAGTACTGGGTGCCGGCGTCATGGGGAGCGCTGTTGGTGTCCGGGTTCCCGAGATCCTGGGCATACAGCTTCCACGGCTCGTGCGCCGCGTCGAGTTGGTTGAAGATGGTGGGCACCGACTTCGGGTACACGCAGCCGTTGGCGCCCGACGGGGCGTTGGGGCCGGCGGCCGACTTGAACTGGCCGTAGTTCGGGTTGCTCGTGATCGAGCCTCCGGTGTCGATCGCGCCCGCCATCGCCGTGTAGGCGGGGCAGTCGTCCTGGGTGTCGGTGATCGGCGCCTGGCCGCTGGTCAGCGCCAGGTAGTTGTCCTGGCTGGAATGGCCGGTGCCGTAGTAGTTCTGCAGCAGCGCGCCCTGCGACGGGAGCGTCTGCCACAGGTACGTGTTGTTGTTGAGGCCGGTGAAGGTCGAGTCGTAGGCCTTGTTCTCGAGCACGATCAGCCAGACGTGCTTGATCTTGCCCGGCCTGACGCCGAGGCCGTCATCGGCGGGCGCCCGGTAGCCGAGCGGCACCTTGGGGGCGTCTGAGTAGGCGCCGCTGGAGGGCGCCGGCGGGGCGTTGTGCGTGCTGTTGGCGTCAGCGCCGGCGACGAGGCCGAGCGAGCAGGCAGCGGCGATCACAGTGACGGCAAGCACCATGCGCACACGACCAGGGAAGCGTGTGGTCACGACGAGACTTCCTTTCGGGCAGCCACGATGGAGAAGTCCACGCAGTCTCTGCCTGCGGTGCGCGGCGAGTGTGGCCGGACGGTGAACGACTCGTGATATTCCGGTCTATCCGGGCGGTCGGCGCGAAAATGGGTCGCGCATGTTGACAATTTGCCTGCGGATGAGATCCATCGCCCTGACCAGCCTGATCATCGGAGCCGCGATCATGATCGGCGGGTGCGGCGGCGGCGGCGATCCGCACGGCCGCGCCGCGGGTGCGGGACGGCCCGAGAAGATTGCCCTCGGCGCCTCGTCCTGCGCGAGCGGCTGGTCCATCACCGCCCCGGGCGACTATGCGTTCTCGGTGAGCAATCAGTCGGGCCAGACGGCGACCGCCTCGCTGATCGAGTTCGGCAGCGGGGTGGTTCTGGGGCGGGTGACCGACTCCCGACCCGGAGACGTGAAGGTCGTCCACGCGCGCCTGCAGGCCGGAGGCGCCTACCAGTGGACCTGTACTCCGCGGGGGCAGGCGGCCAGCCAGTCGAGGGTCGAGCAGCTGGCGGGACCGCAGGCCATCGCCGCCAGCGCCGCGCAGGCTCCGCCGGCCATGGCGACGGTCGAGCTGATCGGCCCGCTCAGCTACTACCGCGTGTACGTCGATGCCCACCTGCGCACGGTCAAGGCGCAGATCGCCACGCTGGAGGGGCGCCTAGCGGCCGGCGACTGGCGCGGCGCGGAGTCGGCGTGGCTGGCCGCGCATCTGACGTGGCTGGCCATCGGCCAGGACGATGGAGCCTACGGGGCCTTCGGCGACCTGGGCGGCCAGATCGATGGGACGGCCGACGGCATCGTCGCCGGCACCTCCAGCCCGCAGTTCACCGGCTTTCACCGGGTCGAACTCGATCTCTTCCGCCGCCACGACCTCGCCGCCGCCGCCCGCGATGCGCGGGCCCTGGCCCGGCTGGTGGGCACCATCACGCCGCGGACCGTGGCCAGGACGTATCTGCCCGCGACCACCCCGATCATCAGCGCCTGGACGCTGCGCTGCCACGAGATCCTGGAGGATGCGCTGCGCGACTCGCTGAGCGGCGACGACGACTACGGCAGCAACAGCGACGCCGCCTCCGTGGCGGCCGACGTGACGGCAACCCGGGAGATGCTGACGGTGCTCACTCCGCCCCTGGCCTCACGGGCCCGGCGCCTGACCATCGCCGGCCGGCGGGATCTGGCCGGGGTGGACCGCGCGCTGGGAGCGGTACGTGAGGCCGGGCGCTGGCCCGGCCTGCGCGGTCTGTCGCAGCGGCGCCGCCAGCAGATCAACGCCGCAGTGGATGCCGCGCTGGAGACGCTCGCGCCCGTGTCCGAGCTGACCCAGATCGGGACATCGTGACGCGCGAACAGTGCTGAGACGCTCGATGTCACGAAGGTGACATCCGCGCTCAGGCCGACGGAGGAGCCGCCGACGAACCAGCTGACATGCTGGAAAGCGGCGGATCAACACTCCGGTTGGCGCGCACACCGTCGCTGTCGATCCTGGATGACTGTCCGGCCTGGACCTGGGCGCTGCTCCTGTACCTGGGCGTTGCCCTGGCCACCGTCGGAAGTGGGGTGGTGGCCCATCCTGGCCGCGACTGCGCGTGCCTGAGCGCCGGGACCGATCCCGAGATCTTCATGTGGTCATTGGCGTGGTGGCCGCACGCGCTGCTGCATGGCATCAACCCTTTCGTCTCGCATGCCATCTGGGCGCCGGGCGGCGACAACGTCGCGGCGGCGACGACCATCCCGGCGGCGGCGATCGCCCTGTGGCCGGTCACCGCCCTGTTTGGCCCGGTGGTGGCGTACAACGTGCTGGCGATCCTGTGCCCGGCGCTGGCGGCGTTGACCGCGTATCTGCTGTGCCGGCGACTGAGGGCGGGCACCGTGGCCGCCTTGGCCGGGGGGTACCTCTTCGGATTCTCCAGCTATCAGCTCGGCCAACTGCTCGGCCATCTCAACCTCACCCCGGTGTTCCTGCTCCCGGTGATCGTGCATCTCGCGGTCCGCCGGGTGGAGCAGGACATCTCTCGCCAGAGGTTTGTCGCCTGTCTGGGCGCGGTCTTCGTTGGTCAGGCGCTGCTGTCGACCGAGATCCTCTTCGACGTCGCCGTGATCGGGGCCCTGGCCCTCCTGCTCGGATACCTCATCGCCGAGCCTCCGTTCAGGCGCCATATCCAGGGGCTGACCGCCGAGGTCATCGTCGCCGCGGTTGGCGCCATCGTGGTCCTGTCGCCCTATCTGGAAGCGGCGCTGTCGGCGGCTGAGCCCGACCGCGGCGGCGGGCTGTACTCGCTGAACGTCGCCAATCTCGTCCTGCCGACACCGGTGACCTGGCTCGGGGGTGATCTTCTGCGCCCGGTCAGCCGCGCCTTCGACGGCGGCAACATCGTCGAGGCCGACGGGTATCTGGGCATCCCGATCCTGCTCGGGTTCGTCATGTACGCCATGTCGGCCTGGCACCGGCGCGTGGCGCGCTTCCTGGTGGCAATGACCATCACCAGCCTGGTCCTCGCCTTCGGCCCCGCATTGCACGTCGGTGGGGACACGTTCGGGTCCCTGCCCTGGGCGTCGCTGCAGCTGCTTCCCGGGTTCCGCAGCGTGGTCCCCAGCCGCCTCGTCGTCTTCGCGACGCTTGCCGTCGCCGTTGGCATCGCGTTGTGGCTCTCGGACCGTGACCCGCGCTCCGCGCGGCACTGGGCGGTCACCGGCCTCGGCATCCTCGCGCTGGTTCCCAACGTCACCGGCGGGTTGTGGGGTGGGGCCCCCGATAACCCGGCGTTCTTCAGCACCGGGGTCGCCGCCCATGTCCTGCATCCGGGTGAGGATCTCCTGACCATCCCGCTCGGACACAACAGCACCAGCCTCCTCTGGCAGGCCGAGACCAACTTCGCCTTCACGCTCACCGGGGGCTACGTCTCAGACGTCCTGCCCACGGCCGCCCGGCGCAATGTGGCCATCACCGAGCTGATCGCCGCCTCGCAGCCCGGGGCCCACCTGCCGCCGCGCGACATCCCTCGGGTGCGGGCCTTCCTCGCCGCCAACCACGTCCGCCACATCGTCGTCGAGCCCTCATATCGCCGGGCCTGGAGGACTGTCCTGCCCCGGCTCGCCCGATCCGATGGGGACCACGGGGGCGTAAGCCTCTACGCCGTCAGGTAGCGGCCAGACGGGCCGCGTCCGCGGCGTCTACCGCGGGGCGCGCGGCGGTGCCGGCGGGCGGCCGGCGGGACCCATGAAGGCGACGACCTGGTTGGTGCCCGGGAGCAGCAGGAGGCCGTCGCCCGCGGCCGGCGTCGGGAAGTGGTTGGCAAACCCGCCGAACGGGATCGAGGTGACCTCCTGGCCGTTGGCCGGGTTGAGCCCGTGGACCGCGTCGTCGCCTCCGATCGTCCAGACCAGCCCATCGGCGATGATCGGCGGACCGGCGGCGCCGTCGCTGGCGGTCCACAGCTGGCGCAGGTATGGGGGCTTGGTCGACACCTTGACCGCCGTCACGCCGTTTGGGCAGGGGATGTAGATGATCGAGCCCTTCACCGCGTGCCCGCCATCGGGATTGCCGTTGCACACCGGATGCGACGCGACCTCGCCCTCCTCGCCGCCGAGGTGCCCCTGACGCAGCACGTAGGCGGTGTCGGTCTTGCCGACCTGGACCACGAAGCCATCTACGAGCGCCGGGTCCCCGGTGCCCAGATCGAGGTCGTCGCCGCTGAGCCTCTGCCAGTCGCGGGGGTAGAAGAGTGACTCCAGGTGCATGGTCGGCGACAGCTCCAGCACCGCGTCGCTGTCGTCATAGGGCTGGCCCGCACCGAGGTCGTAGCCGTCGGCGCTGGCCACGTAGACGTTGCCGTGGGGGTCGATGACCGGAGAGCTGCCGCCCATCCACACGGCGCCGCGGTCGCGGCCGCTGCCGATCTGGAAGTAGTGCATCGGGCCGCCCTTCTCCGAGATGGAGACGACGAAGCCGTGGCCGGGACCGTTGGGGCCGGGACAGTCTCCGGTGTTCTGGCCGTAGGCGATGACCACGAAACCGTGGTCGAGTGCCAGCCCTGGCCGCTGGAGCTGCGCGAGCTGGTCCTCGCCGGCGTTCGGCATCGCCTTCTCGTCCAGCTCGACCTTCCCAGTGAACAGGTTGAGCCCGAACAGGCGGTGAGACGCCTCCACGCCGTGGGAGGAGGACGGGCCGCTGATCAGGGTGTCCGCGTCGACGAAGATCTCGTGGCGCCTGGCGTCGATCACCGGGGTGCCCGTGATCCCCACCACGGGCGCGATGTCGCCGCAGGGCAGGTCACCAGCCGGGACCGGCTTGCCCAGGTGCCGTGACCACAGGATGCGCCCGGTGCGTGCGGCCATCACGTACACGGTGTCGTTCTCGGTGGCGGCAACGACACGCCCGTCGGCGACGAGCGGCTCGCCGTACAGTTGCCCGTCGAGGGCCGTCGAGGTCCAGGCGCGGCGCGTGGGCCGCAGCTTGGACGGCGCCGCGACCCCGCTGGCCTGGGCATTGCCGTGGTAGGTGGTCCAACTGGAGCCGAAGCCGGACGCTCGTCCCGCGGGCTTGGCTCTCGTCATCGTGGCGCTCGCCGAGCTGCACCCGCAGAGTGCCGCCAGCGCCACGGAGACGGCGATGACTCCGCTCAGACGCCCACGAACCTCACGCCGCGCGGCGGCGAGCCGAGGCCCTGTCCTCACCGCACGACCCCTGTAGCTGCCACGCCGCCGAGTCTACCCGGCACCGCCTCTGTCCAGTCGCACCAGGCAGATCACCTCATGAACTGCACCGTGTCCCCGGCAGCCAGCGGCAACTCGCGATCACGGTCGATCTGATCGCCGTTGAGGGCGGCGGCGACGTGCTCGTCGAGGGTCAGGGCGATCGCGTCGGCGGCCTCTCCGAGGCTCCAGGCCTGGACCCGCTCAGTGCACGGCGCCCCGCTGGTCGCCAGGGCGCCAGAGCGCTCCACCACGATGTCAGGGGGTGGAAGGGTGAGCGCCAGTGCGTAGTCATCCGGCTCGTTGAGATTGCGCACCGAGGCGAGTTCCGGGTCTGCCGCCGCCAGAGCAGGGTCTGAGAGCATGGCCTCGCCGGTGAGGCCCAAGACCTGGGACTGCGCAAAAAGAAAGGCCGGCTTGAGCTTGTCGGCGCCGATCAGCTCCTCGAGCCGGGCCAGCAGCGTGGTGCGATACCCGGCCGACAGCGGCTGACGAAACCCACCGACCTCCGGCAGGACGACATCGATCTCGGCGGTGAAAGCGTCGATGACTCGGCGGATGAACGCTGGGTGCAACAGCGGCACGTCGGTGGACGACACGTAGGCGATCGGGGCGCGGTCGGCGATGGCCGCGAGTCCGGCCGCGAGTCCCTGCAGCGGGCCGCGCCCCTCGCGCGCGTCTGACACCACCTCGATGGACGACGGCAGCGTGGGCAGGATCTGGTCAGGGGCGCGCACCACCACGACCGGCCCATCGACGGTTCGCTGGGCCAGGCCGGTGACGCGCCGCAACAGCGTTGAGCCGTGCCAGTCGAGCGCAGCCTTCGACGAGCCCATGCGCGCGGATCTGCCGCCGGCCAGGATGATCGCGCCCGCGTCACACACGACTGGCGATGCTAGATGGCGCTCGCTCGAGGCCGGCTGACGGCCTGAGGGCGGTTAGGTCGCGCTGAACACGGGTGAGGTGCCGATCACCCGGCCGGTGGCGTTGAGCGCCTGCACCCTGAAGGCCGCCGCGGTCGACTGGACCTTGATCGCCGTCTCGAACCCGGATCGGGCCGCCGTGGCCACGATGCTCTGACCGGTCACAACGCGCCACGAGGCCACGTTGGTGGCACCGTTCCAGCTCGCGTACACGGTGGCCTTGCCACCCTGTCGGCGGGCGGCGCCGCGCGGCGGGTACAGCGGTTGGCCCGTCCACGGCTCGACCAGCGCGCGGTAGGTGATGTCGGGGTGAGGGAGCTGGGCGTCGAGGATCATCTGGCCGGCCGCGGTGTACTCGGAGAAGTAATTCGCCGATCCCCAGCCGACGAACTCGTTGCCGCCGGGGAGAGGCTCGATGCTGCCCATGTACTCCGCGTCGAAGCCGGAGCCGTGGCTGTACTGGCCGGCCACAGTCGCGGTGTGGGTCGTGGTGTCAAGCTTGAGCACCAGCCCCCGCGATGCACCGGTGGCCGACACGTAGGTACCCCCGCCGGTGATCTGGCAGCAGTGGTCGTCAAACAGCGTGAGCAGCGGCGTACCCGGATAGGCGACAACGTCGTGCTGCCACTGGAACGCCGCGCCTGACCCGAAGGTGAAGGTTGAGTGCCGCCCGCCCAAGGTCCAGGCGATGGCTCCGCTCTTGATGTCCACCTTGTAGGCGGCCCACGTGTTGCGCATGGACACGACAAACGACCCGTCGCCGACGACGTCGATCGAATTGACGTGGTAGGCATCCCAAGGAAAGCCGTTGGTCGGCAGTGAGGCCTGTGATTCGCTCAGCGGAATGTGCTTGAGGGCATCCCAGGTGTAGAGCAGCTTGCCGGTGGTGAGGTCGTACTCCTGGACGGCGGAGTCGATGAGCGCCCCGTTGTAGGCGCCCCCGTAATGGGACAGGTCCATCGGCAGGTTCTTGTTGACGGTGACCCACGCGTCGTGGCCCTGAATGGCGATCTCGTGGGTGGTGAGCACCCACCCGCCCGTCGCGTGCAGGGTGGCCACCGTCTGGTAGTGCTGGTTGACGATGACGTATTCGCCACTGTCGGTGGCGCCGGTGTCAGAGACGACCCCCTGCCACCACGCCAGCGCGGGTTTGCCGTCGAAGGACTGCAGGCTCAGGTTCGAGGCGACAACGTCGGTCGGTACGGGCTTGAACCAGAGGGGCTGAAGATGGTTGTCCAGGATGAGCGGCCCGCTCTGGCCAACCATCGGCGGGTAGTTGAGGTCATAGAAGTTGGCGAGGAAGATGTCGCCGGAGGCGAGCTGGCCGGTCGCGGTCGGCATGTCGGGCTTGACCACGGGTGGATGCAGTGACGGCTGGGAGGCGAAGGTGTACGCGCCGTTGGTGGTGTAGGCGCCGATCGGCGCGCCGTGGGAGCCGCCGAAGGCGAACGCCACGACAACGAACGCCGCGATGACGGTCCCGACGGCGAGCGGCGCGCTCAGCCGCCCGACCGACGGGCCGGCCTGATCGGCGGCCGGGGCCTTGGCCACCCAGGCGAGGGTCGCCAGGGCCGCTGCCGCGCACAGGCCGGCAGCGATGTAGTAGGCCAGCCGGAAGCCCTCGGTGAGCGCCTGGGAGACGTCGGTGCCGCCGCCGATCAGGTGACTGGTGCGTGAGGTGGCCAGCGTGATCAGCACTGCGATGCCCAGCCCGCCGCCGATCTGGCGCGAGGTGTTGACCAGCCCCGAGGCGAGTCCCGCCTGCCCCTGCTTGGCTCCCTGCGTGGCCGCGATCGTCGAGGGGACGATCGACATTCCGATCCCCGCCGCGGTCAGCAGGCCCGGGATCACGATGTAGACGATGGGGGAGCCGCTCGACGCGATCTTGGTGAACAGCAACATCCCCGCGGTCATCATGGCCAGGCCGCTGCCCAGCACCGTCCGGACGCCGAAGCGGGCCACGAGCGCCCCGGCGCGACGCGCGACGACCATGATCGTCAGGGCCATGGGCAGGAAGGTGAGGCCCGTCTTGAGGGGCGAGAGGCCGAGGACCTGCTGGAGATAGAGCGAGCCCAGGTACCACATCGGGAACAGCGCGGCGCTGAAGAGCAGCACGATGGTGTTGGCGTCGCGCAGCGGCTTGGTCAGCTCCTTGAAGGGGACCAGCGGCGCCGTGGCGCGGGTCTCGATGACGCAGAAGAGGGCCAGCAGCGCGAGCCCGCCGAGAATCGGGCCGAGGGCGAGGCTGGCGTGCCAGCCGCGTAGACCCGCCTCGACGACCCCGTAGACGAGCACCATCTGGCCGATCGTGAGAGTCAGTGCCCCCGCGAGGTCGAAGGACCGCGGGCCATCGGCGCGGCGGCGCTCGGTCACCACCCTCCAGGCGATCACGGCGGCGGCGATGCCGATCGGGGGGTTGATGAGCAGCACCCAGCGCCAGCTGAGCTCCTGGGTGATGATCCCGCCGAACAGTGTCCCGGCCGCCCCGCCGGCGCCGTTCATCGCCGCCCACAGGCCGATCGCCCGATGGCGCTGGGGCCCGGCCGGGAACGAGGAGGTGATGATCGCGAGCGACGACGCGGCCATGAAGGCGCAGCTCAGTCCCTGAACCCCGCGCGCGCCGATGAGCATCCCGCGGCTCTGCGCGGCGCCGCCGACCAGCGAGGTGATGGCGAAGGCGAACAGGGCGATGGCGAAGGTCCGGCGCTGCCCGAAGCTGTCCACCACCCGGCCGCCCAGCATGAGAAAGCCGGCGAACGCGATCGCGTAGGCGTCCACCACCCACTGCAGGTCCGCGGAGGAGAAGGCGAGCGCCGACTGGATCGAGGGCAGCGCGACATTGACGATGCTCAGGTCGAGGATGACCATGAACTGGGCGACGCAACAGACCACCAGGAGCCAGCTCGAGCGGGCTCCGTACTCCGGCTCCGCGGGTGGCTGGGTGTTAGCCGGCTCCGCGCCCGGCCCGGGCGGGCCGGGCGGAGTTCCAGTTCCCACGGCCGCGTCAGCCATTGTTAGCCTGCGCTCCAAGACCGAGAGCGAACAGGGGAGTAGCACGGATGAAGGCAGCGCTGCTGACAGTCGTGGCAGGCCTGGTGATCGCGGGATGTGGGAGTGCCGGCGGTTCGAGTGCTTCCAGCACCTCGACCGTCTCGACGAGCTCCACCTCCTCCAGCAGCACCTCGAGCTCCACGTCGTCAGCCGCTGCCGCGCCGCGTAAGCGCGCCGCGCACCACAAGAAGGCCCGCCACAAGAAGCCTCCCGTCACCCACAGCTCCACCAGCACCACCGCGACGACCGCGGTGAGCACTCCGGCGCCGGCCGTGACGACGACCGTCGCGCCGGTCACCCCCGTCGCTCCCGTGACGACCACGACCACGACCACGAAGTCGACCTCGACCGCTCGGACCCCTCCGGTGACGACGAAGCACACCACGACGGCGCCGAAGACGGCGACGACGAAGACGACCACAACGAGCACGACCAGCACGTCAACATCGCAGGGGTACTGAGCCTTCCCGTGGTCAGTGGCAGCCTCGGTCGCGGCGAGGCTTGATCGGCCGATCCTATCCGGGCCCGGGGTCGTCGGAATGAGGTCGTGATCGGTCGAGCGGGCGTCGGGCGCAATATGACTCCATCAATCTACATACTTGAGTTAGGGTCCGCCGCTGCGGCCGAGAACACTCCGGCAATGATGTTTGTCAGTCCGATGACACCAGCCCGCGGATATGCTGCCCCACATCAGATGCGCCGCCAGGGGATCGTGGTGGGTCGGCGCCAGTGACGTAGACCAGACTCAATGAGGGGGTCGATGCGAATGGTGTCCGTGGTACGTGGTGTCGCCGCGATGGTGGCGGTCATTGTCGGGTTGTGTCTTGCGGCGTCCGGGGCGTGGGCGGGAACGGCGAACGGCGGTATCAAGGGCGCTCCGCGCTCCAACCCGCTCGCCGGGACCGACTGGAGGCCGTATGAAGGGTCGGCCGATTCGCTATGGAACGCCTACGCCTCGGCTTCAGGCAAGCGCAAGGCGTTGCTCGGCAGGCTCGCGCTCAAGCCTCGCGCGCTGTTCATCGGCCACTGGGTGGGCAGCTCGCGCATGAAGAGCGTGGCCGCGGAAGTGGTGCAGGACACTCAGCAGGGCGATCCCAAGGCGCTGGCACAGTTCGGAACGTTCGAGCTCAGCCCCTGGGAAGGCGCGTGGAGCGGCCAGGGCAGCTGGAACGTCGCGGATTCAGAGCACTGGTACAGAGGCCTGGCGGCCGGCATCGGCCAGGCGCGGGCCCTGGTGATCGAGCAGATCGACCTGCCGTTCGCCGCGCGCACCTCCAGCCAGCAGCCGGAGCAGATCGACGTCTACGGTGCCAAGGTCCTCTCGGGCGATCCCCACACCACCGTGTATATCGACGCCGGCGCCTTCGGCTGGCTGTCGCCCGCAGAACAGGGTGCCCTGCTGATGCGCAATGGGATCCGCTACGCGCGGGGGTTCTCGGTGAACGACACCCAGTACGGCTCGATGAGCCAGGAGCTCGAGTACGGAGCGCAGATCGTCTCCTACCTCGACAGCCACGGCGTCACCGGCAAGCATTTCCTGGTCAATACCGCCCAGAACGGACAGCCGTATCTGGCCGGGCAGGTGTCAGGGCCTTCGAACGACACGCCACGGTGCTCCTCGAGGAGCCAGACCCTCTGTCAGCGGACGGGAATCCCGCCCACCACGGACGTCACCAACTCCCGCTGGCACCTGACTCGCGGCGACGCAGCGATCGCGAGGCGCGACGTCGATGCTTACGTCTGGGCCTCGCAGCCGTGGGACGTCAACGGTGCTGGGTTCAACCTCTCGTTCGCACTCAACCTCGCCGCCAACGGCAAGTTCTGACTCCGTCCAGGTGCGCGCGCCAACGTCCGGAGCGGCGTTGGCGCGTCGCGACCTACGGCCGTTGCTGGCGCCGCTCACCGCCGGGACGGTGGATCAGCCCGTCACGCCATCCTGAGTACCGTCCGACGGGTATCCGTCTACGCCGTGGTCAGTGCGGGGCCGCGGTGCGTCCGGGGGGGCGGGGCAGCCCGAAGTGCTCGCGCAGGGTGTGACCCGTGTATTCGCCGGTCCGCAGGCCGCGGCGCTCGAGGATGGGGGCGACCTCCCGCACGAACGTGGAGAGCTCGTCGGGGAGCAGGTGGGGCATGAGCGTGAACCCATCGCAGGCGCCGGCCAGGTACCAGTCGGACATCAGATCCGCCATCTGCTCGGGCGTGCCGACGAAGTCCAGCCCACCGGGCAGCGCCGAGAGCTGCGCGGCGACCGCTCGGAAGCTCGTCGGCTGCGCGCTGGCCAGCTTGTAGATGGACGCCCCAAAGCTCGTCTTGGGGGCCGCCTCCAACAGCTCCGGCGGGAAGGGGGCGTCAGGGTCGATCGTCCGGAAGTCCAGGCCGGCGAGATTGGCCAGGTTGCGCCAGCGAAACTCGCCGCTGGCGGCGTCCTCGAGAGCCTGGCGGCGAGCGCGGGCCTCGGCCTCGGTCGAACCGAGCACGAACGAGAGGCCGGGCAGCGCCGCGATCTGGTCAGGGTCACGCTTCGCGGCCGCAGCTTGCTCGCGCAGCCGGGCGCGAAACTCCCGGCCCGAGGGAATGTCGCTCTGGGGCGTGAAGACGACGTCGGCGTACTTGGCGGCGAGTGCGACCCCGGGACCGGAGGAGCCGGCCTGGGCCAGCAATGGATGGCCCTGGGGTGAACGGGGAAAC
This sequence comes from Solirubrobacteraceae bacterium, assembly GCA_035503355.1. Taxonomy (GTDB): domain Bacteria; phylum Actinomycetota; class Thermoleophilia; order Solirubrobacterales; family Solirubrobacteraceae; genus Palsa-465. Next base: position 35,984 of record DATJTQ010000248.1, read on the forward strand.
GGCAGGTAGGAGGCCACGTGAAACCAGCGCCCATCGAAGCGCGGGGGGTGCAGCTTGGCCGGGTCCGCCCAGACCCCGGTCGTCTTGTCGCCCACGAACGCGTCGTCCTCCCACGCGTCCCATAGCGCCAGGACCACCTCCACGAACTCGTCGGCCCGCGCGTAGCGCTCCTCCCGCGGCGGATGGGGCAGCTCACCGAAGTTGGCCGCCGCCGCGGGTTCGACGGTGGTGACGATGTTCCATCCCGCCCGGCCGCGGCTGATGATGTCCAGGGTGGCGAACCGGCGCGCCAGGTCCCACGGTGAGGAGTAGGTGGTTGACGCGGTGGCGATCAGGCCGACCCGCTCGGTCGCCATCGCCACCGCGGTCAGCAATTGCACCGGGTCGATGAACGACCGCGGGAGGTACTCGGAGCGGAACTCCGCCTCTCCGGGGCTGTCGGGCAGGAAGATCGTCTCGATCGCCGCCTCCTCGGCGATCCGTGCCAGCCGGACGTACCAGGCGGGGTCCAGGACGGCGGCGGGGTCGACGTCGGAGACCTTCCACGCCGACTCGTGGTAACCCGAGTTGCGCAGATAGGCGTTGAGGCGCAGCTGCCCCGTGCGTTCCGAGTTCATCACCACCACGCTAGCTCAGCGTCCGAGCGGTGAGGACCCGATCAGGAGGTGGCGGCTTCTGCGTTGGCGGTGAACATCTGCGCCTCCGGTGCGGTGCGGCGAGCATGGGCGAGGCCCAGCGCGACCAGGATGGCCATCACCAGCGCCAGCAGGAATGAGGCGATCGCGCCCCAGAGCATGATCTGACCGATCTTGGAGAAGGCGTAGGCCTCGAGCAAGAGGCCGCGGAGCGTCGTGCCGCGGAACGAGGTCTGCTCCAGTGTCTGGAGCTGGGTGTTCGTGGGGCTGGCCAGAGCGGCCTGGCTGATCTTGGAGTACACGCCGTGGTAGGGCATCTCCGAGAGGTGGACGGCGATGAAGTCGTCGGCGTAGACCTTCGCCTGGGCGCCGGTGAGCAGCTCTTGGCCGGCGAACTGCGACACCGATGGGATCATCGACGGTGTGATCTCGGTTCCCGCCTTGGGGTGCGCAAAAGCGGCCTTGGACGGGAAGTAGACCTTCTGCTGAGCCAGCTGATGGCGGACGTTTGAGTTCACGAAGCTGTGACCCCAGGTCAGCAATCCGCCCGCGACGAGCAGGACGACGACGGCGACGATGCCGCCGGCGCTGGTGAGCTGGTCAAACACCTTGCGCGACACGGCGTTTCTCCTTTGACGAGTGACATTGCCCGAGTGGGCTTGACCCGGTCATCCTCGTTCGCGATCCAGGTCGCTTCATCGGGGC
>DATJTQ010000249.1:0-3026 GCA_035503355.1 Solirubrobacteraceae bacterium
GGCGCGGGCCCTGGTCCTGCGCCCGGCGGTGCTGCTCCTGGACGAGCCGCTCGGGGCGCTGGACGCCAAGATCCGCAAGCAGCTGCGCCTCGAGCTCAAGGCGTTGCAGGAGGAGGTCGGGATCACCTTCGTGTTCGTCACCCATGACCAGGAGGAGGCGCTCAGCATGAGCGACCGGGTCGCGGTGATGAGCGACGGCCGCATTGAGCAGATCGGCACCCCGGAGGAGGTCTACGAGAGCCCGGCCACCGTCTTCGTCGCCGACTTCCTCGGCGTGTCGAACCTGATGGACGCCGATGCCGTCGACCGCGGCCCCGAGCACTGCACCGTCGCGGTGGGCGACTTCCAGCTGCGCGCGGCCACCGGCGACCTCAACTGCTCAGGACCGGTCAAGATCGTCGCCCGGCCCGAGCGCGTGCAGCTGCTCGCCCACGGCGCCGACCGCGGCAACTGCCTGCCCGGCATGATCGAGCGCACGGTGTACGTCGGCGCCAGCCTCCAGGTGATGGTGCGCCTGGCCACCGGCACCCAGCTACAGGCCTCGATCGCCAACACCGGCGAGGGCGAGGGCTTTGCCCAGGGCACCCCGGTGGCGGTGCACATCCCCGCCGACGCCCTGCGCATCCTCGGCGGGCCGCCGCCGGCATCGCCCGCCGATGCCGAGGGTTCCGAGGCCGGGGCACCCGACGAGCAGACCGCCACCGCGTCGGCGTGAGGACCCGGTAGACAAGTAAACTTATAAATTTACTTTACTATGCGGCCGCTCACTGCGAGCGGCGGGGGTCCCGCGTGGCGGTGGCACGAGCGTCGGACGACGGCATTGACTGGGGAAAGGGGGATGGACCGGCCTGTGAGAGCCTCTGCCTCATACAGGGACCCCGGCCCGGGGGGCAGTGGGATATTTTCCTGCTCATAGCGTGTTTTTATCCCACGCCCCCCCTCAAACGAGGCTCAGGACAGGTGATCAGGGCCGCCTGTATTAGTTGTCCTGGCCTTCGGCCTTCCGCGGGCGGGTGAAATGGGCGAGGATTCGGTGGTTGCCTGCTGACGCCGTTTTTTGCTTGGTGCCTGCGCGCCCGTTATTAGTTTGGCGTGGGTGTCTCCCCGGGATTCCCGGACTGCCGCTGTGAGCGCGCCCATCAGACTCGTCTGTTCTGGAGGCCCCTGCGGGCAACGATCCTGACCGTGATCGACCGCTGGAGGAGGCTGGATGGAGACGATCTATGAGCGTGTCGGCGCGCTGGACGTGCACAAGGCGCAGGTGACCGCTTGCGTCCGGGTGCCAGGTAGCGCAGGCGCTCGAGAGCCGCGGCTGGCGCAGTTCTCAACGACCGTCGCCGGGTTGATGGCGCTGCGCGACTGGCTGGCAGCGTTTGGCGTGACGCATGTCGCGATGGAAGCGACCGGCGTCTATTGGCAGCCCGTGTGGCACGTGTTGGAGGACGACTTCGAGCTGACGCTGTGCAACGCCCGGCACGTCAAGCAGGTCCCCGGCCGCAAGACCGACATCAGCGACGCGCAGTGGCTCTGTCAGCTGATGGAAGCCGGGCTGCTGCGTGGCAGCTTCGTCCCGCCCAAGCCACAGCGTCAGCTGCGGACGCTGACCCGGTATCGCAAGACGCAGATCGCCGAACGCCAACGCGAGGCCAACCGGCTGCACAAAGCGCTGGAAGACACCGGAATCAAACTCGACTGTGTCGCCACCGACATTCTCGGCGCCTCGGGCCGGGCGATGCTGGACGCGCTGGTCACCGGGACGACCGATCCGGAGATCCTCGCGGATCTCGCCAAAGGCCGGCTTCGGGTCAAGATTCCAGCGCTCAAAGAAGCGCTGGCCGGCCGCTTTGAGCCACATCACGCCCTGGTGATCGGCGCGATCCTCTCCCACCTCGATTTCCTCGACGAGCAGATCGACCGGCTCTCAGACGCGATCGCCGAGCAACTCGGCCCTTTCGCGGCCGGCGTCCAGCTCGCGAGCAGCCTCACCGGCGTCGCCCGCCGCACCGCTGAGGTGATGGTCGCCGAGATCGGCGTCGACATGACCGTGTTCCCGACCGCCGGGCACCTCGCCAGCTGGGCCGGCCGCTGCCCCGGCAACGACCAATCCGCCGGCAAACGCCGCAGCGGCCGAACCCGCAAAGGCTCCAAGTGGCTCGGAATCGCCCTCGAAGAAGCGGCCCTGGCCGCGACCCGCAGCAAGGGCACCTACCTCGCCGCGCAATACCAACGGCTACGCCCACGGATTGGACACGGCCGCGCGCTCGGCGCCGTCAAACACTCAATCATCGTCGCCTACTGGCACATGTTCAGCACCGGCGAGACCTACCGCGAACTCGGCGGCGCCTACTTCACCCACCGCGACCCCGAACGCGCCACCAAACGACTCGTCGCCAAACTCCACGAACTCGGTCACACCGTCACCCTCCAACCAGCAGCCGCCTAAGCCCAAACGCATTTCCCATCAGGCAAAACCTCTCACAGCCCCCGCCAGACGTCGTCGGCCGCTTCGATCAGGGCTCCGCGGGGCCGAACCTGCCCCCTTCCCCAGTCAATGCCGTTGGTCAACGCCAGTGCCCCCGCCACACGGGACCCCTCCGACCAGCCTCCCGATCACAACCCCAGCCAACGGCCCACCAGCGGGCTACTCGACCGGCCGCGTCATCCGGAACACATCGGTGACGACCGTGTAGTCGGCCGGCCCTCCCAGCCTCGCCACCGGCCGCAGCCGAGCCGTGTCCACCGCGCCGTCGACGATCGCCGATTCGTCGAGATGGACCCCCACCACCTGCCCGACCACCAGGTGCTGGTCCACACTGCGGCCGTCGAGATCGCTCAGCTGGACCGCGTGGACCACCTTGCATTCCATGGCGCAGCGCGCGGCGGCGACGCGCGGCGGGGCCACGAGCGTCGAGGGCGCCATCTCCAGGCCGGCACGCTCGAACTCGCTGTGTCCGCGCTGTAGCGGCGCGGCGGTGGCGTTCATCTGCGCGCGCAGTTCGAAGGTGACGAGGTTCCAGACGAACTCC